>NZ_JBFTKK010000008.1:0-188765 GCF_056395905.1 Arthrobacter sp. 05T444
CGTTCTTCGGGTCATAGATCGGGTACAGCCCCACCATGCCCTTGTAAACATTTGAACCTGTGTGGTCCATGCGGTGGTCGTGGAACCAGAAGAAACTCTGCTTCTCGCGGTCATCTCCACCGGCGGGCCAGTTCAGATACAGGTTGTCGCAGAACGTCTTCGGCAGGTAGCCCTCGTACTTGGGCCCGCTGGTCATGGAGTAGTGCGGGTTGCCGTCGCTCTCCGGTGCCGTGTGGCCGTTGTGCAGGTGGGTCAGGAAGGACCAGTCCGGGGAACCGAAGTCCTGGCGATCCAGGTTGAGCGGGTTCTCGTCCAAGTGGTTCTCGAAGCGGACCAGCGCCGGCCTGCCGTATTCGGCGTTGATCATGGGTCCGGGGAAGGTCCCGTTGAAGCCATAGATCGTGCTTTGCGGCAAAGTCCGCTTGGTGCCCGCAGGGTACGTCTTGCCCTTATCGTCAAACGAGACTGTCGGGCGGCCGTTTGCGTCGATCGGCAGCACCTGCGAGGTGGTGAACGCGTGCTGCCGCAACAGCAGGTCGATCTTATAGACGAGCGGGTCCGGATAGCCCACTTTGTTCGGCCAGATCTGGTGCTGCTCATTCTTAAAGGAACTCTGCTGGCCCTGGCCCGGGCCTGGCGGTTCGTTCCACTCGCTGTAGCCCTTCACAAAGCTGTCGCCCACCTTGGGTACAGGGGCCAGGGCCTTGGGAATAGTCAGCTTGTCGGTAAACGGGGCGATGATCAGCGGGCTGGTCGGGAAGGCCTCGATATAGAAGATCAGGTCGCCAAGCGCCGTTGACGTGGCAGCGAAAGCACCGTCCGGCGAGAGCAGACCTTTCTGGGCGAGCAGCGGGCCAGCCCAGCCCTGCGCCGCGACGAGCGCGGCGCCGGCTCCTCCGGCTGCCCCCAGCCGCAAGAGCGTACGGCGGGATACCCCGCCTGTGTTTGTAGATTCCTGCGACATCTGTCTGCGCCTCCTTCGTTTAGGGGCCGGAAAGGCCCCGCGGCCCCCGGTCATCGATACCCAGGCCGTTCCCGGAGCGTTGTGATCACCGGGGACTTCATGCCTTGCGGGGCCGACAGTGCGTTGTCGTTGCCCCGCGCAACCACTGTGGGGTGCAGGACTTGGGAAAACATTGCTATCAGCGGGGTGCATGACCCCTCAATGAGATGGGTATAGGAATGCCTGCCTGCAAGGTGGTCATCGGCTGGGCGAACGACGGCGGCACTCTTCTCCAGCGGAAACGCCGGGCCAGTTAGCCGGAACCGTTGCTTGCGTCCCGGCATGCGCATAGCCTGTGTCTCGCAAGTGTTCTTCAAACCTTGTTGGGGGGAGGCTTGAACAGCCTTCATCTCGAGGGGCACTTGCCGAAAAGGCTGGCTCCACGGTCTCAGCACGCCTGGAGCCAGCTTCGGCATCTCTGGACGCGAAACGCCGGCGGCAGGCAGCACAATCCGCTGCCCCTAAAGACTGGCTTCAGCAGTGTCCCGGGGAAGCGGCTCCTGAACATTCGTGCACGTAGCCGGGTTGCTCTCGCCAGGTCCTCCCGTGCAGGTCCTCCCACGCCACACGCGTACTCGTCAGTAACTTAGCGGCCTGGGAGGCCGATCGCCTTTGGTCAGGACCAGCGGCGGCCGGGCTGAATGCATGCACAGAAGTGCAAAGGGCATGTGGGCAGGCATGCGGGCTGCCTACGCTCGAAAGGCCGCCCCATGATCTAGGTCACACTCTCACCGTGGCCATTCTGGCCGGCGCACGTCCCGCAGACACGCAAAACGAAGAGGTTTCCATGTCGCTGCTCAAGAAAACTGTCTCAATAGCCGCCGTCGCGCTCCTTGCCGGCTGCCTCGGTGCGCTGCCCGCCCAGGCCGACGCCATCGATGTCTCTCCTCCCGGAGCCAATGACTGGTCCTGCAAGCCGTCGGCGGCCCACCCCTATCCGGTGATCCTGGTTCCCGGGACCTTCGAGAACATGGCGAAGAACTGGGTCACCATGTCTCCGTACCTCAAGAACGCGGGGTACTGCGTCTTCGCCCTTAACTACGGCGAAACCAACGGAGTGGACGCCACGGCACCCGTAGCCGACTCCGCCCGGGAGCTCGCCCCGTTCGTTGATGCGGTGCTGGCTGCGACGGGGGCAAAGAAGGTGAACCTGGTGGGACACAGCCAGGGTGGAATGATGCCGCGCTACTATATGGGATTCCTCGGCGGGGCCAAAAAGGTCAACCAGCTCGTGGGAATCGCACCCTCCAACCACGGAACGCAGGGAGTAATTGGCCCGCCGCCGGACGTCGTGCCGCCGGTGGCCGGTTCCGCCGGTTTCGCCTGCGCCGCGTGCGCAGACCAGCAGGCAGGATCGGCGTTCCTGCAGAAACTGAACTCCATCGGGGACACGGTGGCAGGTCCTGCCTACACCGTGATTTCAACCACGCACGACGAGGTGGTCACTCCCTACCAAAGCCAGTTCCTCTCAGGTCCGGCGAGGCAGGTCACCAACATCACCATCCAGGACAAGTGCCCGGCCGATCTGATCGGACACGACCAGACTCCCAACGACCCCGTGGTCCGGCAGCTCGTTGCCAACGCTCTCGGGATGACGGCCGGTCCCGCCGACCCCGCCTTCCAGCCCAGGTGCCTCTAACGGACCATGCCGCCGCAACGTGCTCAGAAGAGCGGGGCGAGCCCGTTCCAGCCGGCCCCCACCCGCACACGTGAAAGGAAGGTGCCGGCGCCGCTGCCGGGGTAGAGCCACAGCACGCCGGCGGCGTCACGCGCCAGCACGTCAGCGGTGCGGTCACCGTTGAAATCACCGGGGCTGACGACGGCGGTCATGACGTTCCAGCCGACGCCTACCCTGACGCGGGGGAGCCAGCCGCCGGTACCGCTGCCGGGGTACAGCCACAGCAGGCCGGTGGCTGTTTCCCGTGCCAGCACATCCACGGCACCGTCGCCGTTGAAGTCGCCGGGGCCCACGAGGGCATTGAAGACGTTCCACCCGGTGCCCACCCTGACGCGCGGCAGGAATCCTCCGGTGCCGCTGCCGCGGTACAGCCAGAGGCCTCCAGTGGCGGTTTCACGCGCCAGGACGTCGACGCGCTGGTCGCCGTTGAAGTCACCCGGCCCAATGATGGCGCTGAAGATGTTCCAGCCGATGCCCACCTTAACGCGGGCCAGGAATCCGCCGGTGCCGTTGCCGCGGTAGAGCCAGAGGTTGCCGGTGGCCGTCTCACGGGCAAGCACGTCCAGCGGGCCGTCGCCGTTGAAGTCGCCAGGGGTCTCAAGTGCGTTGAAACCGTTCCAGCCGGTACCGATGCGCTGGCCGGGAAGCCTGCCGCCGTGCCCGGTCCCCGGGTACATCCGCAGCTCTGCGGTGGCCGTGACCCGGGCCAGGATGTCGGTGTTCCAGTCCCCGTTAAAGTCCGCCGTCGACCGCGACAAGGCGGACGCAGGGACGGGCAGGGGAGTGAACGCGTACGGGTCGCAGGTCAGGTCGTAGTCCCGGACGTCGTCGTACCACTGTGACAGGTACACACGCCCACCGGAGAAGCTGGGCTTGCGGCAGAGATCGAGGGCCTCGGAGGGGAAATCGAGACGGCCGGCCGTGGCCCAGACGGGCACGCCGGGCAGCCGCCAAGAACCGGTAATGCTTGCCCAGCCGGAGGCGAAGGAATAGACGCCATAGGAGAAGCGGGCATCCCGCAGGCCGCGCATCAGGCCCTCGATGACATATCGGTTTTCGCGCTGCTGCAGGGCAGTGGCCGTGGGCCAGGGCTGGGCGGGCCGGGGTTCGACGTCGATCCAGACCACCCGCGGCGTGAATCCTGTCCGGGTAAGGCTGGCCACTGCGAAACGTGCTTCGGCGTAGCCCACGTTGGACAGCTGGCCGGCCCGGGTGGCGGCAGACCACGGCCCCTGCGACCGGTACGTTGTGAGCTGCGCCGCGGTGGGGAAAGCCGCCATGGTGTACGCCTGGGCGGGCTTGCCGCTGGTCCTCACGAAGCCCACCTGGCTGGCAAGGCACGGGTTTTCGGTGAAGGGGAGACCCTTCGTCAGGCCCACCACGACGAACTGGGATGACGCGGGCGGGAGAGGCAGGCCAAAGCCGCCGACCGCCGTCGGGCACTGGGGCCAGGAGATGTCATGGCCCCTCAGCGATACTGCCTGCGCAGGAGGTGCAGCCGGAACGTAACCGAGGAGCAAGGCCAGGAAGACGAGGAGCCCGATCAGGAGGCGCCGCGTCGACACCGCGGTCACGGCGACCACCGGCTCCTGACGGCGGCCACGGGGCAACCGCTGATGTTCCGCCCGCCGATGTACGTTGCGGGGTGTACCAGCCCGGAATCACGAGCTTCGCCATCCATTGCCGTTCGCTCCTTTGCCACCACCAGTTTACGTCCGGAGGCGGCGCCAGGCTCCCAAAGCCCGGCCAGGTCAGCTCACGGAAGCGCCGGCGGTCAGGAGCCGCTGGTGGCCTTGGTGCTTCCGCGGACGATCAGGTCGCACGGGAAGTTGACCCGCCGGGCCGGCTGGCCCGGACTGTGGATGCGTTCCAGCAGCATCCGCGCCCCGACACGGGCCATCTCGCGGCTGGGCTGCCGGACGGTGGTCAGGCTGAAGGAGTCCCAGGCGGCCATGTCGACGTCATCGTAGCCGATCACCCAGCAATCCTGGGGCTGGATCTCGTTGGCGCGCAGGGCATCGAGGGCGCCAAAGGCCATCAGGTCGTTGGCGCAGAAAACAGCCTGTGGACGGTCCGCGCGTGAGAGCAGCCTGTTCATGACCTGGGCGCTGATGTCGTGGGAAAAGCCGCCCTGGAAACGGAAATGTTCCGGAACGGTGTGCCCCCGCTCCGCCATTCTGCCGAGGAACCCCAGGCCGCGCTCGCGGGAGGTGCTTGCGTTTTCAGCGCCACCGATGAACGCGACCTTGGTTTTGCCGTTGGCCACCAGATAATCGGCGACGGCGGCGCCGCCGTCAGTGTTGCTGCTGGTGACCTGGTCACATTCCAGGCCTTCCACGACGCGGTTGATCAGGACGATGGGGCTGTTCTTTTCTATGGCAGCCTGCAGTTCCAGCGAGTCTTCCGTGGCGGTCGTGAAAATGACTCCGTCGACGGCATGTTCCCGGATGGCCTTCAACGCGTCGTGGTGACTGCCGCCGCCCGCGTTCCAGATAACGACGCGGAAGCCCGCTGAGTCGAGCTCGCGGCTCAGCTCGTCAAGAACCTCCGGGTAGAAGGGGTTCGTGAGGTCGGCAACCACCACTCCGATGGTGTTCGTTTTCCTGGTCTTCATGGCCTGGGCGCCGGCATGAGGTACGTAGCCCAAGGTTTCCATGGCTGCCTGAACGCGCGCCTTCGTGGCAGGCGAAAGCTTCGCGGAGGAGGACATGACTCTGGACACGGTGGCCTGTGAGACGCCGGCCAGTTCTGCCACATCACGGCTGGTAACCATTGCGTCGCCCTCCTTTCATCTTGTTTACGCCGCAGGTGCGCAGAGGATTCCCGCTCTCCGTTGTTTCAGAGTAGCCAAAGTTTCGGACCTGCACCTGCAGGCGACTGCCTTTGGAGGCAGCCGCCTGCCTTTGCAGTGGCGGGGTATTACCGGCCGGTTGTCGGGTCGTATTCGGCGCTAAGGCCACGGCGGAACCGGACCCGGGGCGCCGTCTCAGGCGACCACAGCGCTCCTACAATGGTGATGATCGACGTGACCACCATGTAAAGGGCAACGAGCCAGTACCGGTCGAACTCAGGACCGATGAGTGCCGTGGCGATCAGCGGTGCGAAGCCTCCGGCGAAGACAGCCGCGACCTGCGGACCGACTGAGGCTCCGGAATAGCGCAGTTTGGGTTCAAAGAGTTCGGTGAAGTAGGCCGGTTCCACGGAATAGCAGAGGTCGCGGCCGACGTTGCAGGTCAAGATGAGCACGAGCACGAGCATCAGGAAGTCACCTGTCTGCACGGCCCAGAAGAAGGGGAAGGCCATCAGGAGCATGGTGGTTGCTCCGGCGATCACGGTGTAGCGGCGTCCCCAGCGGTCGGATACCCAGCCCCAGAACGGGATGGAGAAGATGCCCAGGCCTGCCATGATCATGGTGGCCAGCAGGATGCTGTTCTTTTCCAGCAGCACTGCGGGGCCGTAGGCGAGCAGGAACGTCGTGTAGATGTAGTAGTTCGCGTTCTCGGCAAACCGCATCATGATGACTTTGAGGATGGTCAGCGGGCGGGTCTTGATGACTTTGACCACCGGCATCTTCTCGATCTCACCCTTGCGCTTGATTTCTTCGAACGCCGGGGATTCGTCCACCTTGCTGCGGATGTAGAAGGAGAGCGCCACCAGCAGGATCGAGACGAGGAACGGGATGCGCCATCCCCAGGCCACAAAAGCCTCCGGTGAGATCAGGTAGCCCATGATGTAGAAGGCGCCGTTGGCCAGCAGTGTCCCTTCCGGCACGCCGATCTGCGGCCAGGAGCCGAAGAACCCGCGCCGCTCGGCCGGGGCGAACTCGGTGGCCATCAGCGCGGCGCCGCCCCATTCGCCGCCGACGCCGATGCCCTGCACGATCCGCAGGAGGACCAGCAGGATCGGGGCGGCGATGCCGATCGTGGCGAAGTTGGGCAGGCAGCCGATGAGGAAGGTGCCGCCGCCCATCAGACCGAGCGTCATCATGAGCATTTTCTTCCGGCCCAGGCGGTCGCCGAAGTGGGCAAAGATGACGCCTCCGATGGGGCGCGCCGCGAAGCCAATAGCGTAGGTGCTGAAGGAGAGCAGGATACCGACGAACGGACTCGCCTGCGGAAAAAACTGCGAGTTGAGGATGATGGCAGCGGCGACGCCGTAGACGTAGAAGTCGTACCACTCGATGCAGCTGCCCAGCACGGAGGAGACGAGGGCCTTGCGGCGCATCTTTGGATCAATGGCGGGTGGCGCTGGGGTTGCTGTTGTCGCGGGGGTGCTCATTCAGAGACTCCTTTGTCTTCGACCGGACTGTGAGCGCAGCCACACCGGCTGCCTCGTGAAAAGGAGTGTATACGTATTCAATTCATCACTACAAGCCCTTGTGTCGAAAAATGTATACGTATACACTCGTTCATCATGCAGGCCGGATGGCTTGGATCGGGGCGCTCCAGCAGTCGCCCATCAATGAAGATGGAAGGTAAGCCTGATGACGGTTACAAATGAAATCAGTTCGGCCGTGGAGTCAACGATGCTGAAAGAGCCTGCCCGGAACAGCGTGGCCCGGGGAAGTACGCCCGAGGTCCGGGCGACCGTGGAGGGCGTCATCGCAGATATCCGCGAACGCGGCGACGCAGCCGTCCGCGAGTATTCGGAGAAGTTCGACAAGTACGCGCCCGAATCGTTTCTCCTGAGCCAGGATCAGCTTGACGAGATCATGGCCCGCGTTCCGGAGCAGACCATTGAGGACATCAAGTTCGTCCAGGAACAGGTCCGGGTCATGGCGCAGAAGCAGCTTGCGTCCCTGTCCGACTTCGAAATCGAAACCCTGCCCGGAGTGTTCCTCGGGCAGAAGAACGTACCGGTCCAGGCTGCCGGCGCGTACATACCCGGCGGAAAGTACCCGCTGCTGGCCAGCGCCCACATGACCATCATTACTGCCAAGGTCGCCGGCGTGGAGCGCGTCGCGGCGTGCACCCCGCTGATCCAGGGCGAGGTGCCGGACGCCACCGTCGCGGCCATGTATCTGGCCGGTGCCGACGAGATCTACCTTTTGGGCGGCATCCAGGCGGTCGCCGCGCTGGCCATCGGCACCGAAACCATCAAGCCGGTCAACATGCTGGCCGGCCCCGGCAACGCCTTCGTCGCCGAAGCCAAGCGCCAGCTCTTCGGTGAGGTCGGCATCGACCTCTTCGCCGGGCCCACCGAGGTCCTCATCGTTGCCGACGAACACGCGGACCCGTTCATCGTCGCCGTCGACCTCCTGTCCCAGGCCGAGCACGGGCCAGACTCGCCCGCCGTCCTGATCACTACCAGCGGGGAGCTGGGCCGCAAAGTCATCGAGCACATCGACACCATCCTCGTGGACATGCCCACCCGCGATTACGCCGCGGCCGCATGGCGCGACTGGGGCGCAGTCCACGTCGTTGAAAATCTTAACGAAGCGTACGTCCTGGCCGACGAGTACGCCTACGAGCACGTTCAGATCCTCACGCAGAACCCGCGCGAAGCCCTTGACAAGATGCACGACTACGGCGCACTCTTCCTCGGCGAAGGGACCTGCGTGTCCTATGGGGACAAGGTCATCGGCACCAACCATGTGCTTCCTACCCGCGGCGCCGCCCGGTATACCGGCGGCCTCTGGGTGGGCAAGTACCTGCGCACCGTCACGTACCAGGAAGTGACCAACACCGAGTCCAGCGCCTTCTTCGGTGAGCTCTGCGGCCGCGCATCCAGGGTGGAACGGTTCGAGGGCCACGCCCGTTCGGGCGACGTCAGGGCGGCGAAGTACCGCGGCACGTCCCTGCCCTGGTCGGACCACACCTTCGAAAGCTAAGGGCCAGGGTGCTGAATTTCCGCCTGGACGGCAAGAATGCACTGGTCACGGGGGCATCCCGCGGACTCGGCAAGGCCATCGCCGATGGCCTTGCCGAGTGCGGCGCCACCGTGTATGGAACCAGCCGTGACGCCTCAAGTGCCCGCCAGATCAGCGAACGGTACGGAACGCCCTCCCTTCCCATCGACGTGACCCGGACCAAGGACCTGCGTCGATTCGCTGCCACCCTGATGCATGACAGCGGAGGTATTGATCTGCTGGTCAACAACGCAGGCGTCAATGTACCCAAGCCGGCGCTGGAACTGACAGCCGACGACTGGGATACCGTTTTTGACACCAATCTCAAGGGCAGCTTCTTCCTGACCACGGCCATCGCGCAGCACTGGATGGACCGGGGAACGCCGGGCGCCGTCGTCAACGTCGCGTCCCAGGCGGGAATCGTCGGAATCGAGGAACGGGCAGCCTACGGGACCAGCAAGGCCGGCCTGATCCATCTCACCAAGATCCTGGCTCTGGAATGGGCCCCGGCCGGAATCCGGGTCAACGCCGTCGCACCGACCTTCGTGCGCACGGAACTGACAGCATCGACCCTCAGCAGACCTGAATGGGCTGCGGAGCTGCTGTCCAGAATCCCGATGGGACGGTTCGGTGAACCGGAAGACATCGCGGGGGCGATCGCGTTTCTGCTCAGTGACGCCGCCTCGCTGATCACGGGCCACACGCTGGCCGTCGACGGCGGTTACACGATCCGCTAACCGTGCCCGGCCCTTCGGTCCTGCGCGCCCGACCTTTCCTAGGAGCATGTTCATGACAATCGTTGACACCTTTACAACCACGGCCGTCGTCGGCTCAGGCTACATGGGCGGCGGAATCGCGCAGGTACTGGCTTTGCACGGCTACGAAGTCGCACTGGGCGACGTCGACGGCGAGACCGCCGAACGGGCGCGCGTCAGGCTAGTCGAACAAGCCCGCGGGTTCGAGGCCCACGGACTGTTCCCGGAGGGGGCGGCCGAGGTCATTGCGGGAAACCTTGCCGCTGCGGGCAGCATTGAGGAAGCGGTGGCGGCGGCGGACTTCATCGCCGAGGCGGTTCCAGAAGACCCAGGGCTAAAAGCCAATATCCTTCGCCGGATCTCGACGGCTGCTCCGGCCGGCGCTGTCATCGGCACGAACACCTCAGCCATCCCCATCGGAGAACTGGCCCTGTCGGTGGCCGGTCCGGAGCGGTTCCTCGGCGTCCACTGGATGAATCCCGCCCCGTTTATCCCCGGTGTCGAACTCATACCCGGCCCGGACACAGACCCCGTTGTCCTGGACCTCGCCGAGGAGCTCATCCGCGGCGTGGGTAAGACACCGGCAAAGGTGGCTGACACGCCGGGATTCGTCGCCAACCGGCTCCAGTTCGCGCTGTACAAGGAAGCGGTTCAGATTGTTGACGATGGTGCCGCTACACCTGAGCAGATCGACACAGTAGTCAGAAACACCTTTGGGTTCCGCCTGGCTTTGTTCGGGCCCTTTGCGATCGGGGACATGGCGGGACTGGACGTCTACGAATCATCGTTCCGTACTTTGGAAAGGGCCTACGGTGATCGGTTTGCGGCTCCGGAAGCGCTAGCCGTGATGGTCAAGGATGGAAACCTTGGCCTCAAAAGCGGCCTCGGTTTCCTGGGCATCGATCCGGATGACCGGGACGCGCTGCTGGCCTACCGGGACAGTGCTTACGGGCGGCTTTCGCACCTGCGGGCGGAGCTTGGAGAGGCGCCAGGGCTGTAGGCGGTACGTCCGGAGGCGGCGCCAGGCTTCAGCGGGCGGGTTGGATCCCCGAATCCTTGATGTACTGGGCCACGCGGTCCCCGGCAAGGGCCGTCCTGATCTTGGTGATGGCTGCCGGGTCCTGCAGAACTATTGACCGTCCGTCGTCGGACGTGCCGACACCCGCCGTGGGAAGGGCAAAAAACACGCTGTCCTGCAGCCGGATATTCCGCAGGCTGTACGCCAGTCCCGCCACGGCTGGCGCGTCCAGGCCGGCATTGACGGCGAAAAACGAGGAGACGGAGCTGACCACCTTACGGAGCGTCTCCGGGTTCGTCAGCGTTTTCGGGCTGAGGAGCTTTGCGATCAGCGCCTTCACGAAGGTTTGTTGGTCCCGCACCCGCTGGTAGTCGCCGTCAGCGAATGCGTAGCGCTCGCGGACAAACTCAAGTGCCTGGGCACCGGTGAGGGTCTGCTTGCCGGGCCTGAACACGTGGCCGCTGTCGTGGGTTGAAGTGAACGGCGTCCTGACGTCCACTTCAACCCCGCCCAAGGCGTCCACCAACCCCGTGAACCGTCCGAAGTCGATCAGGACAGTGTGGTCGATGTGCACCCGGAAGAGTGACTCGACGGTCTGCGTCATAAGGGGTACGCCTCCCAAAGCCAGGCCGTCATTGATTTTGGAGAAGCCGTGGCCCGGAATGGCAGCCCAGGTGTCCCGCATGACGGAGATCCCGTAGGCATGCCTGCGGTCCGCGGTGATGTGAACCATGATGATCGCGTCCGCCCGCTGGTCCGTGGCGACCCTCGCGGCGGCCGCCTTCGCATTCGGCTCCCGGGTGTCGCTGCCCAGCAGCAGGATGTTGACGCCCCGCCCCCGGAGCTTGTCGACGGGGACCGCGGGAGCCGAAGGCGTCGCCTTTGGCGAGGGAGTGGCGGTGGGGGATGCGGACGTTGCCGGAGGAATGGCCGGGGCGGCCGCCCGGTTGCCAGGGTGGCCCTGTACCCAGACGAAGACGCCTGCCAGGACGGACATAAGGACCCCCAGCGTTACAAGGAACAGCAGCACCTTAGGCTGGACGCGTCGTCGCTGGTCGCTCATGGGATAACTATGTGCCTGAAATGACCCGATGGGAAAGGACTCGCCGGGCGGCCTGAATGTGCCCTGAAAAAGCCCGGAATCGGTGCGGCTTTTGTCCCTTCCACCCTCCGCAGCCCCGGACGGGGCTGCGGAGTCAATGGTGGAACTAGCTGGCTCGGAAGAGGTCCTTCGCGACCGCCATGGCGGACATCGCCTTCGGCCATCCAGCGTAAAAGGCCAGGTGGGTGATCACCTCGATGAGCTCCTGCTCGCTGGCGCCATTGTCCTTGGCCCTGCCCAGGTGGTGGGCCAGCTGCTCAGTGCTGCCGCTCGTGATGAGACTCGCGACCGTTACAAGGCTGCGCTCCTTCGGGGTCAGCTCCGGTCGCTCCCAGACCTGGCCGAACAGGACATCGTCCGTGAAGCCCACCAGTGCGGGCGCGAAATCGCCAAACAACTTCTCCGCGCCGGAAGGTTCCTTAGTGTCTGTCATTGTCTTCACTTTCTCAGTAGTCGTTCAGTGCCAATGCCCCTGTGGCAACGCTTAGCTGAGGGTGGCGGTGTCTATGACGAAGCGGTACCGGACGTCGGAGACCAGGACGCGTTCGTAGGCGTCGTTGATCTTGCTGGCCGGGATGACCTCGATCTCCGCGCCGAGCTGGTGTTCGGCGCAGAAGTCGAGCATTTCCTGGGTTTCGCGGATGCCGCCGATGGCGGAGCCTGCGAAGGACCGGCGCCCCATGATGAGTGAGAACACGTTCACCGGGAGCGGTTCCGCCGGTGCGCCCACGTTGACCAGGGCGCCGTCGAGGGTCAGCAGCTGCAGATAGGAGCTGATGTCGATCTTCGCGCTGACCGTGTTGATGATCAGGTCGAAGGTGCCCGCGAGCCGTTCGAACGTGCCGGGATCGCTCGTGGCGAAGTAGGCGTCCGCACCCAGGCGCAGGCCGTCTTCCTGCTTCTTCAGGGACTGGGAGAGAACAGTGACGTCGGCGCCCATGGCGTGGGCGAGCTTGACGGCCATGTGGCCGAGCCCGCCGAGGCCGACAACCGCGACCTTCTTGCCGGGGCCGGCGCCCCAGTGGCGCAGCGGCGAGTAGGTGGTGATGCCGGCGCACAGCAGGGGAGCGGCGACGTCGAGTTCGATGCCCTCAGGGATGGTGACCACGAAATCTTCGGCCACTACGACGTGGGTGGAGTAGCCGCCCTGGGTGATGGTTCCGTCGCGGTCCACGGCGCCGTAGGTGCCTGTCATGCCGGCGAGGCAGTACTGCTCCTCGCCCTTGAGGCAGTTGGCGCACTCCATGCAGGAGTTGACCATGCAGCCGACGCCGACGCGGTCGCCCACCTGGTGCCGGGTGACCTCGGCGCCGATCTCGGTGACGATGCCGGCGATTTCGTGGCCGGGGACCAGCGGGTACTGCTGGGGTCCCCAGTCGCCCCGGACGGTGTGGATGTCTGAGTGGCAGATGCCGGCGTACTTGATCTCGATCAGGACATCGTGGGCGCCGACGTCCCGGCGCTCGATGGTGGTGGGAACGAGTTCCCCGTCAGCGGACGGGGCGGCGTAAGCGTTGGCGGTAAGCATGTGTCTCCTGTTTCAGGATCGGTTGGCAATGCCCCGCCAGAGGGGATCACCCGGCGGACCTTGTCGGCCGCGAGCGGGGCGGGGCACCATCCATACAACCCTGTTTGGTTCGGATGAGGGAGTCACTGCTGATACAGGTACTGGCAGGGACTCCCTCCGGGCCCCGCAAACTCCTAGCCTTGAGGCTATGGATAACCGCAACGAGATCCGTGACTTCCTCGCCTCCCGACGCGCCAAAATCAGCCCGGAACAGGCTGGACTGCCGGTCTACGGCGGTAAACGGCGGGTGCCCGGACTCCGCCGAGGGGAAGTGGCGACGCTTGCGGGCGTGAGCGTCGAGTACTACACCCGGCTGGAGCGCGGAAGCCTCGGCGGCGTGTCGGAGAGCGTGCTTGAGGCGTTGGCCAGGGCACTTCAGCTCGACGACGCCGAACGGTCGCACCTGTTCGACCTGGCCCGGGCTGCCAACACCACACAGCCGCGGCGTCGTCCCGCCCAGCAGCGCGTCCGGCCGAGCGTCCAGTTCGCCCTCGATTCGATCACCGACGCCCCGGCGTTCGTGCGCAACGGGCGCATGGACATCCTGGCCGCCAACCGGCTGGGCTATGCGCTGCACTCCGAGATGTACGTCAGCCCAGGGCGGCCGGCCAATTACGCCCGGTTCATCTTCCTGGAGGAGGAACGCTCCCGCCGTTTCTTCCCCGACTGGGAGCTGGCGGCCAACAACATGGTGGCCATCCTGCGCGCCGAGGCCGGCCGCGACCCATTCGACCGGGGACTGAGCGACCTCGTGGGCGAGCTCTCAACCCGCAGCGGCGAGTTCCGCACCCGCTGGGCCGCGCACAACGTGCGCCGCCACACCACCGGATTCAAGCACTTCCACCACCCCGTCGTCGGCGAGCTGCACCTGATGTTCGAGGCGATGGACCTCTCCGCGGACACCGGACTCTCACTGTTTATCTATCCGCCCGAGCCCGGTTCTCCCTCCGCGGACGCCCTGCGGCTCCTGGCGAGCTGGGCGGCAACGCAGGCCCTGGCTGCCGAAAGCCAGACCGGGCGTGAAAACGAGGCCGAGCGGACCCCGGCAGCCAAGGCCCCGGCCGCCAAGACACCGGCCACGCGGCAGGACTCGGCCCCGGCGGCCGCGGGGGACGGCGTCTGACCGTGCCCACGTAGACTGGCAGGATGCGGTTGGTAGCAAGTGACATAGACGGAACGATCCTTGGGCACGACGGAAAGATCAGTGGCCGCACGGTCCGGGCATTCCACGCCTGCCGGGAGGCCGGCGTCGAACTTGTCTTTGTCACGGGCCGCCCGCCGCGCTGGCTGCACCCGCTCGAAGAGCAGCTGGGGCACACCGGCACGGTGATCTGTTCGAACGGCGCGGTGGTGTGGGACCTCGAGGCGGGCCAGCTGGTATCCGCCCGGACCATGGCCCTCGCGGACGTTTTCGAGGCCCGCCGGATCATCAAGACACTTCGTCCCGCAGCCCTGTTTGCCGCCGAGACCCTCACCGGCTTCCACCTGGAACCGGGCTTCATCGAGAACGGCTCCAGTGAGCTTCTTTCCGAGTTCACCCCCGCTCCGCTGGCCGAGACGCTCACGGCGGATGACGCCGTCGTGAAGTTTCTCGCCATCGTCCGCGAAGGCACCGCGGATGACTTCCTCGCGGAGGTGACTCCAGCAGTCGGTAATCTAGCCACCGTCACGCACTCGGCACCCACCGTCGCCATGCTGGAGCTGTCGGTCCCGGGCATTAACAAGGCCGTGACGCTGGCTGAATACGCTGCGTCGCGGGGAATCGACGCCGCGGACGTGGTGGCCTTCGGTGACATGCCCAACGACATCGAAATGCTCCGCTGGGCCGGCCACGGTTACGCGATGGCCAGCGGCCATCCGGAGGCGATCCGCGCCGCCGGGCAGCAGGCACCGCACTTTGACGACGACGGCGTGGCCCAGATTCTCGAGGAAAAGCTCGCCGAACTCGGCGTCAGGCTGCCGTAAAACGACCGTGGCTCTGCCCTTTTTCTCCCCTTCGGGCCGTGGCGCCGGTGCCGCCGGAGGCGCGCCCGTCGCCATGGCGCACCGTGGCTTCTCCCGCGAGGGCCTGGAGAACTCCATGGCAGCGTTCCGCGCCGCCGTCGGGATCGGCTACCGGTACCTGGAAACGGACGTGCACACGACATCCGACGGCGTGCTGCTCCTCTTTCACGACGCGGCACTGGACCGGATCACGGACGGCGCCGGACGGATCGCAGAGCTGACCGCCGCCGAGGTTGCACGGGCCAGGATCGGGGGCCTGGAACCGGTGCCAACGTTCGATGAACTCGTGGCCGCCTTCCCCGACGCCCGGTTCAATCTCGACGTCAAGGACTGGAACTCAGTCCGCAGCCTCGCGGCCGCCATCGAGCGGCACGCCCTGCACGACCGTGTCCTCATCGCCAGCTTTTCGGACCGCCGACGCCGGGCGGTACTGCGGCTGCTCAGCCGCCGCACTGCCTCCTCCGCGGGGACGGCGGCCAATGCAGCCTTCGTGGCGCTCTCGCCGCTGCTGGCCGTGCCCGGTGTGGGTGCGCTGGCGCGGGCGGTCGTGGGCCGTGTGCTGCGCGACGTCGATGCCCTGCAGGTGCCGGTCCGCTACCGTGCTGTTCAGGTGGTGACCCCCGGCTTTGTCCGCCGCGCCCACGACCTGGGGCTGTACGTCCACGTGTGGACCATCAACGAGCCGGCCGAGATGCACAGGCTCCTGGACCTCGGCGTGGACGGCATCGTCTCCGACCGCGCCGACCTGCTGAGGGAAGTTCTGGTGAGCCGGGGCGCCTGGTCCTAGCCGGAACCTCCGGCGTGGCCGGATTTCGCGGCATCTGACTGGTCCAGAATCATCAGCATGCTTACAATTAGTCCAGTGCCCCCGGGTAGTCCAGTGCCCCCGGGGCCCCGGAGGGCCGAGCTCCACCGTCACCAAAGTCCGTTGTATTTGCATACGACCCTAACCACGGAGGACCGCAGGAACATGAGCAGCTATCACCCCGAAAACGACCCCGCCAACCCGGACCAGCCCGGCTCCGCCGATGCGGCCGGCGAAAAGGAACATGGAACCGAACGGAAAGACCCTGCCGGTTCGCCCAACCCCGACCCGCTGAATGGAAACATCACCGGACTCGAGCCCGGCGGAGGCGTGCCGCCGGGTGAGACGCCGCCGGCGGAGGACCAGATGAGCGGGGACCAGGGGCACGAGGAGTAGCCCAGAGTCCATACTCCGAGGGCAGGGCAAGCCCGGTATCTTTCACATCTTGAGCAGGGGAGTCTTCAATGGCTGATCGGCTGGTTGCCGACGTAATGGTGGAACGCCTCAAAGCCTGGGGCGTGGACAGGGTCTTCGGATACAGCGGCGACGGTATCAACGGCTTTATGGGTGCCCTCCGCCGCGCCGGCGACGGCGGCAAGTCGGGCGGCGTCCAGTTCGTCCAGGCCCGGCACGAGGAGACTGCCGCATTCATGGCTGTTGGCCACGCCAAGTACACCGGGGGAGTGGGCGTGGTGACGTCCACGCAGGGACCTGGTGCGGTGCATCTCCTGAACGGCCTTTACGACGCCAAGCTGGACGGAGTCCCGGTCGTGGCGATCATCGGGCAGCAGAGCCGCAGCGTGCTGGGATCTGCGTACATGCAGGAAATCGACCTCCTGACCCTGTTCAAAGACGTGGCGGCACAGTTTGCGCAGATGGTGAGCACCCCGGAGCAGCTTCCCATGGTCCTGGACCGCGCCTTCCGCACGGCGCTTGAGACGCGGACGCCGTGCGTCGTGATCGTCCCGCACGACATTCAGAAGGCCCCGGCGCCGGAACTGGAGCAGGAGCACGGCATCATCGTGACCGCACCGGAATGGCGGCCCGCGCGGGTACTGCCGCGCGAGGACGACCTCGTGAAGGCCGCCGAGGTGCTGGACACCGGCCGCAAGGTGGCACTCCTGGTGGGCCAGGGCGCGAAGCATGCCCAGGCCGAGGTAGTGGCCATCGCGGAAAAGCTCGGCGCAGGCGTCACCACCAGCCTGCTGGGTAAGCCCTACGTCGACGAGACCCTGCCCTTTGCCGCGGGCACCATGGGACACCTTGGTTCCACGGCCAGCGCCCACCTGATGGGACACTGCGACACCCTGCTGATCATCGGTTCGAACGATCCCTGGACCGAGTTCTATCCCAAACCGGGCGCCGCCCGGGCCGTGCAGATCGACATCGACGGCCGGAAAGTGGGCAACCGCTACCCGGTGGAGGTGGGCCTCGTGGGGGACGCTGCGGAAACCCTGCGGGAACTCACCGCACGCCTCGGAAACGGAGCCGCCGGCGAAAGCGGCGAGGGGGCGGCCAGCGAGGCCCGCAAACAGGGGCGCGCGGGTGTGGAGGAGCAGGTTCACAGCTGGCATGCGCTACAGGAGGAGCGCTCCCGCGTGCCGGCGAAGCCGGTCAACCCGGAACTCGTGGTGCGAGAGCTCAACGGCCGGCTCCCGGCCAACGCCCAGGTGAGTGTCGACGTCGGCAGTTGCGTTTATTGGTACGCCCGCCAGCTGACCCTTCCGCCGGGAGTGCCGGCGCACCTGTCCGGGACTCTTGCCAGCATGGGCTGCTCCATTCCGTACGGCATCGCGGCCAAGCTTGCCCGGCCGGAGCGGCCGGTGGTGGCGCTGTCGGGCGACGGCGCCATGCAGATGGCGGGGATTGCAGAACTGGTGACCGTCGCACACCGCTGGCGGCAATGGGCTGATCCGCGCTTTGTGGTCTGTGTCTTCAATAACCGCGACCTCGCCGAAGTCACGTGGGAGCAGCGGGAAACAGAGTCCGAGCCGCGGTTCCCGGACAGTCAGGAGATCCCGGATTTTCCGTATGCCGGCTACGCGGAACTGCTGGGTTTGATGGGGATCCGGGTCGATTCCCCGGGGCAACTGGCCAGCGCCTGGGACCGCGCCTTTGCGGCGGACCGCCCCGTGGTGATCGAGGTCCTGACGGATCCGGACGTCCCGCTCCTGCCTCCTTTCCCCGCAGGCGCCGAGAAGCTGGACGGCATGCGGTCCGCCCTCTCCGCCGAAGGGCCGGACGGAAGCGGCGCCCGTGAACTCCTGGACACATACGCCGGCCAGGAGGAAGCACGCGCCTGATGGCGGGCGCGTGCTCCGGCCAATCAGTGGTTCAGGGAGCCGGCATGACGGAACCGGCAAGCGCGCGTTCCTGAGCCTTGCTGGCAGGATGGTGCCATGCGCATCCTCATCGCCCCGGACAAGTTCAAGGGTTCCCTCACCGCCATCGAAGCCGCCGCCGCCATCGCCGAAGGCGCCCTCCGCGTCTATCCCGACGCCGTAGCCAACCAGTTTCCGGTGGCCGACGGCGGCGAAGGGACGCTCGAAGCTGCCGTTGCCGCCGGGTACGAAGAGCGGCTCAACGCCGTCGTCGGGCCCATTCTCGCCCCAATCGGCGCGGCGTGGGCGCTGCGGAAGGATGCTTTCGGCGGAGCCACGGCTGTGATCGAGACTGCCCAGGCTTCCGGCCTGGCCCACATGGAGCCGACGCCGGAGAACTCCCTCCGCGCCCACAGTTATGGCTGCGGCCAGCTGATTGCCGCGGCCCTGGACGCCGGCGCCACGGAGATCGTGCTGGGCGTTGGCGGTTCGGCCATGTCCGACGGCGGCAGCGGCGCCCTGCGTGCGCTGGGGCTCAAGCCCCTGGACACGGCCGGAAACGTGGTGCCGCTGGGCGGCGGATCGCTCGCGGAAGTGGCAGCCCTGGATGTCTCGGGCCTCGATCCCCGCCTGACCGCCGTAAACTTCCGGATCGCCGTCGACGTTCAGAATCCGCTGTACGGCGCCGACGGCGCGGCACACGTCTTCGGCGCGCAGAAGGGTGCTGATGAGGACGCCGCCGAAAAGCTCGACGCCGGCCTGCGCAACTGGGCGTCCATCCTCAGGGAGGCCACGGGCCGGGACGTCAACGTCCCGGGATCCGGAGCGGCGGGCGGCTTCCCGGCGTCGTTCCTGGCCTTCACGCACGCCACCCTCGAAGGCGGCTTCGCCCTCGTCGCCGGGCTGACCGGGCTGGCCGAGCAGCTCAAGGACGCCGACCTCGTCATCACCGGCGAAGGTTCCATGGACTCCCAGTCCCTCACCGGAAAGGCACCCATCGCGCTCGCGGACGCCGCCCGGGAACGGGGCATCCCGGTGATCGTGGTGGCGGGGCGGATCCTGGTCACGCCGGAGGACCTGGCCGAACACGGCGTGGTGGCCGCGGCGCAGCTGCTGGACGTCGCCTCAAGCCCGGAAGACGCCGTCGCCAATGCCGCAAAATACCTTGCGTGGGCCACTTCCCAGGTGCTCGAAGGCGCTTAACACCGCATGCTTCGCCCCTAGGCCGGACCTTGCTGGACAGGTGCGCTCAGGCGCCGGTTTCGTAGTGCGGTTCGGCGACGGGTTTGGATTCGGGGGACCCCTTCTCGCGCAGGTAGACCGATGTTCCCACCAGCACCGCCACGGCGAGAAACTCGCTTTGCCAGTTCTGGAAAGACTCGAACCAGAACCGGCTCGTGGCGAAGTAGCCCAAGACGCTTACTGTCGGCTGGCCGTGGCTCTCCTGCTCGCTGTTGTAATCGTCGGCGCCACCAATGCCGTGCAGCACGAACGAGGCCAGGAACAGCAGCAGGAACATGATCGAAAGGGAGTGTTCATAAAGCTTCAGCACCACTCCGCCGCGCTTCACGGGCCACGGGGTGGCGTCCTTGATGGTGGCATTGCGGGGATCCTCGTCCTGCGGCGCGTCCTTTCCCATGGGTTTGGATTCCGAGGAGCCCTTCTGGAAAAGGAACACGGTGAGGATGACGTACATGCCCATCTGCAGGAATTCGGACTCCCAGTTTTCAAACGTGGCTTCCACAAAAGCGCCGGTGCCCAGATATTCCGCGACGGTGACGGCCGGCTGCCCGTGAGCGAGCTGGTCTTCGCTGTAGTTGCTGGCGCCGGTGAGGATCATGCCGCCAAAGAACGCCAGGAAGAGCCCCACGTTTGCCAGCAGCAGCCCGTGTTCCTTGGCCCATTTACGCATTGTTCCTCCGTGCTCTTTTGATTGATGCCCCGCCCTCACTGGAGCGGAGCCGGCAGTTTCTGTCCGGCTTCCGGGCCTGCTATCTCCGGGCCTGCCGGTGAAGATGCAGGGGGACATAAACGAGAAGGACGGCCAGCACCGCGAGCAGTACCAGCCCTGCGGTGAGTCCGGCGGTGCGCCCGGCCGTGACGTCGAAGACCAGCGCCGCAGTCCCGACGCTGAGGCATGCCACGCCGCCCAGTGCGATCTTGGTGATGTTGTCCGCACTGGACACCAGAGTCTCTTTGAGCCGGTGGCGGAACAGCCGCCGGTGCACGCTGACCGGCAGGAGGATGAAGGCGGTGGTCAGGGCGGCAAGCGCCACATTCACCAGATAGAGGCCGATCTGGAAGTCGTCGAGTTCCTTGAACCGCTGCTGAAAAGGCAGGGTCAGCAGGAAGCCGGCAAGGATCTGCACGCCCGTCTGCAGCACCCGCAGCTCCTGCAACAGCTCCATCCAGTTGCGGTCGAGCTGTTCCTCGCGGGTCTCATTCCTGCCGCTGCCTGCTGGGGCGTCCGGATCACTCATGCATCGACCTCCATCTGGCCTCAGGCGGGCCCGCCTGCTCCCAACGTAGGCTCAAGCCGGACCGAATTCAACAACTGCTAAGTTTGCTGACTAATTTCTATCAGGATGTGGACTTGGTCCTCAAACCTGCGTTAGGTTCGAAGAGTCGGACGCCCAATGGCCCACGGAGGGAGCCGTGGAAAGCGAACCGTGAAGCCGCCTCAATGGCCAGTCCCGCATGACCCTGCCCGTTAGAACCCTGACCGTTAGTAGGTGGACTATGAGTGACTCAGCAAAGCAGACTGACCAGCCCAGGGATCCCCGTGGTACCTACCACTCGGGACCCTTTCCCGAGCAGGAACAGAAGCAGCCGGGACTCACCGCCCCGATGGATCCGCAGCCGGACCATGGCGAGCTGAGCTACGAGGGCAGCGACAAGCTGCGGGGCAAAGCCGCGCTCATCACCGGTGGCGACTCCGGCATCGGCAAGGCGGTGGCTATTGCCTTCGCCCGCGAGGGTGCGGATGTCGCCATTTCCTATCTTCCCGAGGAGGAAGAGGACGCCCAGGACACGGCGGAATGGATCCGCAAGGCCGGCAGGCGGGCGCTGCTTCTCGCCGGCGACGGCCGGAGTGAAGAGTTCAGCACGAAGATCGTGGACGACGCAGTAGCGGAGTTCGGCAGGCTGGATGTGGTGGTGCTCAACGCCGCCTACCAGAAGAACCGGGACAGCTTCGAATCGCTTCCCACCGAAGAGTTCGACCGCGTCTTTCAAACCAATCTCTACTCACTGCTGTGGACCGCCCGTGCCGCCGTGCCGCACCTGACCGTGGGTGCGTCGATCATCACCACCGCTTCCATCCAGGCGTTCAACCCCTCACCGGGACTGATCGACTATGCCATGACCAAGGCGGCCCAGGTTGCCTTTACCAAGGCCCTGGCCCAGGAGCTCGGGCCTAAGGGTGTCCGCGTGAACGCCGTGGCGCCGGGCCCCATCTGGACTCCGCTTATTCCGGCCACGGAATGGCCTGACAAACTGCCCAAGTTCGGCCAGGACACGCCGCTGCAGCGCGCCGGCCAGCCTGCGGAACTCGCCCCGGCCTATGTCCTGCTGGCGTCCGACGCCGGCTCGTACATCTCCGGGGCAGTTCTGCCCGTCACCGGCGGCAAGGGGCTGTGAGCCGGGCCCTGGGCCGCACGGAGACCACGTTTTCCAGCAATTTCCAGCCAATCAGGAGGAACACATGAGCCATGACAACCAGCACGCCGCCCCTGAAGAGGAAGCGGGAGGCTACGGCACGCCCACCGTTGAGCAGGAGGTGGGCGGAAAGCAGTTTGCCCAGCCCCGCGAGGAGGAGGATTTTGACGCAGCAGGCCTGAACCAGAACAGCCCGGACGGCGAGACCTTCGGCACAGGTACGCCGAACCTCAGCCACTTTGCCGAAGAAGATCAGGACAGCGCGGGTGAACCCGGTGCCGGCCGCTTCGGCGGGACAGACGAGCAGCTCCATGCCGAGGGTGATGCCAGCGGAGCCGGCTTCGATACCGTCCCCGGTGAGTCCCCGATTCCCCGAGACGCCGATGCCTCGCCGGGCGCCGGGGCTGAAACAGCCGACGCGCGTGCAGGAGACGAAGCGGTACCGTCAGCGGACGCCGAGATCGATGAGGGCAACGCGGACGCCCAGGGCTCAGACCAGTTCTCTTCGGAGCCGGACCAGGACGCCGCCGGCCTGCCGGACGGCAGCGGCAACGATCTGCCGAAGGAAAAGTCCCCGAACGACGATGACGAGACGTTCGACGCCGGGTAGCAGCCCAGTTCTTCAGGTGCCGGCGTCTTAGGTGCCGGCGCCGCACTCCTGCACCACTTTGCCGGCGGAAAACACTTGGCGCCCCTGATTTTCAGGGGCGCCAAGTGGCCCGCGGGCTCAAAACGGTGCAAATATGCTCCGGACATTCCTCGGGCGTGGCACATGCGCCCGTGAGAAGACAGGCCCGGGGCCTAGCGCTTCTTCGGTGACCGCTTCGCCGCCGCGTTGATGGCTGCCTTCGCGGCCGGGGGAAGTCCGGACGGCCCCTCGGTCTCCGGTTCGGCCGCGGTGCCCCGGGCCTTCGCGATGGCCTTCATGCCGTGGTAGATCACCAGAGCCGCGGCGGAGCCCAGCGCAATGCCGGTGAACTTGAGGTCCCCGATGGTCCACGTGTAATCGGCGATGCCGATGATGAGCGCGACGGCGGCGGTGGTCAGGTTCACCGGGTTGGAGAAGTTGACCTTGTTCTGGACCCAGATCTTCACGCCCAGGATGCCGATCATGCCGTAGAGCATGGTGGCGGCGCCGCCCAGCACACCCGGCGGAACCGTGGCGATCAGCTCGCCGAACTTGGGCGAGAAGCTCAGGAGGATCGCGAAGATACCCGCCACCCAGTACGCCGCGGTGGAGTAGACCTTGGTGGCCGCCATGACGCCGATGTTCTCGGCATAGGTGGTGGTACCCGATCCGCCGCCGAAGCCTGCCAGTACGGTGGCCGCTCCGTCGGCCATCAGTGCGCGGCCGGAGACGCCATCCAGGTTCTGCCCGGTCATGGCGGACACGGACTTTACGTGCCCGATGTTCTCGGCCACCAGCACCAGCACCACCGGAACGAAGAGGCCCACGACGCCCAGGTGGAACTCCGGCGTCTGGAAATGGGGCAGGCCGACCCAGGCCGCGGCGTCCATCTTGGAGTAGTCCACCTCGCCGCGGACCATGGCCGCGAGGTAGCCCACCACCACGCCCGCGAGAATGCTAAGCCGGCCGACGATCCCGCGGAACAGGACGCTCACCAGGATGATTGTCACGAGCGTGATCAGCGCGGTCACGGGGGCTAGGTCGAAGTTGTTCTTGGCCGCGGGCGCCAGGTTGAGGCCGATCAGCGCCACGATGGCGCCGGTGACGATCGGCGGCATAAGCCTGTTGATCCAGCCCGCACCGAACTTCTGCACGATGGCACCGATCACGGCAAGCCCGGCTCCCGCCAGCACCACCCCGCCCAGGGCGCCGGGGACGCCGTACTGCTGCTGGGAGGCCATGATGGGTGCGATAAAAGCGAAGCTGGAGCCGAGGTAGCTGGGCACGCGGCCCCGGGTGATCACCAGGAACAGGAGCGTGCCGATGCCGGAAAAGAACAGGGTTGTGGCCGGGGGCATTCCGGTGATGATGGGCACCAGGAACGTGGCGCCGAACATGGCCACCACATGCTGCATGCCCACGCCGATGGTGATTGGCCAGGTGAGCCGTTCCCCGGGGGCGACCACTTCGCCTGGGCGGACCGCTTTTCCGTTGCCGTGCAGCTTCCATTTGGTTCCGAGCATGCTCATTGCCGGGGGCCTTTCAGAGGGATAGCCCGCGGGTTGGGGGCTGGGATCTTCCGGTGCAACAATACCGCGCCAGGCCCGGGCGCCAAGAGGGTTCCAGCGGGCGGATGTGCCCAAGCTCACGTCCCGTAACCGGCCGTCACGGGAAGAGGGCTGCTCCCGGCACGGTTGTAACCATGGAAAGCAGGAGTGCACCGCCACGCCCAGCAGGGACGGCGGCAAAGCGAAAGGGAACTGAATGACAATCGCCCATGAAGAAGCCGTGATCGATTCCGCAGCCGTGGACGCGATTTTCGCTGAAGCCCGCACGGCCAACGCCTTCACCGGTGAGGTCACCGAGCAGCAGGCCCGCGCCATCTATGAACTGACCAAGTTTGGTCCCACCGCGTTTAACTCCCAGCCACTGCGCGTCACGTACGTGCGCTCGGACGAGGCCCGCGCCAAGCTCGTGGACTTCCTCTCCGCCGGGAACCGCGCCAAGACGGCCTCCGCGCCGCTCGTTGCGGTCCTCAGCTACGACACCTCGTGGCAGGAGCAGTGGGACAATTTCCTTCCGGGGTACAACGCCCCCAAGGCCATGTACGACGCGTCCCCGGACCTCGCAACGTCCACAGGCAACAACAACGCGCACCTGCAGGCGGGCTACTTCATCCTCGCCGTGCGTTCCCTCGGCTTCGCCGCAGGCCCCATGACGGGCGCGGACTTCACCGCGATCGACGCCGAGTTCTTCCCCGCCGGTGACCAGAAGAGCTTCCTCGTGGTCAACATCGGCCGGCCCGGAGCTGACGCCTGGGGCGAGGCCAAGCCCAAGTTCGCCTACGAGCACGTCGTCCGCACCGTCTGATCCGCCCGTCAAGGCTTCGCCCGCGCAAGCTTTCGCCCGGTGCGAGCCTTCGCCTGGTCCAAGCCTTCGCCCGGTCCAGGCTTCGAAGCGACCAGGCGGACAGCCTCAGGACGCGCGATTGCCTCCGGCAACATGGGGGACATTCCGGAGGCAATCGGGGCAGTATTTCTGCAGCTTAGAGCTGCAAGGCATGCATCCGGGCCTACCCCAAGTTTAGTCCTGTTCCCTGGTTGAGAGCATCCCCGGTGGCACACTTGGGGTATGCGGAACCTCATCATGGTGGCGTTCATTGAGCCGGCCTCGGAGGGGCAGGAGTTCCTGCGCACCGACTGGCCGCTGCACATCACGCTGGTGCGTTTCAATGTTACGGACGACGGCGGCACGGCCCGGTTCGCGTCGCTCGCCGAGGTGCCGGCCAAGCAGGCGCTGGGCTCAGTGCTGTCCATCGGCGGGGACCACCACTTCGGGCATCAAGGCTCCGTACCCGTCAGCCTGGTTAAGGATGACCCCGCGCTGCAGGCGTTGCACGAATCCCTGGTGCAGGCGGTGGAGCAGCTTTCCGGCCGTGTCGCGAGCCCGCACCACACCCGGCGGCTCTTCCGCCCGCATGTGTCCCACCACGGTGAGCAACGCGTGAACCCGGGCGACGCCGTCGTGCTTGACCACATTGCACTCGTGGACATGGCGCCGGATGGTGACCGCACCATCCGGCGCATCCTCAAGCTGTGGGAGCTTAGGAAATAACCCCGTCCACCAGGGCCTTGGCTTCCGCCTGGACCTGCTTCAGGTGGTCGGCGCCCTTGAAGGACTCAGCGTAGATCTTGTACACGTCCTCGGTGCCGGAGGGGCGGGCGGCGAACCAGGCGTTCTCCGTGACCACCTTCAGGCCACCGATGGAAGCTCCGTTGCCCGGCGCCTCCGTCAGTTTCGCGGTGATCGTCTCGCCGGCCAGGTCGGTGGCCGTGACATCCGACGACGACAGCTTCCCGAGCGCCGCCTTCTGTTCCCGCGTTGCAGCGGCGTCGATGCGGGCGTACACGGGTGCACCAAACTGGTCGGTGAGGCCCTTGTAGAGCTCCGACGGGGACTTCCCGGTGACCGCGGTGATCTCCGAAGCGAGCAGGGCCAGCAGGATGCCGTCCTTGTCCGTGGTCCAGACGCTGCCGTCCATCTTGTTGAACGAAGCGCCGGCAGATTCCTCGCCGCCGAACGCGCCTTCGCCGGACAGCAGGCCCGGCACGAACCATTTGAAGCCCACCGGCACCTCGACCAGCTTGCGGCCCAGGCTTCCGGCGACGCGGTCGATGATGGAGGACGACACGAGTGTCTTCCCGATCACGGACTCCGGGTTCCAGCCTGTGCGGTGGCGGTAGAGGTAGTCGATCGCGACGGCGAGGTAGTGGTTCGGGTTCATCAGCCCGCCATCGGGTGTCACGATGCCGTGGCGGTCCGCGTCGGCGTCGTTTCCGGTGGCGACGTCGTAGTTCGCCCCTTCGGACATCCGGTTGATGAGCGAGGCCATGGCGGACGGCGAGGAGCAGTCCATGCGGATCTTCTCGTCCCAGTCCAGCGTCATGAAGGCCCACTGCGGGTCCACGGTGGGGTTGACCACGGTGAGGTTCAGGTGGTGCCGTTCGCCGATCTCGCCCCAGTAGTCCACGGAGGCGCCACCCATGGGGTCCGCACCGATCCGGACGCCGGCCTCGCGGATGGCGTTCAGGTCCAGGACCGACGGAAGATCGTCAACGTAGCTGCTGAGGAAGTCGAACTTGCCCGTGGTCTCGGCCTCGAGAGCTTCAGCCACCGGAATCCGCTTCACGCCGCGAAGACCGTTCTCCAGCAGTTCATTGGCCCGGTTGGCGATCCAGCCGGTGGCGTCGGTGTCCGCAGGTCCGCCATGCGGAGGGTTGTATTTGAAGCCGCCGTCACCGGGCGGGTTGTGGCTGGGCGTGACCACAATGCCGTCCGCCTGCGGAGCGCCGGCCGGGGCGTTCCTGTTGTAGGTCAGGATGGCGTGGCTCAGGGCCGGGGTGGGGGTGTAGCCGTGGCGGGCGTCGATGAGGACCTTCACGCCGTTGGCGGCAAGAACTTCCAGGGCGGAATTCTGCGCCGGTTCGCTGAGCCCGTGGGTGTCTTTGGCCAGGAAGAGCGGACCGGTGATGCCCTGCCCTGCCCGGTATTCCACGATGGCCTGGGTGATGGCCACGATGTGAGCCTCATTAAAGGACGCCTTCAGGCTGGACCCGCGGTGCCCGGAGGTTCCGAACGCCACACGCTGCCCGGGATCACCCAGGTCAGGCGTGACGTCGTAGTACGCATCGAGAAGAGCGGTCAGGTCAACAAGGTCTTGGGATTGGGCAACTGTACCCGCGCGGCTAGCCATGGGACCAGCATGCCAGACGTGGCCGGAACGCAACACGAGTTGTCCGTAATCCGGTCCCTATGACGCCGAATTTCAGGAAATAGTGCGGCTAGTTGGAAATCGACATGGAAAAACTGAGTACTCACCGCCAAAAGTACCTATATACCGGCTGTTTATGCGGCTGCTACCTTCAAAAAAGAATGACGACGGCGGTCGCTGCCGCCGGCCGGAAAAGATAACGGGCGGCGTGCAAAAGGAGCACGTCACGGAACGGGTCCCCGATTGGCTGTGCCTCAACGGGTCGACGATCCGAACAGTGACGCTCTGAATGGTAATGAATGGGGGTGTGGGCAATGGGGGCTGCAGATGGGGCATTCGAACAGTCGCGGTTGTCGCCGGAACGGATTGCGCGGCTGAAACGCGACCTTGACCGGGCGGAGCACGCCGCTGCCGGCTACCAGCAGCTGGTGGCAGGCACGCTCGGCCTGCTGCTGCCCCACGGCTGGTTTCTCCTGCACGATGTCCACTGGCCCGGCCGCCCCTTGGCCAGGCTGGATCACGTACTGGTGGGGCCCGGCGGGGTGGTGGTCATCAGCTCCAAGAGCTGGAATGGCCACGTTGAGGTCCGGGACGGAGTGCTGCGGCAGAACGGCTATGCCCGGCACCCTGTTATAGAAGTGGCGCTGGGGCAGGCCGCTGCCGTGGCCGCCCTTCTTCCGGCGAACCGGCGCAGGTTCGTGCGCTCCATGGTCTGCATGGCGGCGCAGCACGAAGTTTCCGGAAATACCGCCTGCGGGGTGGAAGTGCATGGGACCGACCGGCTGGTGGCGGCGGTGGCAGCATTACCCCGGGTGCTTGACTCGGAGTCCGTGATCGGACTGTATGCCCAGCTCGGCCAGCTCCTCACGCAGCCGCAGGTCCCGGAGGGGCCGGGCACCATGGCGCGGCCTGCCCGCGCCATGGTCCAGGAAGGGTTGAGGGCGCCGGCTCCCCGGCAAGCGACTACACAGCCTCCAACTGTTGGATCATCCGCCACTGCGATATCCCAGGCATCACGCCCGGCTGCCCCTGGTCCGAGCGGCCGATGTCCTCCGGTTGTCCCTCACCACGCAATCCCCTCCTCCCGGGTCCAGTATCCCGCTGGCCGGGGGCAGGCTGGCCGGCACTCCGGCGTCCGGAACGGCTTTCCTCAGCCGGGGCGGCGCCGTTCCCCCGGCACCCGTGTGGCGCGGTACATGGGAGGGGCGTTGATTGCAGGCTTTCTCTTATCAGCACTCCTTCTGCCGCCCCTTTGGGTCGTCTGGGAGATTTTGCCCCGCTAAAGTCACCGATGGTGATTGACGGGTTGCCCGTGCCATTGCCCGGGGCGGCTGTACTGTTTTGCTTAGGACACTTTCAGAGGGGATCCCCATGACAGAGCAGCGCCCCAACGGAACGGGCGGCGACCCAACGCCGGATGGCTACCAGCCGCCGTCGTATATTCCGCCGCAGGGTTCGGACATTCCGGCGCCCCCGCTGTACACGCCGCCGCTCTATGGCCAGGAATTCGGCCAGGGACGGGGCGGGTCAGGCTACGACGGCGGCCCGTACGGCCGCCCCTACGCCCAGCCGGGGAGCCCCTACGGCAACCAGGGTAGCCCCTATGGCCAGCAGTACGCCGGCCCCTACGGCCAGCCCCACTACGGGATGCCGGCTGAACCGAAAACGCTGAGCATCGCCAGCCTGTGCTGCGGCATCGCAGTCTTCGTCGGTTTTGGGTTCGTCATCCTGCCGCAGATTGCGGCGGTCATCCTGGGGCACATGGCCCTGCGGCGTGAACCGTCGGGACGCGGGCTCGCCCTAGCCGGTCTGGTGATGGGATACGTCGGCCTGGCCCTCACGGTGCTGGCCATTATCAGCCTCGCGCTCCTGTTCAGCGTCGCAGCCACCAACTCGTACAGCACCATCTGAGGAGCGGCCCGGGGAACGGGAAGCAACCCGTCAATCTGTCAGCGGCCGGACCAGTCGCCCGCCGTTGACCTCCAGCCAAGCACGCCGGCGATGAATCATGCCGCCCACTCCTTCGGCCCACATCCGCGCCCAGCCGCCGCCGAGGATGCGGGCGTTGTGCTCCATGCGGTCAAACGACAGAAGGGCGGCATCCGCGCGGCCGGCGGACGGTGCCGCCCACACGCAGCACGCCGTCGGTGACATCGCCCACCGGCAGAACTTCGACGTCGGAAACCTCACCGGGGGAGGGGACGTACAGGCGCTGCTCAACCGGGAGGCGTGTGGCTGGGGTCATCCGGCCAGCGTACGCCTCGTCGGGTGTCCCGGCACGGCTGAGAACCCCGCCAGTACGCCAGCTGCGCCTCATGCCCCAGCTGCGCCTAATACCCCAGCTGGGCCGCGACCTGCAGGAGCAGCGCTTCGGATCCCATCGGGCCGATCAGCTGAATGCCCATGGGAAGTCCCGCGTCCGCGCTGCCACCGCCGGTCCAGTGCACCGGGATGCTGACGGCGGGCAGGCCGCAGACGTTCACCATGGAGGACCACGGGGCGAATTCGCACTGCTTCCGGTAGTCGCCGTCGGCGTCGCCCGCCCATTCCGACGCCGGCCAGTGGCCGTCCCCGTGGGCCGAGCCCGTGAACCAGCCCACCGGCCGCGGCGTTTGGGCGAGTGACGGCGTCAGGATCAGGTCCCATTCGGCGTACTGCGCCAGGGTGTCCCGTTGGAACTGGCGCAGGAAGGCGAGGGATTCGTTCAGTTTCGCTGCGCTGCGCTGCTGTGCCCGGCGCCGGAAGGTTCGCGTGAGCGGGGCCAGCAAAGCCTCGCGCTGCGGTGCTATCCGGGCCGCTCCGACGCCGGCCGTCCAGGCCGTGGTGAAGGCGTCCGGATAACGGTTGTCGTAGCGGATGGCGGTCTCGACGACGTCGTGCCCGGCGTCTGTCAGCAGCCGGGCGCCGGCTGCCAGGGCATCGAGCGCTTCGGGTTCCGGGGTGAACGGGAAGATGGCGGACCACGGGCTGTCCAGGCTCACACCGATCCGCAGCTTGGGCGGTGCGGCCTTGACGGCTTCCAGGTAGCGGGCGCCGCCCGGTGCCGCGTTCACCGCACTGCCCTCAGGACCCTCCGCAGCCAGCGCGTCGAGCATGAGCGCCGCGTCCGCGGCGGAGCGCGCCAGCGGTCCTGAAACCACCAGCCCGGCGGGATCGCCGCTGCTTTCCCCCGCCGGAACCAGTCCGCGGCCGGGTTTGAGTCCCACTAAGCCGCACGCGGCAGCAGGAATCCTGACAGACCCGCCGCCGTCGGACCCCGGCGCGAACGGCAGCAGTTTGGCTGCCACCGCGGCGGCACTTCCGCCGGATGAACCGCCCGAGCTGCGGCTCAGCGCGTGCGGATTGCGCGACGGCGGGGCGATGAGGTTCTCGCTGTAGGCCGTCAGCCCGAATTCCGGAACCTGCGTCTTGCCAAGTGAGATGGCCCCGGCACCCTTTAGTGCCGCGGCGAGGGCGCCGTCGACGGGAGCCGGGCGGCGGTCCAGGGCTGCGCTGCCGTGCGTTGTGACCACGCCGGCCACGTCGGTCAGGTCCTTGAACGCCAGCGGAACACCATGGAGCGGGGGCAGCTGCTCGCGGGGAAGGCGGGCTTGCAGCTCATCGGCCGCGGCGGCATCGGCCAGGGCCATGTCCGCGGTGACCGTGATGAACGCGCCCAGCCGGGGATTCGCGGCCTCGATCCGCCGGAGGAAGTGGGCTGTTGCCTCTCGCGCGGAGAGCTCCCCGGACCGCAGTTCGTCCCTGAGCAGCACCGCTGAGAGGTCGTGGATCTCACTCAAGGCGGCGCATCCTCCCGGGCGCGGGCAACGCCCTGTCGCCGGACACGTCGCGGGCCGCGGGAGTGCCGGCTGGCAGGGCTGTTGTCCTTTGCATGATCCAAGAAGCGTAACGTGCCGCCCGTGGGCCGCGGGGCTGCCCGCTGGCGATACGCTGGTGCTGAGAGCTTGCAGCCGAGGAGAGGACTCCCATGAGCGACTTCGATACCGTCACCGTCAACGAGGTTCCCGCGGACGCCACCATTCTAGATGTGCGCGAAGACTACGAGTGGGTGGCCGGCCACGCCGAAGGCGCGGTGCACATCCCCCTGGACCAGCTGCCCGGCCGCATCGATGACCTGGACCCGGACCAGGACCTCTACGTCATCTGCCGCACTGGCGGACGGTCATTCCGGGCCGCCCAGTGGCTGGTCGGCCAAGGCTACTCGGCCCTCAATGTCGCAGGCGGCATGGACCAGTGGCTCGAGTCCGGCAAGCAGCTGGTCTCGGACAATGGGCTCAAGCCCGTGGTTCTCTGACCCGCTCGGCCACCGCTGCCCTTCCCCTATATAACTCGTAAGGAATACTGATGTCTGCCTCACGTCCCACCTATACCTTCCTTGGCCCCGAGGGCACGTTCACGGAGGCGGCGCTGATGCAGGTCCCGGACGCGGCAGACGCCATCCGGGTTCCGTCGTCCAACGTGAACACCGCGCTGGACAAGGTGCGCGACGGATCTGCTGACGCTGCAATGGTCCCTATCGAGAACTCCGTCGAGGGCGGCGTTACGGCCACCCTCGATGCCATCGCCACGGGACAGGAACTCCGGATCATCCGCGAGGCGCTTGTTCCCATCAGCTTTGTCCTCGTGGCGAGGCCCGGCACGGACATTTCTCAGATCCGGCGCGTCTCCACCCACGGCCACGCCTGGGCCCAGTGCAGGCTGTGGATGGATGCGCATATCCCTGGTGCTGAATACATTCCGGGCTCTTCCACTGCCGCCGCGGCGATGGGCCTCCTGGAGGATGACGCCCACTACGATGCCGCCATCTGCGCTCCCATTGTTGCCGCGGAACAGCCGGGGCTCCACGTGCTGGCCGAGAACATCGGCGACAACCCCGGTGCTGTGACGCGCTTTGTTCTCGTAGGGCGTCCCGGCGTTCTTCCAGCCCGGACCGGCGCGGATAAGACCACCGTGGTAGTTCCGCTGCCTGAAGACCGTCCCGGTGCCCTTATGGAGATCCTGGACCAGTTCGCCACCCGCGGGGTGAACCTGAGTCGGATCGAATCCCGGCCCACCGGGCAGTACCTTGGCCACTATTTCTTCAGCATCGACGCCGACGGCCATGTGGCGGACGCGCGGGTCGCAGACGCACTTGCCGGGCTGCACCGCATCAGCCCCGCCACGAGGTTCCTCGGCTCCTACGGGCGCGCGGATGCGCAAAGCCCGGTGGTGGCGCCACATACTTCCGACGAAGCATTCCAGGCTGCGCATGCGTGGGTCGGAGATATTCTCGCGGCGGACTCGCTGGGCTCCGAAATGACCGTAAATGCTTCGCCCACAGCGTAGACAAATGCCCCTGACGGCACTTCCCTGCCCCTAGGACTGTGCGTATGCTTGCCTGATCAACAAGGGGGGCGGCCCCAACGAAGGGAGCGGGTCATGTCAGATAGTGCCAGCGCCGACAACGACGGCCAGGGAATGATCGTCAATCCCAAGCCGACCGCTGAAAACCAGGACTGGGACGGGGACGACGCCGACCGGGCGGACCGCCTGCGCTTCGAAGAGGAACAGGCCATGATCCGCGAGCAGTCCGAGGCCCGTGCAGCCGCCAAGGCCGCCGAGGCCGCCAAGCATGCTGGAACCGCCAAGTCCGCCTAGGCCTGGCTGCCGCCCGTGCCAATGCCGGGCATGGCCCTGACCCGGATCAGCAGGGATCCGGGATCCACCTGAACCGTGACTTTAGTGGCTTCTCCGGAGGTGTCGCCGTCCAGTTGTGTGGGCATGGGCTCCGGGCATCTGATGACCACCTTCCCGGAGCGGTAGACGCTCATCACGGGCAGGTGCCGCTTGTGCTTGAACAGAATCTTCGTGTACATCGCCAGCCAGCCCACGGCGCTTCGCGGGCTCATCACGACGACGTCCAGCATTCCGTCGTCGATCATGGCCTGGGGGATCAGGTCGATGCCGCCGGGTACGAGTCCGCAGTTGGCGAAGAGGACGCTGCGGATCTTGCGCATCTGTTCGGGCTGGTCGTCCAGCGAAATCGACACTTTCTTCCGGCGTCCGGGCATGTGCCGGACGCCTGCCTCGGTGTACGCCAGCCAGCCCACGGCACGCTTTAGCCCGGCATTCGTATCACCCACCACCTCGGCGTCCATACCGATGCCGGCGATAACCAGGAATGCATGGTTGGACGAAGCGCCGGTCGCCGAGTTCTCGATGTGCATCCGGGCCGTATCGATGTACCGCTGATGGCCGAAGAGGGCCGTCTGGACGTTGCCGTATAGGTCGTACAGGTCCACGTCCACATTGCGCGCCAGCAGGTTTCCCGTGCCGAGCGGGATCAGGCCCATCGCCACACCCGTGTGGGCGAGCGACTCAGCCACAACGCGGACGGTGCCGTCACCGCCGCCCACAAGGACGACATCGGCGCCGTAGTGGAGCGCTGCCTGCACCTGTGAGTGGCCGGGGTCATCCGCCGTCGTCTCAAAAAACCGTGGGGCCTCCCAGCCTGCCGCAAGGCAGGCGCGCTGGATGGCGGCGCGCGCCTCGGCCGACTTGGCCTTGATGGGGTTCAGAACCACGGCAACACGCTGGCGTTCCAGGCCGTGCGCATGGGTGTCTTCCCGCACGGCGCTGCGCGCATGCAGGGCCTTGAGGCTGCGCACGCCCCACCAGCTGGAGACGGCGAATGCCAGGGCCCCAGCGATCAGGACGTAGAGAAGCAAGTCGCTCATGGTGCTTCAACACTATCCCGCCAGGCACCGCTCCCAGTTCGGCGGGGCGTCCAGCAACGGGTCCGCAATCGGAGCCCCCGGCAATCGGGAACAGCGTCCGCGCCGGGCAGCCCGGCATATTCGATACTCTTGTCTGGTGATCGACGTAAAAGACCTCAGCGAAAATCCGGACAAGTACCGCGCCAGCCAGCGCGCCCGAGGTGCGGACGAAACCGTGGTGGACGCGATCATCGACGCGGATGCCGCGCGCCGGGCCGCGCTGATCAGCTTCGAAAACCTCCGCGCTGAACAGAATGTGTTCGGCAAGAAGGTGGCCCAGGCCAAGGGCGAGGAGAAGCAGGCACTGCTCTCTGAGGTCCGCGAGCTCGCCGGTGCCGTCAAGGCCGCCTCCGCCGAAGCCGACGCCGCGCAGGCCAAGCAGGAAGAGCTGCTGCGTACCATTCCCAACCTCATTGAAGACGGCGTGCCCGAAGGCGGCGAGGACGACTACATTGTGGTCAGGACCGTCGGCGCACCCCGCGAATTTCCCGACTTCGAGCCGCGCGACCACCTGGAGATCGGTGAGCTGATCGGCGCAATCGACATGGAGCGGGGCGCCAAGGTGTCCGGCTCGCGGTTCTACTTCCTGCGGGGCGTCGGCGCCAGGCTGGAGATGGCGCTGCTGCAGATGGCCATGGACCAGGCCATCGAGGCCGGCTTTGTCCCCATGATCACGCCCACATTGGTGCGTCCCGAGATCATGCAGGGCACCGGTTTTGATGTGAAGCACGACGCCGAGATCTACCGTCTCGCCGAAGACGACCTTTACCTGGTGGGAACCTCCGAGGTGGCGCTGGCCGGGTACCATGCCGACGAGATCCTGGACCTCACGGCGGGTCCCATCCGTTTCGCCGGCCAGAGCTCCTGCTACCGCCGCGAGGCCGGATCGCACGGCAAGGACACCCGCGGCATCATCCGCGTGCACCAGTTCAACAAAGTGGAGATGTTCATCTACACCACCGTTGAAGAGGCCGCCGCGGAACACGGGCGCCTGCTGGCCTGGGAAGAGGAGATGCTGGCCAAGTGCGAGCTCCCGTACCGCGTGATCGACACCGCCGCGGGCGACCTCGGCATGTCCGCGGCCCGCAAGTTCGACTGCGAAGCCTGGGTCCCCACCCAGGGCAACTACCGGGAGCTGACCTCCACCTCCAACTGCACGACATTCCAGGCCCGCCGCCTGAACATCCGCGAACGCGTGCTCAACGAGGACGGCGCCCCCAAGGGCACCAGGGCTGTCGCCACGCTCAACGGCACGCTGGCCACCACCCGCTGGATAGTGGCCATCCTGGAGCACCACCAGAACCCGGACGGCTCAGTCAACGTGCCCGCGGCCCTGCAGAAGTACCTCGGCGGCCTCCAGGTCCTGCCTGTCCTCTAACCCCGCCGGCGACACCGGGTAAACACTCACACCGGGGAAAAGCTGTGAATATTTACCCGGTGTTCACACAGTGCTGTGGCCTGCGTCCTAGCGGGTGTCAGGGGTGTCTGCTGTACTAGGAGGCATGACTACAATGACTGAATCCTCAGCCGCTGGCATCGAAGACCAGCGAGAAACCCCGCAGAAACTCATGATCGCGCTGGACGTGGACGGCACCCTCGTTGACCACGACGGCCACATGTCCGCCCCTGTCCGCGAAGCCGCGCAGGCCGTGGTGGCAGCAGGCCATGAGGTCATGATCGCCACCGGCCGTTCGCTCAACGCCACCCTTCCGGTGATTGAGCAGATCGGCATCGACCGCGGCTACGCCGTCTGCTGCAACGGCGGCGTCACGCTGCGCCTGCATCCCGAGCTGACAGACGGCTACGAGATCATCCACAAGGCCACCTTCGACCCCGGCCCCGCGCTGCGCGCCCTCCGCAAGCGGCTCCCCTCGGCCAAATACGCCCTGGAGGATGAGGACGGCAACTTCCTGTCCACTGAGCGGTTCCAGGATGCCAGCTTCGGAGTCGAGGCCATTGGCACCGACTTCCAGACCATGCTTGAGGCCACCGCGGTCCGCGTGGTGGTGTTCAGCGCCGAGAACACCCCGGAAGAGTTCAACGAGGCCATCCAGCACATCGGCCTCGCCGGCGTGACCTATTCGGTTGGCTGGACGGCCTGGCTGGACATAGCTGCAGCCGGAGTCACAAAGGCCAGCGCCCTCGAAAAGCTCCGCAGCAGCCTTGGCGTGGACGCCTCATGCACCGTGGCCATCGGCGACGGCCGCAATGACATCGAGATGCTCACCTGGGCGGGCCGCGGCGTTGCCATGGGCCAAGCCCCCGAGGAAGTGGCCGCCGCCGCGGATGAGGTCACCAAGTCCGTTTACGACGACGGCGCCGCCCACGTTCTGCGCAGTCTGCTGTAACGCCGGCTGCCACCGAGCAACTGGCACCGACGTTCGGCAAATGGCTGCGCCCGTTCAGTCAGGCCTCCTGCGCTCCGCCGCCCAGACAGCCAAGGCCGCGCGACTGTGCAGTCCCAACTTCGTCAGGGCATGCGCGACGTGGTTCTCGACGGTACGCGCCGAGAGCGAGAGCTGCGCCGCGATCGACACGTTGCCGAGACCTCGGCGCACAAGCTCGGCGATCTCGAGTTCGCGGGGCGTCAGTATGTCCGGCTGCAGCCCGCCGCCGACGGCCCGGAGCTCCGCCGCGGCCTCCGCGAATGAGAGCTTCTCCCCGGCTTCCCACGCGACCGCGAAGCTGTGCGGTCCGAGCAGCAGCTCCGCGGTCGACTGTACTTGGGCGAGGTCCGCAAGCGCGATCTCGTGGAACCTCCCCCCGGCCCCCTCCCGACGCGTGGTCGCGGCGGCCGCCCGCACCGCCGTCGTCGGGTCCCGCGTCACAGTCAGCGCCGCGAGGCGGGCGAGCGCGACGCCGCGGTAGGAAATGTCCCCCACTCGGGCGAAGGCGTCCACCCCTTCGAAAAGCCTGGCCCGGCCCACCACGGTGCGGCCCAGATTCGACTCGGCGAGGCCCAAGTAGGTGAGGATCTGACCTTGGGCCCAGAGGTCCCGCGCGTCGACGGCAAGGTCCACAGCCTCATGGAGGATGCCGATCGCCTCCTCGTCGCGACGGGCCCACACCGCCGCCATACCCAGCATGCCGACGGCCCTGCTCCGTCCGGCCGCATCGCCGAGCTTCGTATAGACATCCAGAGCCGCCCGGCACGACTCCACTGAACCCTCGGTGTCTTTGGCAAGACATCGGGCGATGGCCTGGTAGAAGAAGGCGGATCCTGCCCCTGCCGAATCCCGTTCGAGGATGGCGAGCGCCTCCGCAGCCAGCCGGTTCCCGGCCTCGGTCTCCTGCCGCGACGTGTGGCAGACGGAAGCGGTTACAAGCCCTTCGGCGCGCGCCTCATCAGCGATTGGATGACGTTCCAGAAGACCGATGGCCCGGGAGAGCCCTTCGTCCTGGGCATTGCGGAACCACAGCTCGCGCGTCGCGCCCATGAGCCGAAGGCCTTCGGCAGGTGCGGCGACGACCGCGAAGTCGAGAGCCGCCCGGAGATCGGGCAGGCGATCGACGGCTTGCCCGTTGCGTGAGCTCTCCATCACGCTCAATGGCCGGTCGGTACCGAACTCTGCCGCGATCCACGCTAGGTGGCGCCTCTGCACCCCCTCGAGCCGTCCGGCGTCGAGCCCCTCGCGAGCGAACTCGCGCAGGCTCTCGAGAAGGCGGAAGACCGTGTGGCCGGCACTGTCGACGGATGGCTGGAGCAGGGATCGGGCGACGAGGTCTTCTAGGTCCTCGAGTGACGCACCCGCGACGGCGGCCACCGCCCGTGCGTCGAACGGGCTCGCGAAGACGGCGCATGCCTCGAACGCAGCGCGCTCGCGCTCCCCCAGCGCGTCCACGCTTGTAGCGATGCAGGCCCGCAGGCTGCGATGGCGGGCCGGCCCTGTGGCAGATCCGGATCCAAGGGCACGCAGGCGCCGCTCGAGCAGCGGCAGCATCTCCGCCGGCGTCATGACGGACATGCGAGCGGCTGCCAACTCAACGGCCAGCGGCAGCCGGTCCAGGCGCGCGCACAGCTCCCGGGACGCGGAGCGGGACTCCATGGAGAACGAAAGCGACGGTCGCACCGCTAGCGCGCGCTCCCAGAAGAGAGTCTCGGCATCGTCGTCGAGCATGGGCCCCACCGGGACGATACGCTCGCCCGCGACGTGGAGGGGCTGTCGGGTCGTGACCAGGACGGTACATTCCACGGCCGCTTCGAGGAGCTCGGCCACGAGCGCAGCCGTCTCCTCAAGGACATGCTCGGTGTTGTCCAGCACGAGGAGCACCCGCTCTCCGCCGTCGAGCCACCACAGGATCGCGTCGAGGGCACCCTCCCTCTTGACGCCGCGAAGTCCCATGGCCTCTGCTACCGCGAGCGCCACCGGGGCGCCCTCGGGGATACGGGTGAGGTCGACGAATACCGGATGGCCCAAGCGGTCGCCGGCGGCGTGCACCGCGGCGAGGGCTATGCGTGTCTTCCCGACGCCACCGGGTCCGGCGAGCGTCACGAGGCGGCTCGACAGGAGAGCGTCGGTGACAGCGGCGAGTTCGGCATTGCGACCAACGAAGCTGCTCCCAGACGCCGGGAGACGCCCGGGGACCCGCGTCTTGGGTGCCGTGGGGAGGGTTCTCCTGGCCATGCCATCAGTATCTGCGGGGCGAAGGAAGGGTGTCCAGCCCCCAAATGAGTAGGCACTTGAGTAGCCGCCCCGATGTCTCGGCCAGCCCTCGAAACCTAATATGAAGGGCATCAGGAAGGGCATACAGACCGAAAGGAGCCCGCCATGTACGCCACAGCACCAACCCCGACCCGGGCACCCGCACCGCCGACGGTGCACGAGCGGGCCGTCATCACGTGGGTCGCGATCTTCCCGCTCGTCGCGCTCAGCCAGTGGGCGCTCACACCGTTGATCGGGCCATTGCCACCTGTGCTCCGGGCGCTCGCGGTCACGCTCGTCGTCGTCCCCGTCGCCGTATACCTCGTCGTCCCCCGCCTGATAGCGACGTATCTGCGGCTTGCGCGCCGGCGGTAACGCATCCCCGCTTGACCAGCCAATTTATTGTGTGCGCTCCACTACGAGGCACGAGCGGGTTCAACGCGGCAGAACCAGCGCAACGCAAAGAAGCCTTACGGCAGCCACAGGGGCGCTAGCGGACCTCGAGAATGAGGGACAGCAGCCGCGCGGCGGCGGGGCGGGCGGCATGCTCCTCGTTCCACTGCGACCTTGAAACGGCCTTGCTGACGGCCTGGGACGTGATGCCCAGCTCAGCGGCCACCGCCTTCTGCTGGCCCCTGACGCCGGGGGTCAGCAGATCGAGGACACGCCATTCTGCGTCGCTCCGGTCCCGGACGATCTGGCCCAGTAGCCGCATGACGGCTTCACATTCTGCGGCAAGGTCTGCCAGCGGTCCTTCGACGGCCACCGGTATCCGGTCTTTGCCGTTGCGGAGCCGGTCCACGGCCCGGCGCGCGTAGACGAGCCCGTGCCCGGAAGCGTCCTTAATCTGGTTCGGCAGGGGCTCGTTGACAGGCCCTACCCCGACCCCCACATACCAACTGCCGCACCGCAGGGCGATCAGCGCTGCCTCCACGGTCTGATGAGGGCAGTCCAGGATCCCCTGGACCTCGTCCTCTACCGAGCGATCGAAGTCCAGGCGTGCCGGGATATGCCGCAGATCCTTGAGCAGCGTCGGGACCCGGTCGCCGTCGCGCCGGCTGTCTGTTTGGTTGATAGTCAGCGTGAACATGGTGAAAAACAGCCTACCGGTTGGTAGCCGCGAGACAAGCTGGCCACTCCCGAAATTGGGCCCGGACACAGCTGTTGCGGGAGCGCCCGGCTGGACGCGGCCGGCCTGGAACTTGCGGTTAAACACCGACGGCGGCGGGTGCGGTTCGCAGGGAACCCCCGCCGTCGTCGGGCAGCCTTCAAGAAAGCGTCAGTGCGCTGCAGGCACGTAGCGCTTGATGGACGCCTCGAGCTCAGCCTCTGCGGCGGCGCGGTCGGCCCAGCCCTCGGCCTTGACCCACTTGCCCGGCTCCAGGTCCTTGTAGCGGGTGAAGAAGTGCTCGATCTCCTTGATCAGGAACTCGCTGACATCGCTGACTTCCTGGATGTGGTCGAAGCGGGGGTCCGCCGGCACGCACAGGACCTTGGCGTCTCCGCCGCCGTCGTCGGTCATGTTGAAGACGCCGATCGGGCGCGCTTCAACGATGACGCCCGGGTGCAGATCGAAGTCCTGCAGGAGCACCAGTGCGTCCAGCGGGTCGCCGTCTTCGCCGAGGGTGTTCTCGAAGAAACCGTAGTGGGTGGGGTAGTGCATGGAGGTAAAGAGGACGCGGTCCAGGCGGACTCGGCCGGTCTCATGGTCGACTTCGTACTTGACGCGCGATCCCTTGGGGATCTCGATGGTCACGTCATGCTTCATGGAATGCTCCTCGACGATTGCTGGGTGTTCGCGGCACGCTGGAAGGACAGTCATTGCCGCCGACTACTATTGAGGATATAGCGAGAGGCCCAGGTTTCAGGAACTAATGGGGTAATTTCAGGACTTTGAGGACCAGCAGCATGAGGGGCACCAACGGCACGGCAACCGGCCGCGCAAGACGCAGTGCGCCGTCCAGCCGATCGATCACCCGACCACTCCGTGCACTGATTCGGGCTTGGCCAATGCTGCTGCTCACGGTCCTTCTGGCCGCCCTGGCCCTTCCTGCGGGGATGCTGATCGCGCAGGGCTTGACCGGCCCGGACCAGTCCGCGGAGGTCCCCGCGCCAATACCCACCTGGCAGCTTGTGCCGGACCGGCTGTCCGTCCCGCAGGGAATTGGGCCGCTCAGCAACACGGCGCCCGTTCCGGTACCTGCGGAGGTTGCGGCCAGGCTCGGTCCCGTCCTGAAGACCGACGGCGGCGGCACCTTTACGGGGATTGTCCAGGACGCGGCCACGGGCACGGTGTTGTTCGACCGGGGCGGCGCGGCCAACAGGATCCCGGCCTCAAACATGAAGCTGCTCACCGCTGTGGCGGCGCTGCGGGGGATCGGTCCGGAGACGCGGTTCAGCACGAAAGCCGTCGCGGGGCCGGCAATCGGGGCCAAGGCCGGTCCGGCCGCCAAGTCAAGGGCGGTGGTGCTCGTGGGCGGCGGGGACGTCCTGCTGGGCGCGGGCGAATCCGCCGAAGGCAAGGTACTCGGCCACGCCGGCCTTGCCACCCTCGCCAAACTGACTGCCGAGTCGCTGCGCCGGGACGGGTTTGCGGGATCGGTGGAGGTGCTCGTGGACGACTCCCTGTTCACCGGACCTTCCCTCAGCCCGGCCTGGAGCCCGGACGACGTCGCTGCCGGGGAGGTGGCGCCGCTCTTCCCGCTGGCGCTGAACTCGGCACGTTTCGACCCGGCAGTGGTCACCGGGTCGCGTCCGCAGGATTCCGCCATCGCCGCTGGCGAGGCCTTCGCAGCGGAGCTCAAAGCGGCCGGGGCCGCCGCCGGACTGAAGGTGGCGCCCGGCGTCGGACGTCTTGAAGGGAAGCCGGCAGCGGACGCCGCCGTGCTGGGGGAAGTGGAGTCGGCGACGGTCAGCCAGCAGGTGGACCTCATGCTCCAGACGTCGGATAACTACCTGGCCGAGACCCTGGGCCGGATGGCTGCGGTGGCCGCCGGGCAGCCGGCAAGCAGCGAGGCGGCCAAGGCCGCCGTGCTGAAGCAGCTCGCGGACCTCGGAATCCCGACCGGCGGCATGGCTGTTGCGGACGTTTCCGGGCTGGCACTGGACAACCAGGTCTCCGCCCGGCAGTTCGCTGAGGTAGTCCGCGCCATCACGTCGGGCCGGGACACCCGGCTCAGGGCAGCGCTGGCGGGCTTCCCGGTGGCAGGCCTCACGGGGACGCTGGGCGACAGGTATATAGACGAGTCCAGTGCTGAAGGCGCCGGGCTGGTCCGGGCCAAAACGGGAACCCTGAACACGGTCATTGCGCTGAGCGGGTACGTAGTGGACGCCGACGGGCGGCTCCTGGTGTTCTCGTTCATCGGCAATGGCCTGACACCCGGCGCCGACGGAAATAAGCCGGCGCTGGATGCCTCCGCCACGGTGCTAGCCGCCTGCGGCTGCCGCTAAGCGCTGAGGGCAGCAACCGGCCGCGGCAGGCCTGACGCGCACGGCTGTTCGCCGGTCAGCGAACTTAAGGCGCGTAGCCGGGAGCGTGTGGTCTGATGGAGCGTATGGAGTCAACAGCAGGCCAGACATCAGCCCCGGGCCCGGCCCTGATCAACTGGGAGCTCGCCGCGTCCGCGGCCGCCCGACTGGCTCCCGCCGGCCCGCCCCTGAAGGCCGCCGAGATCGGCGAGGCCGTTCACCAGCTGCGCGAGCTGGCCGATGCGTCCGTGCCGCACGTACACCACATCACCGGCCTGGAGGCCGCCCGCGATCTCCGGGATTCCAATGTGCTCGTAGTAGACCGGGCGTCCTGGGCCAAGGCCAACACCCAGAGCTTCGCCGTCATGCTGAAGCCCGCCATCGAGCGGATGATGGAGAACCGCAAGGGAACCATCAGCCCCGGGGCGGCCAGCGTCAGCGGTGCCATCACGGGCAGCCAGCTCGGTGCGGTGCTGGCGTTTCTTTCCAGCAAGGTCCTGGGTCAGTACGATCCCTTCGCCGCGCTCGCCGAAGGGTCCACGGCGCCATCGGGCGGCCGCCTGCTCCTCGTGGCGCCGAACATCATCTCCGTGGAGCGCGAGCTCAACGTGGCGCCTGAGGACTTCCGGCTCTGGGTCTGCCTGCACGAACAGACGCACCGGGTGCAGTTCGCGGCGGCGCCGTGGCTGCGGCACCACATGCTGAACGAGATCGACAACCTCAGCGGCCACCTCCTCGGCAACGTCGACTCCCTTATGGAACGGGCCTCCGCAGCCGCCCGCTCCCTGAAGGACCGCACGGCATCGGGCGCCACACCGGGCCGCGGCGCCATCCTTGACCTCCTGCAGAACCCTGAGGAAAAAGCGGCACTGTCCCACCTCACGGCCGTGATGAGCCTGCTCGAAGGCCACGCCAACGTGGTGATGGACGCCGTCGATGCGAGCATCGTCCCGTCCGTGAAGACCATCCGGCAGCGGTTCAACGCCCGCGGCAAGGACCGTGGGGCCATCGAGAAGTTCATCCGCAGTCTCCTGGGACTGGATGCCAAGATGCGCCAGTACAGCGACGGTGCCAAGTTCGTGAGAGCCGTGGTGGATGTCGCCGGCATGGAGGGCTTCAACCGGGTCTGGGAATCTGCCGGGAACCTGCCCACCGAGCCGGAAATCCATGACGCCAGGATCTGGCTCGACAGGATGGGACTCTAGTCTCCGTGCAGGGCGTTTCCAGCGGACCACCGCTTTCAGGCGGACCACCAGTTTCCAGCGGACGCCCGCTTTCCGGCGGCCGACGGCGGCCGGGCCGGCTGGTGCCGGTCGTCGGCACCGCGCGGAAAATGGTGCAGGACGCCCTGGCCCGGGCCGGTTATCCGGACCGGGTCCTGGTGGCGTGCAGCGGCGGACCCGATTCGCTGGCGCTCGCCGCCGTGGCCGCCTATTTTGCCCGCCGCGGCCACGTCGACGGGCAGCCGGTGGCCGTGGGCGCCGTGGTGGTGGACCATCAACTGCAGCACGGATCCGCGGATGTGGCTGCCCGCACCGCCGAGACCCTGGCGGAACTCGGCCTCAGCCCAGTAGTGGTCCGTGCCGTTGAGGTGGCCTCCAGCGGCATGGGTCCCGAGGCTGCGGCGAGGGACGCCCGGCATGCCGCCCTTGAAGCCGCTGCAACGGAGTGCGATGCGGCCGCCATACTCCTGGGGCACACCCTCGACGACCAGGCCGAGCAGGTACTGTTGGGGCTCGCCCGCGGCTCGGGCACCAGGTCACTGGCCGGAATGCGCCCCGTCCGAGGGAAGCTGCTGCGGCCTTTCCTCGGACTGCGGCGCGCGGACACCCTCGAAATCTGCCGTGCCGAGGAACTCGATCCGTGGCACGATCCCAGCAACGCCGATCCCGCCTTTGCCCGTTCGCGGACCCGCGTGGAGGTCTTGCCGCTGCTGGAGGAAAAGCTCGGCCCCGGAGTCGCGGAATCCCTGGCCCGCACCGCCGCCATTCTCCAGCTCGACGCGGACTATCTGGAAGAGGTGGCCAACAACACCTTCACGGCCCTCGCCGAGCGGGACGGGCCGGACATCAGCCTTTCCGAGGCGGCCCTCAACGAACTGGCGCCGGCCATAAGGTTCCGGGTGATCGCCAAGGCGGCGGCCGACGTCGGGGGTCAACAGCCCAGCTACCAGCGGCTACTGGCCGCGGAAGCGCTGTTGCGGCGGAAGGGATCGGCGGGGCCCGTGGAGCTGCCGGGGGGAGTGAGCGTGTACCGGCTTTCGCTGGCACAGCTGCTGGCGGAGGAGCGCGGCCGGGAGAAGGGCGGGACTGCAGGGGTTCCCCGGGAGGGCGCCCGCTGTGGGAAGCTTGTATTCCGGCTTCACACTCCGGCCCGAAAATAGTCGCACCCGCATCTACACAGGAGCAATTGGTGGATTCATCCGACGTCCAGGCAGACCTCAAGCACGTTCTCTACACCAAGGAACAGATCCAGCAGCGCATCACCGAGCTGGCGGCGCAGATCGACAAGGACTATGAAGGGCGCGAAATCCTGATCGTGGGGGTGCTCAAGGGCGCGGTTATGGTCATGGCGGACCTTGCGCGTGCGCTGCACAGCCACATCTCGATGGACTGGATGGCCGTCTCCTCCTACGGCTCTGGCACGCAGTCCTCCGGTGTGGTGCGCATCCTGAAGGACCTCGACACGGACCTGATGGGCAAGGACGTGCTGATCGTTGAGGACATCATCGACTCCGGCCTCACCCTCTCCTGGCTGAAGACCAACCTGGAGTCCCGCGGCACCGCTTCGGTGGAAATCTGCACGGCCTTCCGCAAGCCCACTGCGGCCAAGGTTCAGATCGACGTCAAGTACGTCGGCTACGACATCCCCAACGAGTTCGTGGTGGGCTATGGCCTGGACTACGCCGAAAAGTACCGCAACCTGGACTTCGTGGGCACCCTGGCGCCGCACGTTTACGAGTAAGCGCCTCTTGGGCCACCACGCCGCCGCCGGACCTTGGAATCACAGGTCCGGCGGCGGCGTGACCCGGTTAAAGAGGTGCAGAAAATGCTGCGGCTGGCTCCGGGTGAAGCCTGCCCTTTTGAGAAGCCTGCGCTTTTGAGGTGCGCCAGCCTGGTGACGCCGCCCTTCCGGGCCGCGACAATTCGCGGCCACGGGTCCGCCGCGGTGGGAAAGTGGTGCAGAAATGCGAGAGCACCGATTGCGCCCCTGACCTGCACGGACGCTGCCACGCGGCCTCCGCATTGCGCGTTTCCGCTACGCCCACAGGGAACTTTTGTCCTACACCGTGCGTGAATTACTCCGGCGGTGTATAGCTAGAAGCTGACGCAGCACCACACGCGCGCAGACCACGCGCCGTGCAGCACTACCAGGAGGGACGGGGCCTGCCCCCGAACAGATGAAAGCTAAGAGTTTCTTCAAGGGCCCGGGCATCTGGATCATCGTTGTGGTCGGCATGCTCCTGCTGGCCTTTGCAACGTTGGCTCCGGGCGGTGCCACACGGATCGACACCCAGCCCGGCCTCGAGCTGCTTGCGCAGAGCGGCAAGGTCGAACAGGCAAAGATCTTCGACGGCGAAAACCGCGTGGACCTGGTCCTGAAGGACAACCTGGTCATCGACGGGCAGGACAAGGGCAAGAACGTCCAGTTCTTCTTTGTCAACGACCGCGGCCCGGATGTGGTCAAGGCCGTCACCGACTCCAACCCCTCCAAGGGCTACACAGACCAGCCGGTAGAGAGCAACTGGCTGTCCGGACTGTTCTCGCTGCTGATCCCGGTCCTGCTGCTCGGCGTCCTTTTCTGGTTCCTCCTGTCCCGGATGCAGGGCGGCGGCTCCAAGGTCATGCAGTTCGGCAAGTCCAAGGCCAAGATGGTCAACAAGGACATGCCGCAGGTGACCTTCGCGGACGTCGCGGGTGCCGATGAAGCCGTTGAAGAGCTCCAGGAAATCAAAGAATTCCTTGCCGAACCCGCCAAGTTCCAGGCCGTGGGCGCCAAGATCCCCAAGGGCGTGCTGCTGTACGGTCCTCCGGGCACCGGCAAGACCCTCCTGGCCCGCGCCGTCGCGGGTGAGGCCGGCGTGCCGTTCTTCTCCATCTCCGGTTCGGACTTCGTTGAAATGTTCGTCGGTGTTGGTGCTTCCCGCGTCCGTGACCTCTTCGAGCAGGCCAAGGCCAACTCGCCGGCCATCATCTTCGTCGACGAGATCGACGCCGTCGGGCGCCACCGCGGTGCCGGCATCGGCGGCGGCAACGACGAACGCGAGCAGACCCTCAACCAGCTGCTGGTTGAAATGGACGGCTTCGACGTCAAGACGAATGTCATCCTAATCGCTGCCACCAACAGGCCGGACGTCCTGGACCCGGCGCTGCTCCGCCCGGGCCGCTTCGACCGGCAGATCTCAGTTGAAGCCCCGGACCTCGTGGGCCGCGACCAGATCCTCCAGGTGCACGCCAAGGGCAAGCCGATCGCACAGGGCGTTGACCTCAAGGCCGTGGCCAAGAAGACCCCGGGCTACACCGGCGCGGACCTCGCCAACGTGCTGAACGAGGCGGCCCTGCTGACCGCCCGCTCCAACGCCAACCTGATCGATGACCGCGCCCTGGACGAAGCGATCGACCGTGTCATGGCCGGCCCGCAGAAGCGCAGCCGCGTCATGAAGGAACACGAGCGCAAGATCACGGCCTACCACGAAGGCGGCCACGCCCTGGTGGCCGCGGCATTGCGCAACTCGGCACCGGTCACCAAGATCACCATCCTGCCCCGCGGCCGCGCACTGGGCTACACCATGGTGGTCCCGGAGAACGACAAGTATTCCATCACCCGCAACGAGCTGCTGGACCAGATGGCCTACGCCATGGGCGGCCGGGTAGCCGAGGAGATCGTCTTCCACGATCCCTCCACCGGCGCCTCGAACGACATCGAAAAGGCCACCGGCACGGCCCGCCAGATGGTCACGCAGTACGGCATGAGCGAACGCGTCGGTGCTGTCCGCCTGGGCCAGGGCGGCGGCGAGCCGTTCCTGGGCCGCGACGCCAGCCATGAGCGCAACTACTCGGACCAGATCGCCTACATCGTGGATGAGGAAGTCCGCCGCCTGATCGACCAGGCCCACGACGAGGCCTACGCCATCCTCACCGAAAACCGCGACGTCCTGGACCGGCTGGCCCTGGAACTGCTGGAACGCGAAACCCTGAACCAGGCCGAGATCGCCCACGTCTTCCGCGACATCCGCAAGCGCGATTTCCGCGAAGTGTGGCTGTCCAAGGAAACCCGGCCCGTGCAGGCTGCCGGCCCGGTGGAGTCCCGGCTGGAGAAGGCTGAACGCGAGGCCCAGGAAGAAGCCAAGGAAGCCCGGCTGGAAGAACCGCTGGACGCGCTGCCGCCTCATCCCCAGGGTGTTTCTGAAGACGCCTCCTTCCAGGGCGGGGTAACGGAAGCCGGCTCGGACGGCTACCGCGGCTAAGCTCTTGCTGTGACTCACTTCGACGACGACGACCTTGCCGCCTCCGCCGATCACTCGGCGGTGGGGGGATCCGGCCACCACTACAGGGTGGACCGGCCCCGGATTGAAGCGGCGGTGCGCGAAATTCTCCTGGCCATCGGCGAGGATCCGGACCGCGGCGGGCTGCAGGATACGCCCAAGCGGGTTGCCAAGGCCTACGCCGAGGTCTTTGCAGGCCTGCACCAGGATCCGGCAACCGTACTGTCCACTACCTTCGACCTCGACCACGAGGAACTGGTGCTGGTGAAGGACATTCCGTTCTACTCAACCTGCGAGCACCACCTCGTGCCGTTCCACGGTGTGGCCCATGTGGGCTACATCCCGTCGCACGACGGCAAGGTGACGGGCCTGAGCAAGCTGGCGCGGCTGGTAGACATTTTCGCCCGCCGTCCGCAGGTCCAGGAACGGCTCACCACGCAGATCGTCGAGGCGCTCGTCACTTATCTCAAGCCGCGCGGAGCCATCGTGGTGGTGGAATGCGAACACATGTGCATGTCCATGCGCGGCATCCGCAAGCCCGGGGCCAAAACCGTCACAAGCGCGGTCCGCGGGCAGCTTCATGACCCGGCCACCCGTGCCGAAGCCATGAGCCTCATACTCGGAAGGTAATAAACAGACTATGGATTCCCTAGCTGCAGCACCTGGAACCGGACCCGCAACATCCCCGCTGCCCATCCTGCGCAAACCGCGGCCGGCTGCTAAATTTGAAGACCTGCCCACCGGACGCGCCCTCGTGATGGGCATCCTCAATGTCACGCCGGATTCGTTCAGCGACGGCGGCAAGCACCTGACGGCGGACACCGCCATCGCCGCCGGCCTCCGGATGTTTTACGCGGGAGCCGACATCATCGACGTCGGAGGCGAGTCCACGCGTCCGGGCGCGGAGGACGTCAGCCCCGAAGAGGAGCAGCGGCGGGTCCTGCCCGTCATTGAGGCGCTGGTCAAGGCCGGCGCGCTCGTCAGCATCGACACCACCCATACCTCCACGGCTGAAGCTGCCCTGGCGGCCGGAGCCGCGGTCATCAATGATGTCTCGGGCCTCACGATCGAGCCGGGAATGGCCGAACTGGTGGCCAAGAGCAAGGCGCCGTACGTCCTGACCCACCGCCGCGGCGACGCCAAGACCATGACCTCCCTGACGGAGTACGGAAACGTGGCGGACGACGTCGTCGCAGAGCTGAGCGGCGTCCGGGACAAGCTGTATGCCGCCGGCGTGCTTCCGGAGCAGATCATCATTGACCCGGGCATCGGCTTCTCCAAGACGGACGAGCAGAACTGGGAGCTGCTCAGGAACCTCGACCGGCTTGAAGCCCTGGGCCACAAGATCCTCGTGGGAGTCTCGCGCAAGCGATTCCTGGGCACCCTCCTGACCGTTGCCGGCAAGGCGGCGCTCCCGGAGGAGCGCGACGCCGCTACCGCCGCCATCACGGCCGTCACCGCTGCCCGCGGAGCCTGGGCTGTGCGGGTGCACGACGTCGGCCCAAGCCTGGACGCTGTCAAGGTTGCGTCCCGCCTGGCCACACCCAGTCCCGGCCGCTGACCAGGAAGGGCTGAGCAGGACCACGATGGACAGGATCTCACTGAGCGGCGTCACCGCCACCGGCTACCACGGAGTGTTCGATTTTGAGCGCCGCGAGGGCCAGCCGTTTGTGGTTGATGCCGTGCTGCACCTGGACTTCAGCCGGGCTGCGGCATCAGACGACGTCAGGGACACCGCCCATTATGGCGAAGTGGCCGGGCGGATCACGGACTGGATCACAGGTGAACCCCTGAACCTCATCGAGGCCCTGGCCGTCAGGATGGCAGAAGGCCTGCTGAAGGAATTCAAAATCGAGGCCGTGGAGATCACAGTGCATAAGCCGAAGGCGCCCATCGAGGTCCCGTTCGGGGATGTGGCCGTAACCGTCTACCGGGAGCGCACATGAACGCCCGGTACACGAGGGTGGTGCTTGCCTTGGGCAGCAACCTGGGCGAACGCAACGACACGCTGTCTGAAGCCGTCGCTGACCTCGTCGACGGGCCGGAAGTGCGGCTCCTCGCCGTCTCGCCGGTGGTTCAGACCAAAGCCGTAGGCGGCCCTGAAGGCCAGCCGGATTTCCTCAACATGGTGATGACCGTGGAGACCACCCTCGAACCCCTTGAGCTCCTCAGGCACTGCCAGTCGGTCGAGAACAAGCACCACCGGATCCGCGAGGTGCGCTGGGGGCCGCGGACGCTCGACGTCGACATCATCGCTTACGGCGACCTGGAAAGCTCCGATCCGCAGCTGACCCTGCCGCATCCCCGGGCGGCGGAGCGGGCCTTCGTGCTCTACCCATGGTCCCTGATCGACCCTGCGGCAACCCTGAACGGGACGCGGATCGGTGAGCTCGCAGCCAGGGCCGCCGACTTCCCGGACCTCACACCGTTCGACGGTTTCGGCGACTTCAACGGAGTGCCCACGGCGGGGGCGGTGGAATAACAGTGAAGCCCATGAATCCGCTGCTGCTCGCGGTGGTCGGCCTGGCCGTGGCCATTGCCGGCTGGTCCGCTGCCGTCCTGAGCGGCCGGTACGGCATGGCCACACCGGTGCTGCCGCCCACGGGGCTGGTGACCATGGGCGTGATCGTGGTCCTCACGCTGGTGCTGGGCATCCGCGTGCTCCGCTGGCGGAACGGCAAGAAGAAGAAAATGCTCAACCCGATCCTGGCCGCCTGGACGCTCGTCCTGGCCCAGGCCTGCGCCTACACGGGCACGGTGCTGCTCGGCTGGCACGCGGGGATCTTCGTGGAGCAGCTGCGGATCTGGAGCCTGCGCAGCAGCCAGGAACTCACCGGGCTCGCCTTGGGCATGGGGGGCGGCGGACTGGTCATGATCGTGGTGGGGCTCGTCGTCGAGCGTTTCTGCAGGATCCCGCCCGAAGACGGCGAAGATGCTGCGAAAGGGCTGCCGGGCCACCCACGTCCCGGCAAGGCCAAAGGGGAAGGCGAATATGCCTACCGCGGCGATTGATCCGCCCGGGATCACCTGGCTTCGGGTTTCCCCCAAATACGTCACTGTCCGCCTGGTGGAGTGGGCCGTGGGCAACTTGATTGCCGTCGGGCTGCTGAGCTTGCCCCTGGTCTTTGTGCTGCTCGGCTGGTGGAAGTGGCCGCCGTTGTGGCTGGCCGTTACGGTCCCGGCGTTCCTGCTCGTGCTGGCACTGTGGCGTCTGACCCTGATTCCGCGGCAGGTCCGCGCCATCGGCTACGCCGAGCGCGACGACGATCTTCTGATCCGCGGTGGCATCTTCTTCCAGCGCGTCATGGTGGTGCCGTACGGGCGGATGCAGTATGTGGACATCAGCGTGGGGCCGGTGGAGCGCGGACTGGGGCTGTGCACGCTCAAGCTTCACACAGCGTCCGCCGGAACCAACGCATCGATTCCGGGGCTGCCCGCCGAAGAAGGGGCCCGCCTGCGCGAACAGCTCTCGGCGCGCGGTGAAGCCAGGCTGGCCGGACTGTGAGCGGGGACGGGCTTTCTTCCGGAACGCCCGACGGCGAGTGGCTGAGGGTGCATCCGGCGTCGCCCTTTGTGCGGGGCTGGGTTGCACTGGCGGCCATCGGCTACTTCTTCGGGCGTGACACATTCGAGAGAATGCTCCGGGGCGAGCCCCTCGTGGATGACCAGATTGCCGGACGTGCCCCGTGGCTCGTCGGCGGCGGCGCTTTGGTGCTGCTGCTGGCGGTCCTGGGGTTCATCATGTCCTGGTACTTCACCCGGTACCAGGTGGCGGAAGGCTACGTCCGCGTCAACACGGGCTTCCTGTTCCGGCAGCAGCGGCAGGCGCGCCTGGACCGGGTCCAGGCGATCGACATCGTCCAGCCGCTGCTCGCGAGGATTTTCGGGCTCGCGGAGCTGAAGTTCGAAGTGGCTGACGCCGGTGAGTCCGCGGTGCGGCTTGCCTACCTCCGCATTGACGATGCCCGGCAGCTGCGCGCCACCATCCTGGCCCGTGCCTCGGGGGCGGGGCTGGACCCCGACCATCCCGAAGCGCCCGCGCCGGAGGCGCCGGAGCGCCGGGTGCTGCAGGTCCCTCCGTCGCGCCTCATCGGATCCCTGCTCCTCAGCGAGCAGAGCGTCGTTATCGTGCTGGGCGGCGCGGCATCCGTGCTGCTGTCCGCGTTGACGGAAAACCGGGCTTTCTTCCTGTATCTGATCCCCGCGGCCCTGGGCCTGTTTGCCGCGTACTGGGGCGCGTTCCACAAAGGCTACAACTTCACCGCTGCCATCTCCCCGGACGGCATCCGGCTCCGCTACGGACTGCTGGACACGCAGGCGCAGACTCTTCCGCCGGGGCGGATCCAGGCGCTGAAGGTGTCGCAGCCGCCGCTGTGGCGCATCTTTGGCTGGTACCGGATGCAGGTCAACGTTGCCGGCTACGGGGCCGCCGGGAACAATGGCGAGGCGGCGTCCCGCACCACGCTGCTGCCCGTGGGAAAGATCGGCGACGTCTTCAACATGCTTGCCCTGGTCCTGCCGGACCCCGGAACTGACGACCCCCTCCGCGTTTTCCAGGCCGGGCTGGACGGCCTGGATTCCGACGGCGGTTTTGTCACCACCCCGCGCCGCGGCCGCTTCCTCGCCCCGCTGGGCTGGCGACGGAACGGCTTCGCCGCCACCGACACCGCACTGCTGATGCGCTCGGGGCGCTGGTGGCGCCAGCTTGTGCTGGTGCCGCATCAGCGCACGCAGTCGATGGCGCTGCACCAGGGCCCGCTGGCCCGCCGTTACGGCCTGGCGGACCTCGTGCTGCACACCACCGCCGGTCCCGTCGCCCCGCGCGTGATTCAGGCGGGCGTGGACGAGGCCCAGGCACTCTTCGACCACCAGGCCGCCCGCGCCCGGGATGCGCGGAAGCGCCAGACCAGCGAACACTGGCTCGCGCAGGTGGCTCCGATTGCAACGCTGGCTGCGCCCGACGGAACCCAGGATCTCGATCAGCGGAGTCCGCTCGATCAGCCCCGCCCCCACTCACCGCAACAGGAAGGCCCGCAACGTGGCTAAGCCCGGACGCCTCGGCGTTGGAATTATCGGCGCCGGCAAGGTAGGCGCGGTCCTCGGGGCGGCGCTGCGCGCGGCCGAGCACGCCGTCGTCGGGGTTTCCGCCGTGTCGGACGCAAGCCGGGAACGGGCGGAAACGCTGCTTCCCGGCGTTCCTGTCCTGGACGTGCAGGACATCGTGGAACGCTCTGAGCTGGTGCTCCTCGCAGTGCCGGACGACGCCCTCGGCGGCTTGGTCGAGGGGCTGGCGAAGCTTGGCGCCTGGCAGCCCGGCCAGCTCGTGGCCCACACCTCGGGCCGCTTCGGCGTCGGGATCCTGCACCCCGTCCGCGCCGCCGGGGCCGTGCCGCTGGCCCTGCACCCTGCCATGACCTTCACCGGCATGAGCCTCGACCTGACCCGGCTTCTGGACTGCACGTTCGGCGTCACGGCGGACGCCGTGATGCTGCCCATCGCCCAGGCCCTCGTGGTGGAAATGGGGGCGGAACCGGTGGTGATCGCCGAGGCTGACCGCGTCATCTACCACGCTGCCCTGGCGCACGGCTCGAACCACCTGGTCACCCTCGTGGCGCAGGCGTCCCAGTTGCTCAGCGAAGTGGGCGTTGATGCTCCTGAACGGATGCTCGGGCCGCTGCTGAGGGCTACGCTTGAGAATGCCCTCGCCTCCGGCGAGTCCGCGTTGACGGGGCCGGTGGCCCGCGGTGACGCGGGGACCGTCGCGGCGCACGCACGGGCGCTCCGGGAGCACGACGGCGGTGCCGGCGGCGACATCCTCGCGGCGTATCTCGCGATGGCGCGGGCAACGGCGCGGCGGGCCGAAGGCAGGGGGCTCTTAAAGCAGGACCAGCTGCAGGGCATCCACGACGCCCTGAAAAATACAGAGGAAGACGGCCCCGGGGCCAAGGGAGGACACTGACATGGCAATCCGACTCGTGACCACGGCGGCCTCCCTCCGCGCCCAGAGCCGTCACCTCCTGACCCAAAAACAGGGCTCCTCCCAGGGGCTGGTGCCCACAATGGGTGCCCTGCACGAGGGCCACGCCCGGCTGGCGCGCACCGCCGTCGAACAGAACGACGTGGTGGTGGCCTCCATTTTCGTGAATCCGCTGCAGTTCGGCGAGGCCGTGGACCTGGAAAGGTATCCGCGGACCCTCGAGGCGGACCTGGCGCTGCTCGAGGCGCAGGGGGTGGACCTGGTGTTCGCCCCCTCGGTGGAGGAGATGTACCCGGACGGGCAGCCCATGATCCGGATCACGTCCGGCCCGCTCGGCGAGAAATGGGAGGGGGCGTCACGGCCGGGGCATTTCGACGGCGCCCTCACCGTGGTGGCCAAACTCCTCCACCTTGGAATCCCCGCCACAGGGCTGCCCGGGGAAGGTGCGTTCGTCACCGGCGCCGGGGGAGGGCTCCCCGCCTACCGCGCCTACTTCGGCCAAAAGGACGCCCAGCAGCTCGCCCTGGTCAAGCAGATGGTCGCGGACCTGAACTTCCCGGTGGAGATCGTTCCCGTGCCCACCATCCGTTCCGCGGACGGGCTGGCGCTGTCCAGCCGCAACCGGTTCCTCTCGGCGGAAGAACGCGATGCCGCCCTGGTTTTGTCGCGGGCGCTGCGGCTCATCGAGGAACGGGCCGACGCCCGCAAGCCCCTCGAAGTGGAGTCGGCGCAGGCCCTGATCGAGTCCCAGCCGTTGGTGGAACTGGACTACCTTGAAGTGGTGGACCCCCGGACGCTGGAGCCACTCGCCGAGAACTGCCGCGAGACCCCGTTCCGCGGCGAGGGCCTGGCCATCGTTGCCGCGAAAGTCGGTGCCATCCGGCTGATCGACAACCTTCCGCTGAATTCGTAGGCCGGCGCCCCGGGCTTGGGGGCCCGGGCCGGCAGCCCGCGGTTGCCCGGGCTGCCCCGCAGCCGTCCGCGTCGGACCGCTGCCCATGTACGGGAATGCCTCGGGTCACTAGACTGTTGCAGTCTGCAGCGGCGCCGATCGCCAGCCATCCTTCCGAACTCACTGAGGCCTCGCCATGTCTACTGAAGTAACGTCAAATTCCCACGGTGAACCGGGGCCGGAGAAGTCCGGAAACGTGAAGTCCGCCGGGCTCCGGTCCCCGCAGCAGCAGCCAGCCGCCGACAAGATGTCCCGCGAGTCGGTGACGGTCATCGCCACGCTGCTCGTGGCCACCTTCGTGGTGATCCTCAACGAGACCATCATGAACGTTGCCCTGCAGCGGCTCATGGTGGACCTTCAGGTGGATGCGCCCACGGTGCAGTGGCTGTCAACGGGCTTCATGCTGACCATGGCCGTCGTCATTCCAACTACCGGGTTCATCCTGCAGCGGCTGTCCACCCGGGCCGTCTTTTTGCTGGCCATGGGACTCTTCTCCGGCGGAACCGCGCTGGCGGCTCTGGCACCCGGTTTCGGGGTCCTGCTGCTGGCAAGGATCGTCCAGGCCGGCGGCACTGCCATCATGCTGCCCCTTCTCATGACCACCATCCTCACCCTTGTTCCGCTGGCCAAGCGCGGTGCCGTCATGGGCAATGTCAGCATCGCCATCTCCGTGGCCCCGGCCATGGGCCCCACGGTGTCCGGCCTGATCCTGCAACACTTCTCCTGGCGCTTCATGTTCGTCTTCGTGCTGCCCATTGCCCTGGCGGCGCTGGCGATCGGCGCCAAGTACCTGACCAATGTCGGCGAAACGGAGAAATCCCGGCTCGACTTCCTGTCGGTAGTGCTGACCATCCCGGCTTTCGGCGGGCTGGTCTACGGTCTCAGCCAGATCGGCGGCGGCCACGGCGGCGACGGCGGTCCGGGCACGCTTGCCGTGGCGGCACTGGTTGTCGGCGTCACAGGGCTGGTGGCCTTCGTGCTGCGCCAGCTGCGGCTGCAGAAGTCCAAGGCGCCCCTGCTTGACCTGAGGGCCTTCAACTTCCGCATGTTCACGGTATCCGTGCTGCTGATGGTGGTGGCCATGGTGGCACTGTTCGGTGCAGTGATCCTGCTGCCGCTGTACCTGCAGGAGATCCGGGGCCTGAAGTCCCTCGAGACGGGCCTGGCGCTGCTGCCCGGCGGGCTGGCGATGGGCCTGCTCGGCCCGGTCATCGGACGCCTGTTCGACAAAGTGGGCCCCCTGCCGCTGACAGTGACAGGGTCGTCCCTCATGGTGCTGGCGCTGTGGCAGTTTTCCATGCTCGACGCCGGCACTCCCGTGTTGTGGATCGTCACCCTTCACGTCGGGTTGAGTCTTGGTCTCGCGCTGCTGTTCACCCCGGCTTTCACCACCGGGCTTAACCCTCTGCCGCCGCACCTGTACTCGCATGGTTCGGCCATCATGAGCACCCTGCAGCAGGTGGCCGGCGCCGCCGGTACCGCGCTGCTCGTGTCGATCTTCGCCGTCGTCTCGGCGGGCTCGGGCCTTGTCGCCGGAATGAGCGCCGCCTTCCTGACGGCCACGGTGATAGCCGTAGCCGCCGTCGTCCTCTCCGCCATGATGCGCAAGACGGCCGGACCCGAAGGCGCACCAGCCGCCCCTCACTAAGCGCGGACAGACACTTCAGCCCCTCAGGGGGACCTGGCGAGCGGGCTCAGCCTGCGAAGAAGTCACTCAGTTCCGTGATGAGCTTGTCCGGGGCGCGGTTGACGCCGTCGTGCCCGAAGCCCGGCAGGATGGTGTAGCTGGAGCCGGACAGGACGTCGTGGATCTGGCCGCAGGCCACGCCGAAGTAGGCCGGGCTCTTCTCGCCCACGATGATGAGCGTCTCCAGCGGCAGTTCAAGGAACGGTTCGGCCGGCATGTCGGCCGCGATGATCGCCTTGATCTCGCGGACGCCGGTGCGCATCATCTCGCGCTGCTGCTTGCCCACGGTGGTGGCCGCCGTGAACTTGTTGGCCAGGGTCAGCATGGACAGCGGCATCCGGGATGAGAAAGCGCCGCCGGTCTCCAGCCCGCGCAGCAGGACCGCGAGGGCGCGGTCGTCATCCCCCGCCGCAGTCGCGCGCTCATACTCGGTGGTCCAGTCGGCCTTAACGCTGTGGTTTACCGAGACTGCGGGGTCGTAGACCGCGAGCCGTTCCACCGGGAGGTGCCTGGCCGCGTGGAGAGCCACAGCGCCACCGAAGCTGTGGCCGAAAACGTCCGTGCTGGACGTGTGCTTCATGACGGCATCGAGGTCGTGGATGTCGACGTCCAGGGTGTAGTCGCCCGGCTGCTCCGACGACCCCCCCCGGCCGCGGCGGTTAAAGGTGTGGACCGGACGGCCGAGGGCCGCACTCAGCTTTTGGGCGAAGCGGGTGTAGTCGGCGGCAGTCACCATGGAGGCCGTTACGACCACGACGCCGGAGCCGGCCGACGCGAGCTCCGCGCCGGTGCTGAACAGCTCAAGTTTGCCGCCGTCAGGTGTGCTGATGATCTCGCTCGTCATGCTCCGAGCCTATCGGAGGCGGGGCCCGGCTGACAGCCGGGTCACGCTCGGAAGGAGTCCGAGATGTCGGTCACCAGTCCGGGCGGCAGCGACCCGCGCCGTCGCCGCCGGCTCAGCGAGTGGACGCCGCCGTCGGTGCCGTTGAGAAAGCGCGCCATACGGACGGCCAGGCGCTTTCCGGGGCGGATCGGGCCTTCGTGGAGCTGACCAGGGACCAGCGCAAACTCGATCGCCGGAACGGCCGCGGCCAGCTGGCGGCCGGTGTCCGCGAAATACCCCGGGCTCCAGCCGCCGCTGAGCATGAGCGTGGGGGTGGTGAGACCGGTGAAATCGCCCAATTCGGCGTCGGCGTCGAGCACGGCCCGCATTTCCTTGACGGCGGTGGGCAGGAGCTGCCTCATTTCGGCGCCGACGTGGGTCCGGGCGGACATGATGCTCAGCATCCGGAGCGCCCCCAGCGGCAGGTAGGACACCGGCCCCGCCGTCGCCAGCCCCTGGACCAGATGTGCCCATGCGTGGTTGAGCTGCCCTTCCGTCACGGCCACTTCCAGCTCCGGACGCCAGCGGTGGTTCAGATTGCCGGAGAGCGAGACTGCTGCGTCATAGGTTATGAGCCGCCTGACCGGAATGCTGCGGGCCGCCTGCAAGGCCACGAAGCCGCCGTAACTGTGGGCCACCACATCCTCGGATCCGGTGGCGCGCATCACGGCGGCCAGGTCACTGATCTCGGTGGCCGCAGAATACCCGTCCGGCTGCGGTGCGGACCCCGCGCGCCCACGGCGGTTGTAGCAGTGCACCGGCCGGCTGAGCAGGAGGCTGAGTTTGCGGGCGAACGGCCGGTACAGTGCGTCCGTCACCAGCGTGCCGTGGATAACGACGACGCCGGGCGCCTCCGCCACAGGTCGGGCGCCACCCGCGGTGGTCACCGGGGCGGGGGTCCCGCCGGCGGTGGCGGGCAATGCGGGCCGGAAGGAATGCACCTCAAGCTGGCCGCCGTCGTCGTCCGTCTGAACAGTCCAGGTCTCCACAGCCCGAGTCTATGCCCCACCCCTGGCGGGCTCTTGAAGGGGTGGGGCGGGCGCCCGTGGAGCCCGAAAGCCGCGCAGGCGAAGTCCCGGTAAACTTGATGCTTGTGACTTCCCAAAACACCCCCGCCCCCAAGAATGCCCCAGAGCCGCTCGACGCCAGCGAGCAGATGCGCATCCGCATGGAAAAGCGCGCCAAGCTGATCGAACGCGGTACCGAGGCGTATCCGGTGGGTGTTGAGCGGACGCATTCGCTCACCGAAATCCGTGAAAAGTACGCGCACCTGGAAGCCGACGAGACCACCGGGGACGTCGTCGGCGTGACCGGCAGGATCGTGTTTGTCCGGAACACCGGCAAGCTGTGCTTCGCCACGCTGCAGGAAGGCGGCGTGGACGGCAAGGGCACCCGGCTGCAGGCCATGCTCAGCCTGGCCAACGTGGGCGAAGAGGCGCTCGCGGACTGGAAGGCCCTGGTGGACCTTGGCGACCACGTCTTCATCAAGGGCGAGGTCATTTCCTCCCGCCGCGGCGAGCTGTCCGTCATGGCCGACTCCTGGTCCATGGCGTCCAAGGCATTGCGTCCGCTGCCGGTGCTGCACGCCGAGCTGAGCGAGGAAACCCGCGTCCGCCAGCGCTACGTGGACCTCATGGTGCGTGACGAAGCCCGCGAGATGGTCTACACCCGCGCGGCGATCACCCGCTCCATTCGCGAAAGCCTGCACCGCCACAGCTACGTGGAAGTGGAAACACCCATCCTCCAGCTGGTCCACGGCGGCGCGCTGGCGCGCCCGTTCGAGACGCACATGAACGCCTTCGACCAGAAGATGACCCTCCGCATCGCCACCGAGCTGTACCTCAAGCGCGCCGTGGTGGGCGGCATCGACCGCGTCTACGACATGGGCCGCGTGTTCCGCAACGAGGGCGTGGACTCCACCCACAGCCCGGAATTCACCACGCTGGAATGCTACGAGGCCTGGGCTGACCAGTTCGTCATGGCGGACCGGATCAAAGAGATGATCCTGGACGCGGCGGACGCCGTGGGCGCCGGGCGCACCCTGCAGAGCGAAGCCGGAGAGATCAACCTCGACGGCGACTGGGCCTGGCTGGCCGTGTACCCCGGGCTCTCCGACGCCGTGGGCCAGGAGATCACCCCGGAAACGCCGCTGGAAGAATTGCGCGCCGTGGCGGCGAAGCACGAGGTCAAGGTGGATCCCAAGTGGGACGCCGAGAAGCTCGCCGTGGAACTGTTCGGCGAGATCGTGGAGCCCACGCTGCTGAACCCGACCTTCGTCTACGACTACCCGCCGTCCGCGCAGCCGCTGGCCCGCCCCCACCGCGAGGACGGCCGCCTGATCGAGGCCTGGGACCTCATCATCGGCGGCATGGAGCGCGGCACCGCCTTCTCCGAGCTCATCGACCCCGTGATCCAGCGCGAACGACTCACCGAGCAGTCGCGCCACGCCGCCGCCGGTGATGTCGAGGCCATGCAGCTGGACGAGGACTTCCTCCGTGCCCTCGAGTACGGAGCGCCGCCCATGGGCGGCATCGGCTTGGGCATCGACCGCCTCGTGATGCTCTTCACCGGCGCCGGGATTCGGGAGACCATCCTGTTCCCGCTCCTGAAGCCCGAGGGGCACTGACCATGGAGTATGTAGCCGTACTGCTGCCCTCCCTCGTGGTGGGCCTGATCTTCTGGTTCGCCATGAAGTCGATCTTCAACGCGGACAAGTCCGAGCGCCAGGCCGAGGCCAGGGCGCAGGCCGAAGCCGACGCGCAGGCGGAAGCGGCCGCGCAGGCCGCGGGGCAGGAAAAGAGGCAGCCGGGTACCCGCCCGGATTTGCAGCCGAATGCCCGGGAGGCATTTCCGCCCGCAGGCCCTTCGGCTCCCTCGACGGAATCCGACAAATAACAGGCAACATTTCTTCCCCGGGTTTTCCCCATGGAACCAAAGCGTGTTTTGACGCGTTGCCTTATTGAGGGACATACTTCATAGGGAAACATCCTGCTTTTCTGATTACACGTCCCTTTCCCAAAGAGAGAACTTTGATGGCACAGAAAGTTAATATCGTCCTCGTTGACGATCTGGATGGGGGATCGGCGGACGAAACTGTCCGTTTTGGGCTGGATGGCGTCGGTTACGAAATTGACCTGTCATCTGCCAATGCTTCAGAACTGCGGTCAGCCCTGGAACGCTTTGTTGCAGCTGGCCGCAAAACTTCCGGCGGACGCCCTGCCCGCACCAAGGCAGCAGGCGGACGCAACCAAGACTCTGCGCAGATACGCCAGTGGGCCAGGGACCACGGCTACACGGTTAATAGCCGCGGCCGCATCCAGGCTGAAATCCAGGAAGCGTACCAAAAGGCTAATTCCTAGATTGCTGAAGTCCTGAGCATTAAGAGCGGCGCCCCCGGCCTGACCCGGGGGCGCCGCTCTTTAAGCACCGAGTACTGCACGCGGCATTAATCAGCAGGCTTCCCTCTTTGTTCGGAGGAATCTGCGGGCAACTGTATTCGGTTTACCGAAGGAATCCTCCTCATCCCCGCGAATCTTCGCGGGCGAGCGAAACTTCCTGGCCCCACAGTCCGGATTGGCCCTTCCCGTAGTTCGGCCGGGACGAAATTCCGAATGTTCCGGGTCGGTCATTAAAATCCCCATTTGCGGTCCGGCTGCTAATTAGCGCCCGGGCAGCGCGCAACTGGACGTGAACATGCGCTGCGGCCCTTTCCCGACACCGGAGAGATGGTTCCGGCGGCCCGCGGAAGGAGGTGCGCAACAGTTGCGGTTTCCCCTGTGGCGAACAAGCTCCCCAAGTCATGCCTTGCCCACGTAGCATCAAAGTACGTCGTAGCTAGGAGTGTGGCGAAATGTTTGAGCGATTTACGGACCGTGCCCGTCGCGTAGTTGTGCTTGCCCAAGAAGAGGCACGCATGCTGAACCACAATTACATTGGTACCGAACACATCCTCTTGGGTCTGATCCATGAAGGTGAGGGCGTTGCCGCCAAAGCTCTTGAGTCCTTGAGCATTTCGCTCGACGGCGTCCGCGAGCAGGTGCAGGAGATCATCGGGCAGGGCCAGCAGGCCCCCTCCGGCCACATCCCCTTCACCCCCCGTGCAAAGAAGGTGCTGGAGCTCTCGCTGCGCGAAGCCCTGCAGCTCGGCCACAACTACATCGGCACGGAGCACATCCTGCTGGGCCTTATCCGTGAGGGTGAGGGCGTTGCGGCCCAGGTGCTGGTGAAGCTCGGGGCGGACCTCAACCGTGTCCGCCAGCAGGTCATCCAGCTGCTGTCCGGCTACCAGGGCAAAGAGACCACTGGGGCCGGCGTCGGCCAGGGCCAGGCCGAAGGCACCCCTGCGGGTTCAGTTGTCCTGGACCAGTTCGGCCGGAACCTGACGCAGGCTGCCCGCGAGAACAAGCTGGACCCCGTCATCGGACGCGAGCAGGAAATGGAACGCGTCATGCAGGTCCTTTCCCGCCGCACCAAGAACAATCCGGTGCTGATCGGCGAGCCCGGCGTCGGCAAGACCGCCGTCGTCGAGGGCCTTGCCCAGGCGATTGTCCGCGGCGACGTGCCGGAGACCATCAAGGACAAGCAGCTGTACACGCTGGACCTCGGGTCCCTCGTGGCCGGCTCCCGCTACCGCGGTGACTTCGAAGAGCGGCTGAAGAAGGTCCTCAAGGAGATCCGCACCCGCGGTGACATCATCCTGTTCATCGATGAGATCCACACCCTGGTGGGTGCCGGTGCCGCTGAAGGCGCGATCGATGCGGCCTCGATCCTGAAGCCCATGCTGGCCCGCGGCGAGCTCCAGACCATCGGCGCCACCACGCTGGATGAGTACCGCAAGCACATCGAGAAGGACGCCGCCCTCGAGCGCCGCTTCCAGCCCATCCAGGTCAAGGAGCCTTCGGTTGCGCACGCGATCGAGATCCTCAAGGGCCTGCGTGACCGCTACGAGGCGCACCACCGCGTCACGATTACCGACGGCGCCCTCGCCTCGGCAGCGAACCTCTCCGAACGCTACATCTCGGACCGCTTCCTGCCGGACAAGGCGATCGACCTCATCGACGAAGCCGGTGCCCGGCTCCGCATCCGCCGCATGACCGCTCCGCCGGAGCTCAAGGAGATGGACGAACGCATCTCCGAGCTGAAGATGGAGAAGGAGTCCGCGATTGACGCGCAGGACTTCGAAGGCGCCGCAGCGCTCCGCGACAAGGAGCAGAAGCTCATCACCGAGCGCTCGGAGAAGGAACGCCACTGGAAGACCGGCGGGATGGACGACATCTCCGAGGTTGACGAGGACCTGATCGCTGAAGTCCTGGCCAACTCAACGGGCATTCCGGTCTTCAAACTGACCGAGGAAGAGTCCTCGCGACTGCTCAAGATGGAAGACGAGCTGCACAAGCGCGTAGTCGGCCAGAACGAGGCCATCCGGGCCCTGTCCCAGGCCATACGCCGCACCCGTGCAGGGCTGAAGGATCCGAAGCGCCCCGGCGGCTCGTTCATCTTTGCCGGCCCCACCGGCGTCGGCAAGACCGAGCTGGCCAAGGCCCTTGCCGAGTTCCTGTTCGGCGAAGAGGACGCCCTGATCACCCTGGACATGTCCGAGTACTCGGAGAAGCACACGGTATCGCGGCTCTTCGGTGCCCCTCCGGGCTACGTCGGCTACGAAGAGGGCGGTCAGCTGACCGAGAAGGTCCGCCGCCGTCCGTTCTCCGTGGTCCTGTTCGACGAAGTTGAAAAGGCCCACGCGGACCTCTTCAACTCCCTGCTGCAGATCCTGGAGGACGGCCGCCTGACCGACTCCCAGGGCCGTGTGGTGGACTTCAAGAACACCGTGATCATCATGACCACCAACCTCGGCACCCGGGACATCTCCAAGAGCGTCGCCACCGGCTTCCAGTCCGGCACGGACACGCAGACCGGTTACAACCGGATGCGGGCGCGGGTCACGGAAGAGCTCAAGCAGCACTTCCGGCCTGAGTTCCTGAACCGTGTTGACGACGTCGTGGTGTTCCCGCAGCTGACCCAGGACGAGATCATCGAGATCGTGGACATGTTCGTGGGCCGCCTCGAGAAGCGCCTCAAGGACAAGGACATGGGAATCGAGCTCACCACGGCAGCCAAGGTGCTCCTGGCCACGCGCGGTTACGATCCCGCAATGGGTGCGCGGCCGCTGCGCCGCACCATACAGCGCGAGATTGAGGACCAGCTATCCGAGAAGATCCTCTTCGGAGAGATCCACGCGGGCGACATCGTTGTGGTGGATGTGGACGGCGAGGGAGACGAAGCCAAGTTCACCTTCGCCGGCAACGCCAAGCCGCGCATCCCGGAGATCGCTCCGAGCGCCTAGGCTCCAGCCGCACTCTGCTCCATCGAGGCCCCGCCCGCACCCGCAAGGGAGCAGGCGGGGTCTCCTGCGTGCCGCTGCCGCAGCGCACAGGCCGATCACGCGTACCGCCCGCGTAGTCTGAAAGTACTGTTTCACTGTCAGTGAACGCATCTGTGATCCATGGCACAGGCAGTGTTGAATCGGCACATGGCTTCTGATGACGCAGCGATCCTGCGCGACCAACCTGCGACCCCCTTCCACGACGTTGGCCACTATCTGGCGATCCCGCGCGTCAGCGGCCTTGCCCTGAGCCCGGACGGGCGCCGGCTGGTCACCACCGTTGCCACGCTGAACAGCACGGGCACCGAGTACGGCACGGCCCTGTGGGAAATCGACCCTGCGGGCGAGAAACAGGCCCGCCGGATCACGCGCAGCGCCAAGGGCGAGGCCGGTGCCGTGTTCGCGGCCAACGGGGACGTCTACTTCACCTCGGCCCGCCCCGATCCGGAGAAGACGGACACCGACAGTGACCCCGTGAACGCCCTCTGGCTCCTGCCAGCCAGCGGCGGCGAGGCCCGGGTGGTGCTGGCCCGGGCCGGCGGCGTGGAGAAGGTCATGGCGGCGAGGAACGCGGACGCGGCTTTCGTCGCGGCATCGGTGCTTGCCGGTTCCACGGACGAGGACAACGACGCCGAACGCCGGAAAGCGCGCAAGGACAACAAAGTGGCGGCCATCCTCCACAGCGAATACCCCGTGCGGTATTGGGACGCCGACCTCGGCCCCGCGCAGCCGCGCCTCTTCGCAGTGGAACCCGGGCCCGACAAGGAGCCGTCAAAGCCAGACACGGTGGACAGCGCCGCGCCCCTGAAGCTGCGGAATCTCACCCCGAACGCGGGGTCCAGGCTCCGCGAGGCCGAGTCCGTTGTCAGCCCGGACGGCACAACCATCTACACGAGCTTCGCCAAGCCCCTGCCCAAGGCGGACCTCCGCTCGGTCCTCGTGGCCGTGGACGTCGCCACCGGCACGCAGAAAGTCCTTCTCGACAAGGAAGGCATGAGCTACTTCCCGGGCCCGGTCAGCCCCGACGGGCGGACGCTCGCCGTTGTCAGTGAAAGCGACACGACTCCCCAGGAGGCCCCGCAGGTCAAGCTTCACCTGCTCGACGTGTCCGGGGAGGCGGACGCGGAAGACCTCACGCCACTGGCCCACGACTGGGACCGCTGGGCCCACCCTGAAGCGTGGCTCCCGGACGGTTCCGCACTGCTGGTCACGGCTGACGACGACGGCGCGTCCCCGGTTTTCAGTGTCACGGTTGCGGCAGGAGCCGCCCGGGGGAGCGTCGCCCGGGTGACGCCGGACGCAGCCGCCTACACCGACGTCGTGGTCTCACCGGACGGCCGGAGCGCGTACGCGCTGCGCAGCTCCTACGAGTTTCCGTCGGAACCGGTGCGCATCGACCTCGCCGCCGGGGCGGTCACCAGGCTCCCGGCACCGGCCGGGCGGCCGCACTTTGAGGGGACGCTGGAGCGCGTGGAGACGACCGCGGCGGACGGCTCCCGGATTCCCGCTTACCTTGCCCTGCCGGCGGGGGCGTCAGCGGAAAGCCCGGCACCTCTGCTCCTCTGGATCCACGGCGGCCCGTTGGGATCCTGGAATGCGTGGACGTGGCGCTGGAACCCCTGGCTGCTCACGGCCAAAGGCTACGCGGTCCTGCTGCCGGACCCGGCCCTGTCCACGGGCTACGGCCAGGCATACATCCAGCGCGGCTGGGGCGGCTGGGGCAAGGCGCCCTTCACCGACCTGATGGCGATCACAGACGCTGTGGTACAGCGGCCGGACATCGACGAAACGCGGACAGCCGCGATGGGTGGATCCTTCGGCGGCTACATGGCGAACTGGGTGGCCGGGCAGACCAGCCGGTTCAAGGCGATTGTGACCCACGCCAGCCTGTGGGCACTGGACCAGTTCGGGCCCACGACTGACGCCTCGCAGTACTGGCTCAAGGAAATGACGGCGGAGATGGCGCTGGAGAATTCGCCGCACCTCCATGTGGAGAAGATCAGGACGCCCATGCTCGTGATTCATGGGGACAAGGACTACCGGGTGCCCATCGGCGAAGGCCTGCGGCTTTGGTACGAACTGCTCTCCAAGTCCGGGCTCGCCGCCGACGAGAACGGGCAGACCAGCCACCGCTTCCTATTCTATCCGGACGAGAACCACTGGATCCTGCAGCCGCAGCACGCCAAGGTCTGGTACGGCGTGGTTGAACACTTCCTCGCCAAAAACCTGCTGGACAAGAACATCCCGCTGCCTGCCGAACTGGGCCTGTGAGCTGGCCGCCGTAAGATGGGGGCTGTGACTGACTCCTTCACCATCCGCCCCGCCCGCACCAGCGACGTGACTGCCATCAAGCGACTGGTGGCGCCCCTGGCGGAGCAGCGGATCCTGATGGCCAAGGAGACGGTGGCCTACTACGAAAGCCTGCAGGAGTTCCGGATTGCGGAGTCGACCGACGGCGAGGTGATCGGCTGCGGAGCCCTGCACGTGATGTGGGAGGATCTCGCGGAGGTCCGCACGCTGGCTGCTTCGGACGCCTGGCGCGGCCAGGGCGTTGGCCATGTCCTGGTGGAAAGCCTCCTGGAGGAAGCAGCGGCGCTCGGCGTCTCGCGCGTGTTCTGCCTGACATTCGAGGTGGACTTCTTCAAGCGGCATGGCTTCGAGGTGATGGCCGATCAGTCGGCGCTGGACCCCCAGGTCTACTCGGAACTGCTGCGCTCGCACGACGAAGGCGTGGCAGAATTCCTGGACCTCGCCCGGGTTAAGCCGAACACGCTCGGCAACACCCGGATGATCAGGACCCTTTAGGTTCCTTGCCGGGGGCGTTGCGTCGCCGGGCGGGCGGCTGCCCGCCCGGGTTGATGCTGCCGCTCTCCGAGCGTTGCCCGCGCCGAATTTACGCTGGAACAGACCAAAATCCGCTCAACTTCCCCAAAGTCATATCTTTTCTTTTGTACATTTGCTGGATAAACTTTTCGGACGCCGGAAGGGACAGTCATTGGGGGCTGTCCCTTCCGGCGTTTCCGCAGCTGGGGCCGCGGTTTGGGCACATGGCAGCAGCCAGAGCTACCGAAGGGGCGGTGCCGGTAGTAGGGTCAAAGCACATCCTGACCGATGTCAATGACGAAGCACCGAGAGCCCAGGAGCCCGGCCGTGAAAAAGCTCATAAATGACCCCCGCGCTGTGGTGGACGAATCAGTGGAAGGCTTCGGGCTTGCCCATGCCGACCTCGTGACCGTCAGCGCAGAACCGAAGTATGTCACCCGCCGGGATGCCCCCGTTGCGGGCAAAGTTGGCCTTGTGTCCGGCGGCGGCAGCGGGCATGAACCGCTCCACGCCGGTTTCGTGGGTCTGGGAATGCTCGACGCCGCCGTGCCGGGCGCCGTCTTCACTTCACCCACCCCCGACCAGATCCTCCCGGCCACCCTCGCCGTCAATTCGGGGGCAGGAGTGGTGCACATCGTCAAGAACTACACCGGTGACGTCCTGAACTTCGAGACGGCCGCGGAAATGGCGCAGGCAGAGGGGGTGGAGGTCCGCACGGTGCTGGTCAACGACGACGTCGCCGTGGAGGATTCCCTGTACACGGCCGGCCGCCGGGGTGTGGGCGGCACAGTGCTGGTCGAGAAGATCGCCGGTGCCGCAGCCGAGCGCGGTGACGACCTTGACGCGGTGGCCGCCATCGGGGACCGGGTGAACCAGAATGTCCGGACCATGGGCGTGGCCCTCTCCGCATGCACGGTCCCGCACGCGGGCAAGCCCAGCTTCGACCTTGAGGACAACGAAATCGAGATCGGCATCGGAATCCACGGCGAGCCGGGGCGGCACCGGATCGCCATGGAACCCGCGGACGGCATTACGGACCGCCTGATGGAGCCGATACTGAGCGACCTCGGCGTGGCTTCCGGAGACAAGGTACTCCTCTTCGTCAACGGCATGGGCGGCACGCCGCTGGGCGAGCTCTACATCGTGTACCGCCGCGCGGCCCAGGTCCTGGCGGACAGGGGCGCCACCGTGGAGCGTTCGCTCGTGGGCAACTACATCACATCGCTCGAAATGCAGGGCTGCTCCATTTCGGTGCTGCGGCTCGACGACGACATGACGGCGCTGTGGGATGCCCCCGTCCACACCGCCGCCCTGCGCCGGGGCGTGTGACCGTGACCCTGGACGTCACCTGGGCTGTCAAGTGGCTGACGCTGTCCGCGCAGGCCATGGCCGAGCACCGGGTGGAGCTCATCGAGTTGGACAGGGCGATCGGCGACTCGGACCACGGTGAAAACATGGACCGCGGCTTTCAGGCCGTCCTGGACAAGCTGGCTGAAACCCCGCCCGAGACTCCCGGGGCTGCGCTCAAGCTGACAGCCATGGCTCTGATGTCCAAGGTGGGTGGCGCGGCGGGCCCGCTCTATGGCACGGCGTTCCTGCGGGCGGCAACGGCTCTAGGCGACGCGGCATATGTCGATGCTCCGGCTCTCGCCGCAGCGCTCGGAGCCGCGCGGGACGGCATCGTCGCCCGGGGCAAAGCCGAGTCCGGCGACAAGACCATGGTGGATGCGTGGACTCCGGCCGTCGAAGCGGCCATGGCGGCGGCAGGTGACGGCGACACACTCGCGGTGCTGATCGCGGCGGCCGAGGCCGCCGAAGCCGGCGCTGTGGCCACCGATCCCCTCGTGGCCCGCAAGGGACGCGCAAGCTACCTCGGCGAGAGAAGCGCCGGGCACCGCGATCCGGGGGCGGCCTCCAGCGCCCTGATCCTCCGGGCAGCAGCCGGAGCCGCCGCATGACCGTGCGGATCGTGGTGGTTTCCCATAGCGACAAGATCGCCGACGGCGCCGTGGAACTGGCAGCCCAGATGGCGCCGGACGTGATGATGGTGCCGGCCGGCGGAACCTCGGACGGCGGAATCGGCACCAGCCTGGACAAGGTGATGGCCGCCCTCGAGCAGGCATCAGGCGGCGACGGCGTGGTGGTGCTTACCGACCTCGGATCAGCCGTGATGACCGCAGAATCGGCCCTGGAGTTTGCCGAGGGAACGGCTACTGTTCTGCTCGCCGACGCGCCGATTGTTGAGGGCCTGGTGGCGGCGGCCGTGGCTGCGCAGGGCGGCGCCAGCGTCCATGCTGTCAGGCGCGCTGCCGAGGCCACCCACGGTTACCCCGCCTCACGCCCCAAGGACGAGCAACACGTTCCTGCGGGTGGGCATGCCCCTGCCAGGCACGGAACTGCGTCCGCGGGCGCCTTTGCTGAGGACGGCCAGACGCCGCCGGATGCGAGCGGAGACTTTGAGCTGGTGAACCTGGCGGGCATGCACGCCAGGCCTGCGGCGAAGATCGCCGGCGGCATCTCCGGGATGGACGCCGAGGTCACCGTGAACGGCGTGGACGGGGCATCGATGACCGGGCTCATGACGCTGGGAGCAGGCAAGGGGTCGGTGCTGCATGTGGAGGCGTCCGGTCCGGATGCGGAGCGCGCGGTCGAATATGTCGGCAGCCTCGTCAGGGCAGGTTTCGGCGAACCCTGATGGCTAGCCTGCCGTGCCGTCCTGACGGAGACCGGCTGCGTTCAGCACCACCGACGCCGAAACGAACCGACCGCACTGCTCGCCGAAGGGGTAATTCCCCTTGGGCGTGAAGTGCAGGGTCCGGGACGGAAGCGGTTTGCCGTCCCTGAGGGCCCCCGTAACCGTGACGTCCAGGGGCGACTCGCTCAGCGTGGCCAGCTGGAGGATGCCCCTCTTAGTCCCGTCGGGTGAGGACGTGGCGGAGCAGACGCTGCCGGGGCCGTAGCCGCCCGGCGGCTCGGCATCGGGGGAGCAGCCCTGGTCTGCCGATGCAGTGCCCGGTACCAGTTGAACGTCCGCCGCCTTGCAGGTGCCGTCCTGGCAGGCCTTGACGTGGAGCGCCTTGACCGCGGCAGCGTAGTCATTTGCCACTGTCACCGCCACCCCGGGGGCCTGGGCAATCGACGGACACGCGACCTCGAACGACTGACAGCCGGAGACGAGGACTGTTGTTGTGATTGTGGCCAAAAGTACCCCTGCCTTGCCCATACTTCAGCGTAGAGCCGCTGCCGGGCAGCCCGGTCCGCCGCACGGAAACTGGTGCAGACATCGTTATGGCCCTGGGCGCATCGACTCCCAAACTGTGACCAAAACGCGCCCCCGGCTCCAGGTTTCCGGCCGGGTCCGGCCGGGCCTGCACTCATCAGCCGGGCAGCCGGTAGCCGCCCTGATGGAGCTCGGTAAGGCCGTCCTCCAGAAGCCCGGCGAGTGCCCGCTCGAGCTGTTCCGGTGCCGAGTTCAGCCGGTGCAGGGCGGCGAGCGGAACGCCGATCCCGGACGCCTCGAAGCCGAGATCTGCAGGTGCCTGCTGGAACATTTCCGCAGGTACGGGTGCATCAGCCAGCCGAAGCACGGCCATCACGGCACCGCGGACCTGCCGGTCCGTGCCGTGCCATGCCTGTCCTTTCGGCGTGTACGACGGCGGCGGCTCACCGGCGGCCCGCCAGGCGCACCTTTCGCGTACCGGGCACGCGGAACACTTCGGCGCGCGCGCCGTGCAGACCAGGGCGCCCAGCTCCATGACCGAAGCGTTCCACCGGACTGAAGTGCCGGCGTCGTCCGGCAGCAGCCCTGCCGCCAGCCGCATTTCTGCTGCCGTCAGCGCGGGCGACGGCAGCGCCGTCCCCGAAAAGAGGCGCGCATGGACGCGCCTGATGTTGGTGTCCACCACGGTCTCGCGCCGGCCATAGGCAAAGGCGGCGACGGCGGCAGCCGTGTAACTGCCGACGCCCGGCAGGCTGAGCAGCTGGGCGTAGTCCGCGGGCACCTGCCCGCCGTGGTCCTGCCCGATGGCAACGGCTGCGGCGTGGAGCCGGAGGGCGCGCCGCGGGTAGCCCAGCCGGCCCCAGGAACGGACGGCTTCTCCTGCGGGTTCTCGGGCGAGGTCCGCCGGCTCGGGCCAGCGGCGGAGCCATTCCTCCCAGACAGGCAGGACGCGCACCACGGGCGTCTGCTGGAGCATGATCTCGCTGACAAGGACGCCCCAGGGCGGGCAGGCGGCTGACCGCCACGGCAAGTCCCGCGCCTCAGCCGCGAACCAGCTGCCCAGGGAATCGTGGATCTCGGTCAGCTCCGGACGGGCGGTCGCGGACGTGGCGGGGTAATCGGTTGTGGTTTTGATGCCAACACTCTAGTTGAAATCCGCTCGGTTGAAATCCGGTCGGGCGAATCGGAGCGGAACTGTCAGCTGGCCTCCTGGTGTACGTCCGGGCTGGGTTCCGGCCGGTGATAGAGGCGCTTCACGTGGCCGTGGATGGTTTCACCGCCCCGGCCATTCGCAGCCGGCACGGCCAGTGCAACCACGAAGCTTGCACCTTCGGCGTCCACTGACCGGATGGTCAAGCTCCGGGTTCCGGGTGGAATCGAAGGCGCAAAGAACTGCAGCTGCCGGGAACCGATCGTAGCAACCTGGTCGAGCCCGTACTCGGTACCGAAATGATCGTGGATGACGATTTCTGGGGTGTGGGGTTCGGTTCCGTTGGTTGAAGCCAGGTGCAGGTTCACCACGATGCCGGTGTCCCAGATCTCAACGGCGAGAACTGTGAACTCCGTCCCGTGGCTCTGGTGTTTTCCGAAAGTCAGCGGCAGCAGGACGCGTTCGAGTTGACCGCCAGACACATGATCTACCATCAGTGGTCCTTTCCTACTTGGCCCGATAAGTGGTAACCGGGATTCAATTTTAGTAAGCGTGCTGACAGTTGTCACGGGAAATTGTGCAACGAATTGGGCATGGTTTGTGCCGCGGCACGGCGTGGTGGGGCACCGGAAACCCCGGCGTTCTCTAGCCTAGAAAGACGGGCAGGCGGCAAACCGGCATTCGGGTTGTGCCGGTCCCCGGCGCCATGGGCGGCCGCGAAAATCAGCAGACACAACGGGGACGAAGAAGCAGTGAAAACACCGGCAGGAAAAACATCGGCAAGCAAGGCGCCGGCGGGCAAAAGCACAGGAAAAGGCGCCGGCGTTACGGCGCCCCGTGCCGCCCGCAAGCCGAGCGCCGCCGTCTACCGCCGACGTCGGCTGTTCGCCGGGGGAGCGCTCCTGCTGGTCCTGGGACTCACGGCGGGCGGCGTTGCCACCGTGTCCGGCGCCCTGAACGCCAAGACGGAGCAGGCTTCCTCGACTGAAGGAGGGGGCGCATCCGAGCCGAGCGGCGGCCAGACTGCGCCGGCGGCCTCCGCCGCTCCGTCCGCCACGCCGACGGCGTCGCCCACCTGCGACCAAAAACTCGTGACGGTCTCGGCGGCCACAAACAAGACGTCGTATGGTCCGGACGAGAAGCCGGTACTCACGCTGAAGGTAGCCAACGGCGGAAAGCTGCCGTGCAAGGTGAACATCGGCACATCCCAGATGGAGTACCTCGTCACCAGCGGTTCTGACCGGATTTTCTCGTCAAAGGACTGCCAGGCTTCCAGCAACGACCTGGTAAAGACGATCGCCCCGGGCAAGAGCGAAACCGCGAACTTCCCCTGGCCCCGCAACCGCTCCGTGCAGGGCTGCGAGAAGATCTCGGACGCGGCCGGCGCCGGATACTACGTGTTCATTGCCAAGCTCGGCGCCAAGGTAAGCCCGCCCACCGTCTTCCAGCTGAACTGACACTCTGACCAGGATCTAGAGGAAGCGGTCCAGCAGGCTGGCTTCGGCCATGCGGCTGAGGCCTTCACGAACTGTGCGGGCGCGCTGGTCCCCGATTCCGTCCACCGTCATGAGATCGTCGATGGTGGCGGCCATCAGGTGCTGCAGCCCGCCGAAGTGGTCCACAAGCCGGTCCGCCACGGCCTTGGGGACGGCCTTGAGCCCGGAAAGGAGCCGGTAGCCCCGCGGCTGCACCACGGCGTCGAGGGTGTCCACTCCGCCCGCGAAGCCGATGATCCCGGCGATTTTTCCTAGGTCGATCAGTTCGGTGGGGCCGAGGCTGAGCAGCGCGTTGACGGCGCCGTCGATGTCCTCAGGGGAGGCCTTCGGCCCGGCGTAGTCGCGGATGATGATGTCGCTGCCCGGCCCGCGGCCAACGGTGAGCTCGTCCAGCTGGAGGGACAGCAGCCTGCCGTCCTCACCCAGTTCCAGCACATACTGCGAGATTTCCTCGGAAATCCGGCGCACCATTTCCTGGCGCTGCAGTGTGACGGCCACGTCCCGGACGGTGACCATAGCCTCGATCTCCAGGGCGGACAGTGAGCTCGTGACCTGGTCCAGCCGGGACCGGTAACGTTCGAGCGTTGCGAGGGCCTGGTTGGCGCGGGCCAGTACCTTTTCCGAACCCTCCAGCACGTGCCGCAGCCCGTTCACGTACAGCGCGATGATCTGCATGGACTGGCTCACCGAGATCACCGGAACGCCGGTCTGGATGGCCACCCGCTCGGCGGTCCTGTGCCGGGTGCCGGATTCCTGCGTCTCGATGCTCGAGTCGGGCACCAGCTGCACGGCGGCGCGGAGGATGTTGCCGGCGTCCTTGTCGCAGATGATGGCACCGTCCATTTTGGCCAGTTCGCGAAGCCGTGTGGGGGAAAAGTCGATGCCAATGTCGAAGCCGCCCGAACAGATCGATTCGATGGTCCGGTCCGAGCCCAATACGATCAGTGCGCCGGTGCGTCCGCGGAGAATGCGTTCCAGGCCATCCCGCAGGGGGGTTCCCGGGGCTACCCTCCCCAAAGTCGCCTTCAGCGATTCTTCAGGGCTCCGAGCCATAAACATTCCCTTCACAGGTGCAGGCCGGGCCTGCAGGTATGCCGGTTTTCGGAAGTCTGCCGGCAGGATCAAAAGTACTCGGTTTCCCGCTTGCACCATCCTAGACGTAGATTACAGCAACAACCGCACAGACAAGCCTTAAAGTGCCCCATTTGAGACCTGCGGGGAGGGCGTTCGGAGTGCACCCGACGGCGGCCGGCGAGACTCCATTTTGGCCCTGTTTCGGCGTTGCTTCCGGCCCTGCGATAAACTTGAACCCTTGGCTGGTGCGCCCTGCCGCCGCCCGCCTCCAGATTCCGGGAACCCGGTTTCCAGGAATCCGGTGTCAAGTCTCCATTCCCACATCCAGGGTCCTCCGCGGATCCCAGCGAAAGTAGCACCGTGTCCCAAGAAGTCCTCAGCCCCGCCCGGGTCCACGAGATTCACAAGCAGGCGGCCCGGCGCCGGACGTTCGCTGTCATCTCCCACCCGGACGCCGGCAAGTCCACGCTGACAGAGGCCCTGGCGCTGCACGCCAAGGTGATCGGCACGGCCGGCGCGTCCAGCGGCAAGTCCAACCGCAAGGAAACGGTCTCGGACTGGATGCAGATGGAAAAGGACCGCGGCATCTCCATCAGCTCCGCTGCGCTCCAGTTCTCCTACCGCGACACCGTCATCAACCTGCTGGACACCCCGGGCCACGCCGACTTCTCCGAGGACACGTACCGGGTGCTGGCCGCCGTCGACTGCGCAGTGATGCTCGTGGACGCCGCCAAGGGCCTGGAAACGCAGACCATGAAGCTCTTCGAGGTCTGCAAGCAGCGCAACCTGCCCATCATCACCGTCATCAACAAGTGGGACCGCCCGGGCCTGGACGCCCTGGCGCTCATGGACGAGATCACGGAGCGCACCGGCCTGCAGCCCATGCCGCTGACCTGGGCCGTGGGCATCTCCGGCGACTTCCGCGGCGTGTGGGACCTGCGCAATGACAGGTTCGCGCGGTTCCAACGGAACAACGCCGGGGCCAACATCGCCCTCACCGAGTACTTCACCCCGGAGGAGGCAGCGGAGAGCCAGGGCAACAACTGGACCGACGCCGTGGACGAGGCCGGACTGGTCATCGAATCCAACCTTGAATTCAACGTGGAGAGCTTCCACGCGGGCAAGGCCACCCCTATCCTGTTCAGCTCCGCCGCGTTGAACTTCGGCGTCAAGGAGATCCTGGACGCTCTGGTTGACTTCGCGCCGCCCGCCGCGCCGCGTCCGGACGTCGAAGGCCAGCCCCGTGCTGTTGAGTCACCGTTCGCAGGGTTCGTCTTCAAGGTCCAGGCCGGCATGAACAAGGCCCACCGTGACCACGTGGCCTTCATCCGCGTCTGCTCGGGCGTGTTCGAGCGCGGCATGGTGGTTACCCAGACGCGCACCGGCAAGTCCTTCGCCACCAAGTACGCCCAGCAGGTTTTCGGCCGCGAACGCGAGGTCATCGACGAGGCCTTCCCGGGCGACGTCGTGGGGCTGGTCAACGCCTCGTCGCTTCGGGTGGGGGACAGCCTTTTCCTCGAGGAGCCGGTGGAGTTTCCGGCCATCCCACTGTTCGCGCCCGAGCACTTCCAGGTTGCGCGTTCCAAGGACCCCAGCCGCTTCAAGCAGTTCCGCCGCGGCATCGAGCAGCTCGAACACGAGGGCGTCATCCAGGTGCTGCGCTCCGACGTCCGCGGTGACCAGGCACCGGTGCTTGCCGCCGTCGGCCCCATGCAGTTCGAAGTGGTGGAGGACCGCATGGCGCACGACTTCAGCGCACCGATGCGGCTGGAGCGCCTCCCGTACTCCATGGCGAGGATTTCGACGGCGGATGCCATGCCCGCGCTGGCCAACGTGGTCGGGGCTGAGGTTCTTCTGCGGTCCGACGGCGAGTACCTCGCCCTGTTCAACGACGTGTGGGCGCTGCGCCGCATAGAGAAAAACCACCCTGACCTCACGCTGGTGCCGATCGGGACGCACAACCCGGCCAAGTAGCCGCGGCCATCCGGCTGCCGGCCGGTTCCGAATACTCAACGGGAGTTTCGCTCCAGTTCCAGGAAGCAAGGTGTGTCATGTCTGCAGTTCCGCCCCGGGCCGTCGTCACCGGAACGGGCACGATGAATCCGCTCGGGTCCACGGTCCCCGAAACCTGGACCTCCATGCTGGCCGGGCGATCAGGCATTGCCGCCCTTGACGAGGACTGGGCGCAGGCCCTGCCGGTGCGGATCGCGGGGCGGGTCACGGCTGACGTGGCGTCGTTGCTGACCACCCGCGAGTTCAAGCGGATGGACCGCTGCGGGCAGCTTGCGCTTGTCGCTGCCCGTGAGGCCTGGGTGCAGGCCGGGACCCCCGACGTCGACCCCGAAAGGCTCGCCGTGGTGATCGGCTCGGGCTACGGGGGACTGGACACCACGCTCGCGCAGACCCGGGAGCTGGACGGCGGTGGCCCGCGAAAGGTCTCACCGCACACGCTGACCCGGATCATGGTCAACGGCCCGTCGGCCTGGGTCTCCATCGACCTCGGTGCCCGCGGCGGGGCACGCACACCGGTCAGCGCCTGCGCGTCCGGGGCCGAGGCGATCGCCCAAGGCGCCGAAATGATCCGGTCCGGAACGGCCGACGTCGTCATCGCCGGAGGCGTGGATGCGTGCATCAACGACCTGATCATCAGCGGCTTCGCGCAGATCCGGGCCCTTTCCACCCGCAACGGCGATCCGCAGGGCGCTTCCCGTCCCTTTGACCGGGACCGCGACGGATTCGTCATCGCGGAAGGCGCCGGAATCCTGGTGCTGGAGAGCGAGGACCATGCCCGGGGGCGCGGCGCGGAAATCCTGGGTGCGGTCGCGGGAGGCGCAGTGACCTCGGACGCCAGCGACATCGTGGCCGCGGATCCGGAGATGCAGCGCCGGGTCATGCAGAAGGCGCTCGCTTCGGCCGGGCTCAGCGGGGCGGATATCGGGTTCGTTCACGCCCACGCCACGTCCACCCCGGTGGGCGACCGCCTCGAGGCCCAGGCCATCAAGGCGGTGGTGGGAGACGGAGTGCCGGTGACCTCGACCAAGTCGCTCACCGGACATCTGCTCGGCGGGGCGGGCGCGCTTGGCGCCATTGCCACGCTCCAGGCCCTCAGGACCGGCGAACTGCCCGGGACATACAACATCGGCAGCCTTGATCCCGAGGTCGATTTGAACATCATCACCGGAACCGTGCGCGGCAGCACCGCGACGGCGGGACTCGTCAATGCGTTCGGCTTCGGCGGCCACAGCGTGGCGCTGGTGGTCACCGGGTCCTAGGTGTGCTGGCAAGCGTGGCGCTCGGCGTCTCCGCCGCCCTTGAGATCCCCGCCCTGCTCGTCATCGGCCGGCTGGGCCGCGGCTTCTCAAGCCGGGCGCTCATAGCCTCGGGGTGCCTTGCCGGAATCGCCTACTATGCCGCGATGGCATTTGTCGGCGGCCGGCTATCAGGGGATCTTTGTTGTCTGCGCGGCTCTCACCGTCCCCGCTCTGGCGATCCTCAACACGGCAGGCCGGCCGCCCAGGCTCACGCGGAGGGCTGCGGCCGAAAAGGCCGGCGCAACCGCTTACCCTGTCTAGCTGATCAGCAGGCTCAGCGCCTCGGCCAGGTGGCTGACCTCCCGCACCGAGAAGCCCGATGGAATGGGGCCCGGGCCGTTGTGGCTGGACGGAACCACGGCGTGCGTGAAACCCAGCCGGTGCGCCTCCTGAATGCGCTGGTTGATGCCGGGAACCGGCCGCACCTCGCCGGCCAGTCCCACCTCGCCGAACGCGATCAGCCGCTGCGGCAGCGGCTTTTTGGCCTTCGCGGACGCAACGGCCAGAGCAACGGCCAGGTCTGTGGCAGGTTCGCTGAGCTTCACGCCGCCCACCGTGGCCACGTAGGAATCGTCCTTGTGCAGCAGGCAGCCCGCCCGCTGCTGGAGCACTGCCAGCAGCATGGCCACGCGGGAGCTGTCCAGACCGCTCGTCGCCCGCCGCGGCTGCGAATTGGGGCTTTCCGCCAGCAGCGACTGGACTTCGGCCAGCAACGGGCGCCTGCCCTCCATCGTGACGGTGATGCAGGTGCCGGACACGGGATCCTTGGTGCGCGTGACGAACAGTCCGCTCGGATCGGCGAGACCGACGATGCCATCCTCGTTGAGGTCGAAGCAGCCGACGTCGTCCGTGGGCCCGTACCGGTTCTTGACCGCGCGCAGCAGCCGGAGCCGTGAGTGGCGTTCGCCTTCGAACTGGCACACCACGTCCACCAGGTGCTCGAGCAGCCGCGGCCCGGCGATGGAGCCGTCCTTGGTCACGTGTCCCACCAGCAGGGTGGTCATGTTACGGCGCTTGGCGGCCGCGATGATGGAGGCCGCCACCTCGCGCACTTGTGAGACGCCGCCGGAACTGCCTTCCACGTCGGCGCTGCTGAGCGTCTGCACCGAGTCCACCACGAGGAGCTTGGGTTCCACCTTTTCCACCTGGCCCAGGGCCTGGCCAAGGTCGGTCTCCGCCGACAGGTAGAGGGTGTCCGCTATGGCATCGATGCGTTCGGCCCGCAGTTTCACCTGGGCGGCGGATTCCTCGCCCGTGACGTACAGGACGCTCTGGCCGGTCCGGGCGAACTTGGCCGCGACGTCCAGCAGCAACGTGGATTTCCCGACGCCGGGTTCCCCGGCCAGCAGGATGACGGCACCGGGCACCACGCCGCCGCCCAGGACGCGGTCAAGCTCGTCCACGCCTGTCGGCAGGAAGGCCGCCGTCGTGGCGTCCACCTCAGCGATAGGGCGGGCCGGCTCCAAAACTGTGGTGGCCGCCGTCGTACGCGCAACCGCGGTGCCGGTTTCCTCAACGGTTCCCCACGCCTGGCACTCGCCGCAGCGTCCCACCCACTTGACCGTCGTCCAGCCGCATTCCGCGCATTTATAGCCCGGGGCCTTGGCGGCCCGGGAAGTCTTTGTAGCCATTGCTCCACACTATCGGGCGGTTCCGACATTCCAGTTCCGGGGTTCCGCACCGCAAGCGCGAGCCGGTGCGGTGGTCGCCTCGTCGAACAAGCGCGACATCATGGACGTCACACGCGCGATCCGGTCAGCGGCAGGCGACGTGTGGGTTTTTGATCCCCAAGGGACGGGAGACCCTTTGCGGGTTGGGGGCGGAAACCTGGACCAGTGCACGCAGAGGTCATCCAGGTTGCGGGGAAGCCGGTCCATGCTATGGACCACGACAGTGTCTCCGTCACGGGCGAAGCGCAGCAGTACAGCCAATTGGGGCCGGAGTGTGTCCCGGCCCGAGGCCTTGTTGCTGAAAATCCGATCCGGAGCTTGGCCGTCGAGCTGCCGCGATTCATTCTGGTCCAGCGTGCTGACCCTCGTATACCCGATTCGTTGACCCGCCACCGAAGTCACCCCTACCGAAGCTGTCAGGATGAAACCTATGACTTTCCAAAAGGTATGTCTAGAAAAGGAACTTCAGATCCTATTCTGACAGCCGCTCCGGGTGGTGCCTGACGTCAGGGTGGGGTGTAGTTCAATTTGACTGCTATACAGCGACATCAGCGCCGCCGGGCGTGACATAGAGCGGATAGCCCAAATGCGTCCAGTGTTTGGGGTCTTGGGCTCTGAGCCCCGGATTTCAAAATCCAGGGCGGAATACTGGCGGCATGACAGAATAGGCTGCCTAGTTCTTGGATTCTGCTGCTTCTGCGACAGCTGTGGCCGCCCAGCTTGTCAGGAGCCTGATGCGTTCTTCGTTAGTGGTTCCTGGTTCTGCGGTGTACACACTAAGTTCCTGCCGGGACGGCGACGACGTCTGCAAAAGGAGAGATTGGTAAGTCAGCTCTAGTTCGCCGACCACAGGGTGCCGTAGCCGCTTGCTTCCTTCATGGCGAAAACGGATGTCGTGCGAGGCCCACAGGATGCGGAACTCCGGGCTCAGAGTAGACAATTCGCCCACCAGCGCACGCACGGCTGGGTCGTTCGGGTTGCGGCCGGCTTCTGTCCGCAAGAGCGCAGCGGTCGTAGCCGCGCCGCCGTCCCAATCCACGAAGAACTCCCGCGAGGCCGCATCTAGGAAGTGGAATCGGGCGAAGTTGGCCCGGCCATGGGAGGTGGTGATGTCGCTGGCGAACATTGGTGCGTGAAGTGCTCGAGCCAGTGGATTGGTGGCTATGACATCAAGACAACCATTGTGGATGAAGGCCGCTGACATGTTCATGGAATCAAGCAGCCAGTGGACGGGGGCCGCGACTACAGTTTCATTCCGGCGGGAAGGAACGCGGCGTTGGGGTCGAGCAGCGCGGGCCAGCTCGAAAAGGTAGGCGCACTCCTCATCGTTCAGGTGCAATGCCTTAGCCACTGCCTTAAGGACATCTTCGGACACGCCACCGATGTTGCCTTTTTCCAATCGCGCGTACCACTCCGGGCTCACTCCCGAGAGAATCGCTACCTCCTCCCGGTGTAATCCGGGAACGCGCCGCCGGCTCCCAGCGGGCAGGCCGACCTGCTCCGGGCGAAGCTTTGCCCGACGACTTGCCAGGAAGTCCCGGATGTCGGCGCGGTTGTCAGAGTGATTGACCATGCCTACACGATAGCCCCGGTACCTTCGGGTTAAGGGGGGTCAGTTTGTCCCCCCTATAAACGCAGTCTTCTTCAGGCTTTATGGACGCGGTCTCATTGATAAAGACATCATCGATGGCAACGAGGAGCTTTTATGACGGCGGAATCCCATACCCCCTCCGGAAGGTTGGCCCTGCTGCTGCGCCTTTTCGCAGGGTCGTCCGATGTCACTTTCCGCTCCGGGCAGCGTCGTCTGCCCGCCACCAGTTCTCGGATGCTCTTTAAGCCCTTCAGTCTTCGCCGTTGGGACTTCTCACCAAAATTTCTCGTCGGCAACTGAGCCATTTGGATGTCAAGAACCAAACCAGTCCGCCACACAACAACAGGAGAATCATGCTTACTGTCAAAGCCTATGCAGCACCGTCCGCCACCGGAGATCTGGTGCCCATCACGATCGAACGACGGACTCCCGGCCCCCACGATGTCCTCATTGACATCGATTACGCCGGAATTTGCCATTCCGACATCCACACCGTCCGCGGTGACTGGGGTCCGGTCACGTACCCTCAGGTCGTAGGCCACGAAATCGTCGGCCACGTCGCCGACATCGGATCCGCCGTCACTAAACACAAGGTCGGGGACCGAGTGGGCGTCGGCTGCGAAGCCGGGTCGTGCGGTGAGTGCGCACAGTGCGTCAAGGGTGAAGAGGTGTACTGCCTGAAGGGCAACGTGCAGACATACAACGGTGTCGACGGTGACGGCTCGATCACTCAGGGCGGGTATTCGCAGGCGATCGTCGTGAATGAGGACTTCGTGCTCAGTGTTCCTGAGTCCCTGGACCTTGAGAAGGTCGCACCGTTGCTGTGCGCTGGCGTCACGCTTTACTCACCGCTGAAGCACTGGAACGCCGGACCGGGTACGAAGGTCGCGATCATCGGCATGGGTGGGCTCGGCCACGTCGGTGTGAAACTGGCCCACGCCCTTGGCACGGAAGTCACTGTGCTGTCCCGGACTCTGGCGAAGCAGGAAGACGGCCTGAAACTCGGCGCAGACCACTACTACGCCACCAGCGAGCCGGCGACGTTTGAGAAGCTGGCAGGTGAGTTCGACTTGATCCTGAACACCGTGTCGGCAGGGTTGGATTACAACCAGTACGTCAACCTCCTCGCCGTCGACGGCACCCTCGTAATCCTAGGCGCCCCGAGCGAGCCCGTGTCAGTCGATGCCATGTCGCTCGTGGCAGCGCGGCGCAGTATCGCCGGTTCGGCTAACGGCGGTATCCCTATCACCCAGGAGATGCTGGACTTCTGCGCCGAGCACAACATCCTTCCCGAGACGGAACTGATTAAAGCCTCGCAAATCAATGAGGCTTACGGGCGGGTCCTCGCCTCGGACGTGCGCTACCGCTTCGTGATCGACGCGAAGACATTCGCCTGAGCGCCGGCCGGCGAAAACAGGACACAGTGAACGGATGGCGGGTTCCCGACGCTGTCGTATTTTTCACTGGCCGGGACCAGACCGCACTTGATGACGGCAAAGGCTTCTAGAAGGCCGCTGCCGCGGAAACCGGTGGGGCCTTCTTCGTGCTGGTCTCCGCCTTTGCCGGCATCGAGCGTGCTGACGGTGTCGGTGAAGGCGTCGAACACTACTTCGAGGTGACACGGGTGCAGAATTCTATTCGCCTCGCACGGAACGAAAGTGGGTCATCGTCCGACCGGGACACCGCCTCGGCGCGGGCGATGGGCTGATTGCGGCCGGGCTCGCGCTGCGGGAGAGCGACATCCGAACAGGTGATCGATGACCCTAGCCGGCCAGGTTGGCGGTCCATCCAATGACCGGCAGAAGGTCAGCAGCAATCTGCTGGACGCTGCGGTTGTCCGTGGGGCAGCGATGGACCCACTGTGGCGTCAAGCGATCCAGTTCCCCGGCAGCGGCTTTGCTGCGGTCTAGATGTTCCTGAAAGTCACTGCCCTGGATGCGCCGGCGCAGACGCGCCGATGATGTCTCATCGTTGGCGGTAAGCAGAACAGCAGTAATTTTGGGTTCATCTCCCATGGCGGCGGCCAATTCCTGGGTGATCGGACGCTGACTGTGTTGGTGTAGATCATCCGCCGGTAGCCAAGGGCGCGGTAGTTTGCCCAGATCGCTGTCAGATTCCGCTCAGCCAGACGGTGTTCCCTAGGGTGGGGGAAGGCCAGATCGAGGCTGTCCCCTTCGATCAGGCAATGTTTGATGTTCAGAGCGGCGAGCTGAGCATGGAGTTCAAACGCCACGGAACTCTTCCCAACGCCAGACCGGCCACCTATGAAGAGAACCTCACTCCGCATATTCATCTCCCGAGTATCGTCGATAAGCCACCCGGAGGATGAACCGTTCCGGATCGCAGAGGGCCGCACTTGCAGGACGGGGTAGGAATGGCCCGGTGGGATGGCTGGATCTCTCCGCGGGCACAGCCGCAGAGGTGATCGGCACGTCGTCCTGACGGGCGCAAAGGAGATTCGAGGTTCGACAAGTCACCACAGGTAAGGTTCCTCAAACGGAACCACCGACCCGGTTCAAGCGGTAATCTAACCGCCATGTCCATCAGAGTCTAGCCAAGGGGTATAAGCGACGCCCGCAGGAAACCCGCAACGTACGCTGGCTGAGCGTCCTTCATCAGGTACCAGGACTCCCCACCGCTCATTCCAAAGATCTGCCTGATGGGCTGGCGGGAGGCCGGGTGTCCTCACCGGAGCCCACCGCTGTCCTGCTATCCCTGGTGCTCGGACTCTTGTTCGTGCGTGAGGCCGTATGGGACTTGGTCGCTCAGTTCCAGCACGTAAAGGTCCGGCTGGCGCCTCGTTGCCAATATGCCATGTGTTCCGTTGCAGATGGCGGCCGCCCGCAAATCCCTCTCTGCGGCATTCAAGAGGTCCTCGAGCTGGCTACGGCTTGAAATTTGTACTTCTCGGCGTTGATGTTGAAGAGCCATTCTGGTCATTGTCCTTCTGGATTTATTTCCCACCCGTTTGTCTGCCTGCTGGGCCACGGATTTTCTCGATCGGCGAGATGACGACAGAGGGCCGGGAGGGGGCGGTGATGGCCGGGAGCGGCGGGCAGATCTTGTGCCCGCCTAACGGTGACTTGTGGCTAGACGGCTGTGCTCAGATAGTCGATGGCCAGTTTGTAGCCGTGGATGCCGGCGCCGGAGATCACGACGGTGTATGTGGAGGGTGGAGGGGAGATGTTGATTTTTTCCCTGCGGTAGTAGTCGTTGTTGATGTGGATTTCGACGGCGGGTACGTGTGCGGAGGCCAGCGCAAGGTGCAGCTCGGTTGAGGCGGGACTGAGGCCGCCTGTGTTGATGACAATCCCGACGGCCGATGCAGCGGCGGCCCGAACGGTATCCAGCATGCCGGCTTCATTGCAGTACTTTATGCATGCGGTGAAGCCGTGTGCCGACGCAACCGACTGGACGAGGCGCTCGATCTCGGCTGGTGCAGGCGCGGGGCGTTCTTCGGATTTGCCTGTGCCGCTCAAGTGCCCGTTGACAACGAGGATGGTCCCCCTGCTGGCTGAGGGCCGGTGAACGGAAGCGTCGAAGGGGTCAGCCATGGGGGATCTGGCGGCGTTCGTAGCAGGAGGTTCAAACCGGTTCAGCTGCTCAGAGAGGGTGGCCCTCGGGGTGCCCCGTCCCCGTGCAAGCTCCGATGCTGCGGAAGAAGCAACGTAGCCTAGGTTGGCTGCGGCAGCCAGGATTTTTTGTCGCGTGGGTTGTGAGACGTGTGGGAGTCCGCGCACGGCACGCGAGACGGTGGCGGTCGATACGCCGGCGGCGGCCGCGACGTCTCGGATGCTTGTGGCATGTAGGGATTGGTCCGGATGTGCCTTCGCCGCCCCGGCGGCCGTGTGATCGCCCGCGTTGGTCATGGGGGTCTTCGACCTAGCCGGCATAGCCATTGGGGTTGTTTTTCTGCCAGCGCCAGTGGTCCTCGCACATCTGGTCTACGGTCTTGGTGGTGGACCAGCTGAGGTCGGCAAGGGCGGACGTGGCATCAGCCCAGAACGCGGGAAGGTCGCCGCCGCGGCGTGCGGTCATTTCGGATGGGATGGGCTGGCCCACGGCTTTTTCGAAGGACCGCAGGATCTCCAGCACCGAGGAGCCTTTGCCTGAGCCGAGGTTCCAGCGGAACACCCCGGTGCGGTCGGCCACGTGTTTCAGGGCTGCAACGTGGCCTTCGGCCAGGTCGACGACGTGGATGTAGTCGCGCAGGCACGTGCCGTCCGGAGTGTCGTAGTCGCCGCCGAACACCATGAGCTTGTCGCGGCGTCCCACGGCCACCTGGGCGATGAAGGGCACGAGGTTGTTGGGTATGCCCTGGGGGTCTTCGCCGATGCGGCCTGAGGGGTGTGCGCCCACCGGGTTGAAGTAGCGCAGCAGGGCGATGTGCCAGCGGGTGTCGGCGTCGCCGAGGTCTGTGAGGATGTCCTCGATCTGTTCCTTGGTGCGGCCGTAGGGGTTGTTGGCGCCGATTTCCATCTTTTCGACGTAGGGGATGGGATTGTGTTCCCCATACACGGTGGCGGACGAGCTGAAGACCAACGAGCGGACGTCGTGCCAGTCCATGATACGGATCAGGTTCAGCGTGCCTACAAGGTTGTTGTAGTAGTACTTGAGTGATTCGCGGACTGACTCACCCACGGCTTTGAGCCCGGCGAAGTGGATCACAGCGTCGATGGCGTTGGCGGCGAAGACGCTTTCCACCGCGGCCTCGTCTGTCAGGTCAACGTTGTGGAACTCAGCAGTCCTGCCGGTGAGCTCGGCAACCCGGCGGAGCGATTCCTCACTGGAGTTCACGAGGTTGTCGATGACCACCACGTCATGGCCGGCTTCCAGCAGGGACAGAACTGTGTGGGAGCCGATGTATCCGGTGCCACCTGTGACCAGTATTCTCATATGCCTTCCTCTGCCTGGGCGAAGACCGCCCCGATGTCCCGGCAACCCCTGAGAGGTGGGGAACGGCGGGGCAGTCTTCAATTGGTTTTGTCGACCGCTAGAGCGCCGTGAATCTCAGCAGCAGGGCGTGTTCCGGGTTGAGGACCGGCATGGGCAGCCCGACCTCGGCCAGGAAGCTGCCGCTGGCCTCGGCCCCTGAAGCCAGCCAGACCGGCGGCTGGGCCTGCGTGAACGTGTGGGCATAGTCGGCGTCGCTGGGCGCGGGGAAGATGGCCTCCACGCGGTAGTTCCGTGCTGCCTCCAGTCCTGGAACGGTGATCCGTCCGGGCTGCTCGGCAAACGACGTCCGCGTGCTCACGAGGGCGAACAGCGCCGCGGTCGTGCCCGGTGCGGCGGGATCCGCCGCCGCGGCATCCGCAACAACACCGTGCAGCATCAGCGAGTCGTCGGGAACGTCCGCGCGGACCATCCGTCCGCTGTGGATAAGCCCGCGGTGCTCCTTGTAAATCCCGATGAAGCGCTTGAGTTCGTCGCGTTCCGCCCCCTGCACCTGCCGGACGTCCCATTCCATGCCGAAGTGCCCAAACAGCGCCGTGATGGCGCGGAATGACAGATCGTGCGTGCGGGCCGTGGTGTGGGAGGTGGTGGGGCCGATGTGGCCGCCCACGAGCTCCGGCGGGACCACCAGGCCGGTCCAGCGCTGGATGGTCTGGCGCTCAAGGGCATCGTTGCAGTCTGAGGCCCAGATCCGGTCCGTCCGCTCCAGGATGCCCAGGTCCACGCGGGCACCGCCGGAGGAGCAGCTTTCAATCTCGACGCCGGGATGGGCCTTTCGGAGTTCGTCGAACAGCCGGTAGGCGGCGAGCGTCTGTTCGTGGACGGAGGAGCGGCCGCCGTGGCCGTGCTCCAAATGGTCCCGGTTCTGGTCCCATTTGAGGTAGCTGATGTTGTTTTCGCGCAGCAGGGCATCGATTCGTTCGTAGATGTATTGCCAGGCGGCGGGGTTTGCGAGGTCGATGATGTGCTGGTGCCGCCATTCCAGGGGCAGGCGTCCGCCGTCCTTGTAGCTCTGGACCGAAGGTCCCACGATCCATTCCGGGTGTGCCCGGACGGTGTCGGAGTCCAGGTTGACCATTTCCGGTTCCACCCAGAGTCCGAATTCCATCCCGCGCGATGTCACGGCATCGATCAGCGGTGTGAGCCCGTTGGGCCAGAGCGTCTCGTCCACGTACCAGTCACCCAGGCCGGCGTGGTCGTCGCGGCGGCCGCGGAACCAGCCGTCGTCGAGGACGAAGCGCTCGACGCCGAGGTCGGCGGCGGAATCGGCCAGTTCGATGAGCGTGGACAGGTCGTGGTCGAAGTAGACCGCTTCCCAGGTGTTGAGCACCACCGGGCGCGGTTTTCCGGTTCCGGCATTGGCAGAAGCCGCGGGCAGGACATGGTGCGGGCGGGAACGGAACCAGCTGTAGAACGCCTCGCTGATCCCGTCCAGGCCGCGGTCAGAATAGGCCGCGAAGAGTGCCGGCGTGGTGTAGCTTCCGCCCGGTTGGAGGATCACTTCGGCCGGTCCCAGGAGCTCCGAGCCGCCGATCATGGTGCGGCCGTCGCCGATGGTGTCGGCGAACTGTTCGTGGTTGCCGCTCCAGGCCAGGTGCGTGGCCCAGACTTTCCCGTGCCGGTTGCCGAAGCCGGCGGTGCCGGCGGCGAAGAGCAGCGAGGAATCATGCCCGGTGCGGCCGTGCCGGCCGGTGCGGACCCAGGTGCCCTGCTGGATGGGGCGGCGCTGCGGGTGGCGTTCCCGGCACCAGCGTCCGGTCAGGTCAAGGAGTTCGACGGCGTCCGGAGCCACCGGGAGGACAGTGGCAAGTTCGTCGACTTGGAACGGGGAGGTGCCGGAGTTGGTGACGGTGTGGCGCAGTTCCAGCAGGCCGCCGTCGTGCAGGGCGAGCGTGGACTCCACGGTGATGCCGGCGTCGGCATCCTCCTGGGTGATGACGGCGGAGTTGCCGTTCACGGCCGAATGCAGGGCGCGCAGGCGGACGGAGAAGTCGAGGCCCGAGGCGCCGTCGGCAATCCGGTGGCCGCGAAGGGCGGGACGGCCGCGCCAACTGGACGATGTTTGCGGCAGGAGGCCGGCGGGCACGGTGGCGTCGACGGCGGAGGGCGGGATCGCTTCAGTGAGAATGGCGAGGTCCGGCAGGGCGGTGCCAAGTTCGGCGCCCCAGTGGATGACCTCGGCTTCTCCGCTGTCGAAGCTGATCACCAGGCTGGTGCCGGCGGAACGGAGGTGGAGGGGGTCCATAAATGCTGTCCTTCTGCGTGGTGGGGGAGTAGGTGGGGCTGCGCGCCACGGGGAAAACGATGCCCGCGGCGCGCAGCCGGTGTAGCGGATGGCCTACTTGAAGAGGGCGTTGACCTTCTCGTTGGCCTGGCCCAGGGTGCTGGCGTCCTTCTTGCCGGACAGCACAGCGTCCATTGCGGGGCCCATGAGCCCATCGACCTTCGCCGCGTTCTCGGTAATGGGGAAGAGGAAGGTCGTGCTGTCCTTGACGTGCGTGGTGAAGGCGCTGACGTCGATGCCCTTGGCCTTGAAGGCAGCTGCGGCCTTCTCGGAGGAGGTCTTGATGGCGGGGAAGACGACGGCCTTGGAGGCCACGACGTCCTGGCAGGCGCTGGAGGCCAGGTACTCGACCCACTTCAGGGAAGCAGCCGGGTTCTTAGTGCCGGCGTAGACGGAGTCGGCCAGGCCGTTGAACATGGACGCGCGCTTTCCCTCAGGTCCCTTGGGGGTCGGGGCGATGCCGGTTTCGATGCCCTTGTAGCTGGTGTACTGACCGATCATCCAGGAGCCGTTGGTGTTGATGGCTGCCTTCCCGGCGCCGAAGGCATCAGCAACGCTGGCGCCCACAGTGGTTTCCAGCTTGGGCATGTAGCCCTTGTCGGCCAGACCCTTCCACCAGTTGATGGTTTCCTGGAACTTGGGATCGTCGTAGTTGAACTTCGTGCCCCACGGATTCTTGTCCGTGTGGGTCCAGCCGGTGGTCGCGGTGAGGAAGCTCCACTGGGTCTGGCCCTGGCCGTTGCCGGAGTTTTCCAGGCCGAGGCCGTAGACGGCCACATTGTTCTTGTCGAAGCCTGGCTCGTCGCCGCGCTTGCCGCTCTTGTCCACGCTCAGGTGGGCGATGGCCTTTTCGTAGCTGCCGCCGTCCTGCGGGTTCCAATCCAGGTTTCCGAGCTGTTCGTCCGTGTAGCCGGCGTCCTTGACGAGCTTCTTGTTGTAGAACATCGCGACGGTGTCCCAGTCCTTCGGCAGTCCGTAGCGCTTGCCGTCCTGGCCAACCCACAGGTCCGCGAGGCCCTCGTTGTAGACGTCCAGCTTGACCCCGTCCTTCTTGACGGCGTCGTCGAGTGCCAGGAGCTGCTTCTTGGCGGCGAATTCGGGGTACTTGGACAGGTGGTCGGCGAAGACGTCCGGGGCGTTTCCTGCCACGAAGCCGTTGGTCAGAGTGGTCCAGTAATCGCCCCAGCCGCGCTGGGTGATTTTGACCTTAATGTCCGGGTTTGCCTTGGTGAAATCCGCGGCGCACTGCTTGTAGGCCGGGAGCTGGTTGGCATCCCACATCCAATAGTTGATGTCGCCCTTGGCCTCACCCGCGGTGGCGGAGGGGGATCCCCCGCCGCAGGCGGAGAGGGAGATGGCGATGGCTGCGGCGGCAGCGACGGCGCCGAGGGTTTTCTTCATGATTGGCCTTTCGAAGAGGGCAGGAGGTTGCCCGGAGTGGAGTGTGTGGAGGGTGAGCGGTTGGGGTTAGCGGTCTATTTGATGCCGGAGAATCCGATGGAGTTGACCACCTTTTTGCCGAAGGCAAGGAACAGGATGAGGATGGGCACTGCCGCAACGATGGTGGCGGCCATGAGTCCGGACCAGTCCGGGGCGCCCTGGGGGGCCTGGGACTTAAAGACGCTCAGGCCCACGGTGAGGACGCGGACGTTTTCGTCATTGCCCACCAGCAGTGGCCAGAAGTATTCGTTCCATTGGCCGATGAAGGTCAGTAGCGCGAGGGTGGCCATTGGTGCGGCGGCGTTGGGCAGGACGATCTGGAAGAAGATGCGCAGGTGCTTGGCGCCGTCGAGCATGGCTGCCTCCTCCACTTCGCGGGACATGCTCAGGAAGAACTGCCGCAGGAAGAAGATGGCGAACGCGGACATAAACAGGAAAGGCAGTGTTAGGCCGGCAAACGTGTTCAGCAGTCCTAGGTTCTTGATGAGCAGGAAGTTGGGCAGGGCGGTGAAGATCCCCGGAATCATCATGGTGGCCAGGAACACGGAGAAGACCTTGTCCCGTCCGGGCCAGCGGAGCCGGGCGAAGGCGTAAGCGGCAAGTGCGCTGAAAAAGACCTGGGCTGCGGTAGTGACGGTGGAAAAAATTATCGAGTTGCGCAGGTACAGCCAGAAGTCGATGGCTGCCCCGGAACCTCCGTCGGCGAGGGCCTCCTCGGTGGTCTGCATTCCAAAGACACGCTTGAAAGCGCCCCAGGAGAAGTCCGCCGGCAGGAGGTTCCCGGAGTTGGAGGCCAGCGAGTGGTTGCTGGAGAGGGCCGTGCGAAGCATCCAGAGGAACGGGAAGATGGTGATGGCCAGGGCCAGGGCGATGATGGCCCACGCCCCGATGCGGTGCCAGTCGAGGGCTTTGCGGGTGGTGAGGGTTTGAGTGGTCATGGCAGGGGTTCCTTAGTCCAGATCCGATTCGTTGCCCTTGAGGAACTTCATCTGGATGAAGGCCACGAGTGCGAGGATCACGAAGAGAATGACGGACAGGGCGGAGGCGTAGCCGAAGTCCGATTCGCCGAAGGCTTTTTGGTAGATGTACATCTGGATGACGCGGGTGGCGTTGACCGGACCGCCGCCGGTGGTGACCGCGACGGTGTCGAAGACCTGGAACGACCCGATGACGGTGACCACCAGGACCAGTGCCAGGACCGGGCGAAGGAGCGGCATGGTAATGCTCCAGAACGTCCTGGTGGGCGACGCCCCGTCCAGCGAGGCCACTTCGTAGACGTGGTGGGGGATGGCCTGGAGGCCGGCGAAGATCAGCAGGGCGGTGTAGCCCATGTGGCGCCAGACGTTCACGAAGGCGATGGTGGGGATGGCCCACTGTTCACTGCCGAAGAAGGCAATGCGGGGGAGTCCCATCCAGCTGATGATCTCGTTGACGATGCCCAGCTGATAGTCGAGCATCCAGAACCACAGCAGGGCAACGATCACGTTGGCTACCAGGAACGGAAGCAGCAGGGCGCCACGGATGAACGTGGACTTGGCCACGCGGTGCATCAGCAGCGCCAGGCCGAGGGCGATGACTGTCTGGAAGACGATGTTGATGGCGACGTACTGGACGGTTACAGCCAGCGCGTTCCAGAACAGTTCGTCCTGGAAGATCGCCGTGTAGTTGTCGATCCCGATCCATTCGGGCTCTCCGAGCAGGCTGTACTCGGTGAAGCTCAGGTAGACGCCGCGGATGGTCGGGACCAGACAAAAGGCAACGAGGCCGATCATCGCCGGGAGGATGAACAGCAGCGCGACTTTGAGGTCACGCAGTTTGGTCATGGCACGGACCCGCTTGGAACCCTGCGGCGCCTTGTGCGCTGCGGTGGGTGGGTGCTTGGTAAGGGTGGTCATCATCGACCCTTCCTGAAGATGTGATGTGACTAACAATCGACACTGAATCTACACGTATAGAAGTAGATGGGCAACCCCACCGCCCGAACTTTAAGGCAAAATCCGTGTTTTCAGTGCTGGTGGTTGACGCGTGTAGATTAATTGCGGAAGATTTGAAGAACAAGTCAGCGCACTCAGAGGAGATAGAGGAACAATGACGTTTTCCATCGGAGTAGTGGGCGCGGGTCAGTTCGGTGGCCAGTTCGCGCATCTGTTCAACCTGCACCCGGGGGTGAGTGAAGTCTTCGTTGTCGATGAGCGGCCCGAACGGGCTGCGGAAGCGATCGAGCGGTATGGCCTTGCCGGCGCCAAAGGCAGCTTCGAGGAGCTCCTGGAGTCAGACGTCGACGCCGTCGCCATCTTCACCCAGCGATGGACCCACGGCCCGCTCGTGGAGCGGGCCCTCCGGGCCGGCAAGCACGTCTACTCGGCGGTGCCCATGGCGGTCTCCGAAGACGAAATTGCCCGCATCATCGATGCCGTCCGGGAGACCCGGAACGTCTACATGATGGGTGAGACCAGTTACTACAACCCGGCCACCGTCTACGCCCGGAAGCAACATGCCGACGGCAAATTCGGCCGGGTCTTCTACGCCGAGGGTGACTATGTCCACGACATGGATCTCGGCTTCTACGACGCCTACCAGTACAGCGGAGGTGATCGCTGGAAGGAAACCGCGAGCTACCCTCCCATGCTGTACCCGACCCATGCGATCGGCGGAGTCCTTGGCGCCATTCCCGCCCACGCCGTCAGCGTCAGCTGCGTCGGGGTGAAGGACGACCGCAAGGACGGCGTCTTCGACAAGGGCATCAGCATGTTCGACAACGACTTTTCCAACGCCACGGCCCTCTTCGAACTGAACGACGGCGGCGCGATGCGGACCAACGAGATGCGCCGCGTGGGCTACCCGTCCCACATCAGGGAGTCCCGGTTCAGGTTCTTTGGCACAGAGGCCAGCTTTGAACAGCTGGCCAGGGTTACCGTGTGGCAAGACAAGGCCAACGTCCACGACATTTCTGAACAGATGGAGTCCCGGCCCAGCATGTCCCTCGATGACCCCTCACTGGCCAACGTGGCGCCCGAGCTCCGCGATGCCTTCGTGTCGGGCCTTGCGCCCGTCCACGACAGCAGCCGCCTTCCGGAGGAATTCCAAGGAGCCCCGAACGGACACGAGGGCAGCCACCACTTCCTCGTTGATGACTTCGTCACGGCGGTCAATAACCGCGCGCTTCCGCCGGTCAACGCCTGGACCGCGGCACGGTTTACCCTGCCGGGCATCGTGGCCCACGAGTCCGCCCTCCGCGGCGGAGAACGCCTGCCTATCCGGGACTTTGGCGATGCGCCGGCCTCACTCTAGCTAGCATGGACCTCATGACAACTTCGGCAGTGCCCGCCCCGCGTACCCAGGTGACCCGCAAGGATGTTGCCCGGTACGCCGGGGTGAGCACCGCCGTCGTCAGTTACGTGGTCAACAAAGGTCCTAAGAAGGTCGCGCCGGCCACGGAAGCTAAAGTGCAGGAAGCCATCCGTCTCCTGGGGTACCGGCCCAACGCCGCAGCGCGGGCGTTGAAGCTGGGCTCGACCGAGACAATCGGCCTCATCATCCCGGACAATAGCAACCCGTTCTTCGCTTCGCTGGCCCGCGCGGTGGAGGACGCGGCAGCCGAGCTCGGTTACGCCCTCTTGCTGACTAACTCCGACGGGAACCTCGCCAAGGAACGCAGGAACCTTCGCAACCTCGCCGCCCGGCAGGTGGATGGCGTGATTTTGTCCAGCGTCCTGTTCGAGCCAGACCTCGCCGAACTTGCGTTCGACGAAATCCCAGCCGTGCTCCTGGACCATGATGCCGATACTCCCGGTTTCAACAGCGTGGGCGTGGACCGGGTCGCGGCTGCAAGATCCGCGGTGGAGCATCTCATCGGTCACGGACACACGAACATCGCCCTCGCCATGGGCACGAACACCGGTAACTTTTTTGACGGACGTGAACAGGGCTGGCTACAGGCCCTAGCCGAGGCAGGACTCCCCGAAGGCCCCATCGTACGCAGCTTTTTCACGCGCGACGGCGGCTACATCGCAGGCCAGCGGTTGCTGGCAGCAGCGAACCGGCCGACCGCGATTTTCGCCAGCTCGGACATGCAGGCCATTGGCGTCCTCCGTGCACTCCGGGAAGCCGGCCTGTCGGTGCCCGAGGACATGGCCCTGGCCTCATTCGACGGTTCCGCGGAGGCTGAGTACAGCTGGCCGCCACTGACCACGGTGGAACAGCCCGCGCAGGCCATGGCCGAAGCGGCCGTCACGGCACTTATCGGAGCTCGACGCGGAGAAAAGTCGGAGCACCGGACCTTCCCCACGCACCTGCGCGTCCGAAACTCCTGCGGCTGCCACTAAGGCACACTGCCAAAGACACCCTGCATACGCCCACCAGCCGGCATCGGCGGCAGGGCTCTCAAAGCTGAGACGAGGGATGCAGGGTAGCGGTGATCGAGGAAGTTGCCGCATTCCGGCCCGAGGTTAACCCATTTTCCCCTGAGAATCACAGCCCGGGACATGTGCTCTTCCCCGGCATGCTGCCGTCGTGCCCGCGGGGCAATGGTTGCGGTCCTGAGGTCAGCTGCTGATCCCCGGCCCCTATGCTGTAGTGCCGGCGGGGCTGCCGCGGAGCATGGCCTTGTAGAGAGCCTCGTGCCCGGGCGAGGGGGGCAGGGGGCCGCGGGCGGGGGCCTCGAAGGACTGAATCATCAGGGCCACGACACGTCGCCAGGCATCGGGTGCTGCGTCGCCGGTGGCGTTGACGACACCGGCATTGGCCATGTGCATCAGCACCAGGTCCGAGGGGGCGAAGTCCTCGCGCAGGCGGCCTGTGGCCTTGGCACGGTTGATGAGCCGCACCATCGCCTCGTATGCCTCGTTACGGCGCTGCTCCAAGGTTCCGAAACGCCGATAACGGATCTTCCGTCAAGCTAGCTGTTGTATGATCGGCTTCTTCGACGAGCTGCGCAGGCGGGGCGTCAATCTCCGTGTCTTGAACCTCGACGGCGGCAACGTCGACACCGGCACTCCGATGGGCAAGCACAGTGTTCACCGCCATGGCCGCGTTGGCGTAGATGGAGCTGGCGATCAAGCGGGAACGGATCCACGACAACCTGAGGAAGAAGCGTGCCGCCGGCAAGGACCTGGGCCGCCGATGGCAACAGACAGCGGAGAACAGGCCACACGAGTAGCCAAAGACCTGGAGTGTCGTGCGCCACCCTGTACGGGGCGCATTCATGAACTGTCATGAAACCAAGACAGAGTCGCTGACTTCCGAGGCGATTGCCTCGTAGGCAGCGGTGGCGATGGCTAGATCTTGCCAGGGCATGCCGGTGGTCTTTAGCACGGCGGGTCGCCCATGTGGGATGTGCTTAAGGCCGGACACGATGTCCGCCAGTGTGATGAGGCTTTCCGGGCCTTCGATCGCGCCAGATTCCATCGCCTGGATGATGTCGCCTGCTTCGAGCTGTGAAGTGCGTAGTGATTCGACGCAGATGCTCGCGTGTGCCATGAGGGCGTCATCCAGTTCGCGTCGTGCCGGTTCATGTGAGCCTATGGCGATGACGACTGCGGTTTCTTTTACCTGTGAACCGTCAAAGAGTGGCTCGGCTGAGCCGGTGCAACAGATGATCAGATCGGCATTCGCGACCTCTTCGGTGCTGCAGACCTTGGACTTTAGCCCGAGTCCGGCTGCGCGGGCAGACAATGACTTTGCAGCACCTGGGTTCCGCCCTACGATGCCGACATGGTTCAGTGTTAGTACGGTGCTGAAGGCCTTGATGTGTTCCCAGGCTTGTGGTCCGGTACCGAAAATCAGGAGATTCTTGGGCCCTGGTGAGGTCAGTCGTAAGGCGCCTAAGGCAGATACGGCGGGAGTGCGAATATTTGTCAGTGCCGTACCATCAAGGACCGCCAGCGGGCGCTGCTCCGCGCCGCCGAAAAGTGCGTAGAGGCCTTGAATCACGGGCCGGTTGGAGGATGCATTTTCGGGGCTTATGGTGAGCAGCTTCGTTCCTGTGTAGTTTCCCGAGGTGGAGGGCATCTGTAGGAAAAGCCCCCGGTCGGTCTTTAGACTCGAACGCAGGCCATCACGTTCAGGATCAAAGCCTGCCAAGAGGAAACTCTCGAGCAATTTGACGGCATCCGGGAAAGGGACAGCCCTTTGGATGTCACAGCTGCTGATAAAAACCGGAGCAGGAAAGGATGACGACTGGGGATTCATTGGCGTTCCTGGTTCTATTGTTCGCATGCTCTGGTTGGCGTTGTGGAGGCTTCGATGACGGCGTATGCGCCGCCATCGAAGCCTTTCCGGTTTACAGCGATTTGCTGTTCCCCATAGATGCTCCGACGTTCGTGGGATCTGCCATCGGCGTCGGCGTTGGCGGAGCGCTGCCCGGGCAGTTCTTGCCGGGGACATGGCGTTGTTGCCTTAAGCGAAGCTGGGTCGGGAGGGGCTGCTTATGAGGCCGTCGACGCGAAGTTCATCGATCTCGGCGGATGAGTAGCCGAGCTCGGCCAGGATTTCCTCCGAGTGTTGTCCGAGCAGTGGTGCGGGGGAGTACTCCCTGCTGCCTGCGGCGGACAGGCGGATCGGGTTGTCGATGACTTTGATGGGTCCGGCGGTTGGGTGGTCCACTGTCCGGATGATGTCGTTGTTTATGACCTGGGGGTGGGCCAGTACTTCGTCGTAGTCCAGCACCTGTGCGCAGAGGACGCTGCGGGCGCTGAGTTTCTGGACGGCTTCGTCGGTGGTGAACCTGCTCAGTTCGTGATCCAGAATCGACCACAGGGCTTCCCTGTTTTCCATCTGGAGTTCCGAGGTTGCAAATTGGGGTCGGGTGGTGAGGTTGTCGATGCCCAGAGCATCACATACGGCTTCGAGGGGGTCCGGGCGGAAGAGGCCGACGATGTTGACCCATCCGTCGGAGGTTTTGAATGAGCCGACGAGGTTGTCCCTTTCCCAGTTGATCTCGAAGCGCCTCATCATCCACTGGGTGTATTCGTTCATTTGGGCGAACAGCGCGGTGTCCAGCAGGGATACGTCGACTCGTTGACCTTTGCCCGAGACAGATCGCTCGACGAGGGCCATCAGGATCCCCTGCACGAGGGCCATGCCTGCGCCGAAGTCGACGAAGGGGATCGGGAATATTCCCGGGCGGCCTGTGTCGTCTCTGTTGTGCCAGGTGGATCCGCTGAAGGACTGGAGCGCCATGTCCTGTCCGCCCATGTTTTTCATGGGACCGCTCTCGCCAAAGCCTGTTCCCGAGGCGTAGATCAGGCCCGGGTACTTCTCCTCCAGGGAGTCGTAGCCGAGGCCCATGCGTTCGGCCACGCCTGCGCGGAAGTTCATGACGATGACATCTGTTTTCTCCAGCAGCTCGTGAACGATGCCCATGGCACGCGGATTCTTCATGTCGAGGACGAGGGAGCGTTTGTTGCGGTTGACTGCCAGAAAGCTGGCACTGTCTTCAATGCCGCTGGATCGGACGTCGATGGTGCGGCTGATGTCACCGAGCTTCGGACGCTCGACCTTTGTTACCTCGGCGCCGAAGTCGGCGAGAATCTGCGTTGCCATCGGGCCGAACTGCACTTGGCTGAAGTCCAGAATGCGGATGCCTGCCAGCGGGAGTGATCGGATAGCGGTCATGGTGGTTCTGCTCCTGTGCCTGGGTTTCGGGGCGGGGTTATATGCGGCCGGCGGGGATTGACCCGGCGAGAACGGCCAACGATTCGAACAGGAAGTAGCTGCCGAAGATAAGTTCAACGTCGGTTGCGGCGTCTACGCTTCTGACTGTGCTCCTGCGGGTGAAGCATCCTCCGGTCAGGATGCCGCTGGGCCGGGCGTCGTCCGGGCGGCAGGGCGTCAGGTAGCCGGAGACGAGTGCTGATGCCGTCTCGCGGGCCATTTGTGCGTAGCGTGAGCCGTCCTTTGCCCCCAGGGCATGACTGAGCCGGAGGAAGGCCGCAGTGGCGATGGCGCTGGCGGCCGTATCGCGGCTTGTGTCCGGTATGGCCGGGTCCGCGAAATCCCAGAAGGAAATTTTGTCCGCCGGAACGTTGGCGATCCACCAGTCAGCCGTGCGACGTGCGTATTCGCGCCACATGGGTTCAGTGGGGCGCACGACCGCAGCGTGGGCGCTGAAAATCATGGCCCACGCTTGGGCGCGGCCCCAGGTGCTGGTGTCGCTGTAGCCCTTATGGGTGTGGGTTTTCAGGACTGCACCTGTCGAGGGGTCCAGGGTGGATGACTGGACGACCGATCCGTCCTCCCTCACGTGATTCTCGAGCACTCTTTGAGTGTGGCGGATGGCAACTTCCTCCAAGCGGTCATCGCCCAGTTCGGATGCTGCCCAGAACAGGAGGGGGCTGGCCAGAAGAGAGTCGATGCTGCTTTCAGCCGCACCGGTCGAGGATGCCTCCTCGGCATCCTCGCCCAAGGGTATGAGTCCGAGCCGTTCATCGAACATTTCGGCGAGGGACTTTGCCGCCTGCAGGGCTGTTTCGCGGGCGTGGGGATCGCCGGTGAGGAGGTGTCCTATTGCGGCACCGCAGTAGAAGCCGTACCCCTTAAAGACGGTCTGCTTGAACATCCGTGGTGTGATCAGCTCAAGGGCGCGGTGTGCGTCCGTGAGGCTGAACCTGACCGGGTCGATGCTGTGGGCCAGCCACAGCTGTCCAACCCAGCCGCCACCGGTCCAGTCCCCGTCGGGGGTGGTGGTCCATTCTCCGGTCTCTGTGTCGGCCCAGTGCGGAACACCGGGCCGCCCGGAGTCTCTGGTGGCCTGAATGCGTGTGAGCATCCGCGACTGAGCTTCCAAAAACTCTGACGACGACATGCAACTCCTTTGTCCAGTCGGTTAGATCGTGTCTGGTACCGTCTGTTGGTTGTGAACGGGTGTATGATTCTGTCTGATACTTCAGACGGTGTCCGATATTTATAAAGTTTACTGTCTGGCCGGTGCAGGGTCTACCGGCCGGCGGTGCCGACTCAGGATTGGAAAGCCATGAACCGCACCACCGCCCCCGCGCTTCGCCGGGGCCTTGACATTCTCGAACTGTTCCTCGAGCGCAATAACGGGCTTCGCGTGCCCGAGATCACCGAGAAACTCGGCATTCCCCGGGCCAGCGCCCACGAGCTGGTTGGTGCCCTGGCGGAACGCGGCTACCTTCAGGCAGTTTCGGAACCGCCCAGCCGTTACGTCCTCGGAGTCCGCGCATTCCGTCTGGGTGGTGCCTACGAACGCGGGCTGGACCTGGCTGCCCTGGGCCGTGAGAGTGCCCGCAAGATCGCCGCGGAGTGCGGGGAGACCGTGCAGATTGTCATCAGGGAGGGACGGTTTGCTGTGTTCATCGTGCGCATTGACAGTACGCATTCCATTCGCCTTGTCTCCGACGTGGGAAGCAGCCTCCCCGCCCACTGCACCGCCGGAGGCAAGATGCTGCTGTCTTCACTGCCCTCGGAGGAGCTGGACGCCCTGTTCCCTGATGATGCGGCTCTTCCTGCCATGACTGCGCAAAGCATTAACAGCAAGAAGCGTCTGTTGGCTGAGCTGGCGACGGCGCGGGAACGGGGATGGTCCGAGGAGAACAGTGAATCCAATGAGAATGTCGCCTGCGTGGCCGCTCCCATCTATGACCGCTCGGGCGCCTGCGTTGCTGCGATGAGCATCTCCACTCCCACCCTGCGGTGGGGCGAGAAGCAGAAGGAAGACTACGTCAAGCTGGTCGTCAAGGGGGCGCGGGAGATTTCGACGAACCTGGGGTCGCTGTCCACACGATAGTCCGGAGCGTCGGCCGACGGCAGGATGACGGCGCGTCCCGTGGCCCCGGTGGACAGCGCTTCGTACGCTTCGTTGATCTGCGAAAGGTCGAACCTGTCGCCGACCAGCCGCTCCAGCGGCAGCTTGCCCGCCGTGTACAGCTCGAGGATCTTCGGTACCTGCACCAGGGTGTTGGATGACCCGTAGAGGCTTCCGATGATGCGCTTTTCCTGCTGGACGAGGGCGTTGACGGGAACCTCGAAGGATGTTCCAGCCCGGCCCAGGCCCACGGCCACTACGGTGCCGGAGGTTCCGACGTTGTTCACTGCCTGGGAGAGAGTGGCGGGGATTCCCACGGCATCCAGCGCCCATTTGAGCCCGCTTGGGCAGATTCGTGCGATCTCCGCTTCCAGATCCTGCGTCACGGAGTTGATCGTGTGCGTAGCGCCGACCTCGCGGGCAAGGTCGAGCCGGGCGTCGACGGTGTCCACCGCGATGATGGGATGCGCACCGATAAGGTTCAGGCCCATGATGGCGCTCAGTCCGACTCCGCCGGCTCCGATGACGAGGGCCGCCTCCCCGGTGGAGTCCTTCATCAGATTCAGTGCTGCTCCAACACCGGTAATGACGGCGCATCCGGTAATGGCGGCGATTTCCGGCGGTATCTCCGATGAAATGCGGATCACGGAGCGCTCGGAGACCACACATTCTTCAGCGAAACACGAAACGCCCATGAGGTGGTGGACCTTCTGCCCGTCCAGACTCAGGCGCGAAGTTCCGTCCACGAGCCCGCCCGTGGTTGCCTGCACCTTGCCGGCCACGCACAAGGCGGGGCGCCCGCTGGTGCAGAATTCACAGTCGCCGCAGCGGGGACGCCAGGTAGTGATGACAGAATCCCCGGGGGAAACGCGTGTCACGCCTTCACCGACGCTCACCACAATGCCAGCCCCCTCATGCCCCAGGACGGCAGGAAGCTTCCCGTTCAGGTCCCCGTTCATATAGTGAAGGTCGCTGTGGCACACCCCCGCCGCCTGGATGCGGATCCTGACTTCGCCTCGGCGGGGAGGCTCCAGATCTACTTCTTCGATGCGGAGCGGGGTCCTGGCCTCAAATAGGACGGCTGCTTTCATGGTGGTCTCCTCGTGGTGTGGATCGTTCCGGCGGCCAGAGTGGCACCGCTTTGCGGTTCATGCCTCTGGCCCCTCTGGTGCGTCCCTACGCTGTGGTTAGTTGGTTCCGCAACTCTGCGTCCCCATCCACAGTCGCCCGGATCAATCGGGGCCTTTCCCGATTATGTACGAAATTTCAGACAGTGTCTGGAATAACAAACAGCCTAGTAATCATTCCCGGCGCCGTCAAGCACTTCGGAGGTCGGCATAATCCCGCCTGCCCCCCGCTCGGCTCTTCCATGTCGCCGCTTACCGACAAGCAAGACGAGGGGGTTGACCTCACGACTCGCCCCATGCAACGATTTGTCCATATACCAGAACCCGTCTGAAATATTAGACGAGCGGTTCGGTGGATTTTTCGGGAACGCAGATTTCTAAGCCTTCCCACCCAAATGGCAAGGAGGCCATCACATGTCCAGAATGTCCCAAATGCAGAAAGTCGGTTTGGCCAGTGGTGTGGGCACCACGGTCGAATGGTACGACTTCTTTATCTACGGCACGGCCGCAGGGCTTGTGTTCAACAAAATCTTTTTCCCCGATTTTGACCCGTTGGTCGGGACGCTGCTGGCGTTCGCCACGTTTTCCGCGGCTTTCGTAGCGCGCCCCTTGGGCGGGGTCCTGTTCGGGCATTTCGGGGACCGGATCGGCCGGAAGTCCATGCTCATCATCACCCTGACGCTGATGGGCCTGACCACCCTGGCCATCGGCCTTCTTCCCACCTACCAGACCATCGGCGTCGCGGCGCCCATTATCTTGGTCGCCTTGCGCTTCGTGCAGGGACTTGCGCTGGGCGGCGAGGTCGGCGGTGCCATCCTGATGACCGTGGAGCACGCCCCTGCCAACAAGCGCGGCTACTACGGCAGCTGGGTGCAGATGGGCGTTCCCGCCGGTCTGATGCTGGGCAACGCTGTCTTCCTTCTCATGGCAGGCCTGTCGTCCGAGGCCTTCCTCGCCTGGGGATGGCGCATCCCGTTCCTGGTTGGCGGCGTCTTCGTCGTGATCGGTCTGGTTGTTCGGCTGAAGGTCGTGGAAAGCCCGGTATTTGATCAACTGAAAAAGCAGGAAAAGACCGAGAAGATGCCCATCGCCGTCGTCCTTCGCCACTACCCGAAGCAGATTCTCCTGATCTGCGGATCCTACTTCGCAATCGGCGTCACCTTCTACGGAGCCACGGTGTTCGGCCTCAGCTACGGCGTCCAGACCGTGGGTTTCTCGCGCAACGAAATGCTGGGCATCGTCCTGATTTCCATGGGCGTCACGTTCTTCGCCCTGCCGCTGTTCGGAAGGCTCTCGGACAAACTCGGCCGCAAACCCGTCTTTCTCGGCGGCGTCATCGCCATGCTCCTCTTTACCTTCCCGTGGTTCTGGCTGGTCAACACCGGGTCCTACGTCCTGGCACTGCTCGGGTTCGTGGTCTTCTGCCTCGCATTCTCCACGTCCTATGGACCGCTGGCCGCGTTCTTCGCCGAGGCTTTCGAGACGAAAATCCGCTACACCGGAATCTCCTTCGGCTACACGATCGGCACCCTGGCCGCCAGCGCCCCGACGCCCATTGTGGCCGCATGGGTGATTGCCGAGACCGGATCCTACGAGGGTGTGGCCCTGTTCATGATGGCCATGTGCGTCATCTCGGTGATCTGCGTGATCGCCATGAAGGAGACCAACAGGCTGGATCTTTCCGAACTCGGCAAGAAATACGACCAGGAGCCCCCGGCCGCCGGCGCGGACAGCACGCCCCACGCCGACACAACCAGCCAGCACCTAAAAACCGCCAGCTAGAAACCACCGCGGCACCGAAACCCGGCACAGACGCCCCCCGCAGCCGCCGCCAGCGCGGGCAAAGCATCCGCGCCCGCGACCAGACATCGCATGAACAAGGAGTAACCACGTGATTGAAGCATCCACACGAGCAATCGACAGCCCACAGATTAGCGGCGCGGAAATCAGCGACCCGGCAGGCCCCCTGGCCGGAATCCGGGTGCTGGACATGACCCGCCTCGCGCCCGGGCCCTACGCGAGCATGCTTCTTGGCGACCTGGGCGCCGAAGTTATCGTCATCGGCGGCGGCCGCTCCGGCCTCCCCGTTCCGTCACTGTCACGGGGGAAGGAATTCATCGCCCTTGACCTCAAGAGCGACGACGGTCGGCAGGCCTTGCGGCAGCTCGTCTCAGAAGCCGATGTCTTCATGGAGGGCTTTCGTCCAGGGGTGGTGGACAGGTTGGGTGCAGGCTACGAGGAGCTGTCCGAAATCAATCCCGGCCTCGTTTACTGCAGCGTCACGGGTTACGGCCAGACCGGACCGCTGGCCCAGCGCGCCGGTCATGACATCAACTACCTTGCCGCTGCCGGTGCCCTGGGCACGTTTGGGCCGTCCGACCAGCCGCCGGTTCCGCCGCTGAATCTTGTCGCCGATCTGGGCGGCGGAGGCATGCTCTCTGCCTTCGGCATCGTCAGCGCCCTTTACGAGCGGTCCAAGACGGGCAAGGGCCGCTACATCGACTCGGCCATGGTGGACGGTGTCCTGTCCATGATGGCGATGAACTTTGCTGACTGGCACACACCGACCCTGCCCCGCCGGGGCGAGGGTGTCCTGACAGGCACCACACCGTTCTACCGGTGCTACAGCTGCTCAGACAACCGCTATGTAGCGGTCGGAGCCCTCGAAACGGCCTTCTTCGCAGAACTGTGGAACACCCTCGACCTGGGGGCAGTGCCGGACCATTTCGACAGGGCAACGTGGCCGTCCATCGAAGAGTCACTCACTGGCGCATTCGGCACAAAAACGATGGGGGAGTGGGCCGGAATCTTCGCCGAGGTCGACGCCTGCGTCACCCCCGTCCTGGAGCCACATGAACTGGCATCGTTTGAGCAGATCATCAGTCGGGATCCCGGCTTCACCCTGGATTCGGTACCCGTGATTCCCGCGTTCCAGGACGGTCCGGAACGCCGGCAGACCGACATGGAGCCGCGCACCGAAAAGGTGCTGGTCCGTCAGGGTCTTGACCCTGAACTGGCAGCCAGGGTCGCGGCCCAGAGCGAACGCACAGCCGTCACCGGCCTCAGCTGGCCGCCCCTGTAAACCGGAACCGGCAAACTATCCAGTCCAAATCCCCCGGGGAGCGCCGTGCATTGCGGTGCGCCGACTCCCGCCAATGACCATCGAGGAACCCATGGCACTGACCAGCACCACACCCGCCCCCACCAGCACCGACAGGCTCAACAGCATTCTTGCCCGGGCAGCAGACGCGGCCGTCATCTGGGCTGAGACCACGCCCCAGGAGCGCGCCGCAGTACTCCTGTCCGTTGCCGACCACCTGGACAGCGCGGCGGACGAGCTCATCGAGATCGCCCACGAGGAAACCCACCTCTCCCAGGCACGGCTGAAAGGCGAACTGAAACGCACCACCTTCCAGCTCCGGCTATTCGGCGAAGTCCTGGATGAAGGAAGCTACTTGGACGCACGGATCGATCAGGCCGATCCGGCCTGGGGCATGGGGCCGCGGCCCGAGATCCGGCGCACTCTGGAGCCCTTGGGTCCCGTTCTCGTGTTCTCTGCCAGCAACTTTCCGTTTGCCTTCAGCGTCGCAGGGGGGGACACCGCCTCCGCTCTGGCCGCAGGTTGCCCCGTCATCGTCAAAGCACATTCGGGTCATCCCCGGCTCTCGGAGCGAACGGGAGACGTCGTGGCAGCCGCCCTCGCGCATGCCGGAGCCCCCGCAGGGCTTTTCGACGTCATCTTCGGCACCCAGGCCGGACGCGATGCGCTGCTTGATCCAAGGGTGAAGGCCAGCTCATTCACCGGCTCCATCCCTGGCGGGCGGGCACTGTTCGACCTGGCGAACTCCAGGCCTGACCCGATTCCCTTCTACGGAGAACTGGGCAGCGTCAATCCCACCTTCATCACCCGCGCGGCCGCCCAAAAGAGGAGCGGACAGATCGTGACCGACTTCGTGAACTCCTACACGGTCGGAGCGGGCCAGTTCTGCACAAAACCGGGCATCCTGCTCGTACCTGCCGAATCAGACATCGCTGGCAGCCTCGCTGCAGCCCCGCACCCCGCCGCCGCCATGCTTCTGAACGAGCGCATCCAGTCCGGCTACGTCGAAGCCCTGCAAACACTCAGCGGACACGAAGACGTCGAGCCCCTGGTCCTGGGGCCGGCAGCGTATGAGAACCCGCCGACGCCGACCCTCCTGCTCACAACCGCAGCCCGTGTACTGGCCGAACCCGAGAAACTCCTCGCAGAGTGCTTTGGCCCGGCAGCCCTCGTGGTCACCTATCAGGACGAATCCGAACTGCTCCAGATCGCCCGGATCATCGACGGACAGCTGTCTTCCACCGTGCACGGGGAAGACGACGATGACATCGCCCCGCAACTGGTTCGCCTGCTCGCCCGCAAATCCGGGCGCATCCTGTGGAACCAATGGCCGACCGGCGTGTCGGTCACCCACGCCCAGCAACACGGCGGCCCCTACCCGGCGACCACCTCAGTGACATCCACGTCCGTCGGAACCGCCTCGATCTTCCGCTTCCTGCGGCCCGTCGCCTACCAGGGCCTGCCCCAGCACCTCCTGCCAAGCCAGCTGCAGGACACCAACCCCCTGCGCATCCCCCGCAGGGTAGACGGCCGACTTCAGAACCCAGACTGCAAAGTCTGACACCAGCGAGGCCCGCCGGTCGGCGACTTCCCGTACACAGAGGGTCGGCCGCCCACTTGCGACGTGATCCAACCCACGCTAGCGTTCTACATATCATTCACTGATCGATATGTCAGACGCGGCGGGGGGAAATCCACTTTCGAGCACTCTGATTTCACGACTATTTGCAGTTCAGGCGCGATCAACGCGACCAGTGTTCCGCATTCAGAAAAGGTTCCACATGATGACTGAGCAGCGCTGCCGGCCGACGGCAGCCGAACCTGTTGCACGGCGCGATATCGACGATTACTCGCCGCCCTGGGCGGATTTTGCGGCGTTCTTCCGCAGCCGGAAGGACGATGACCGGACGTTCCTGATCGCTGTCAGCCGAGGCCAGGGAACGCGGGCGGAATGGAGCGTAGGTCAGTGGCGGAATGCGGTCTACAACGTGGCCGACCAGCTGACCCGGCATGGCGTTAGGGCCGGTGACAGTGTGGCCGTTCTGGCCCACAACTCCGCCGAGACGCTGGCCCTGACCTTCGCGGTCTGGCTGCTCGGCGGCTGCCTGGTACCTCTTGACCCGCGGGACGGCGACGAGAGACATGAGGAAATCCTGCAGGAGTGCGGGGCGCGATGGATAGGCGTGGATTCGGGTGTGGAATCGGTTGCCCGGGCGCGTCGCCATGCGTCTGCGGACGCGATCGTTGTTGGCGGTCTGATGTCCACTCAGCGGCGGGAACGTCCCTCGGTGATCGGGGGACCGCTGGACGCTCCGGCCCTGCGCATGCACAGCAGCGGAACAAGTGGCCGCCCCAAAGCAATCGTCATCCCGATGCGCAGCATTCTGCTCAATTGCCATGCAATGCAGGAAGCGTTCGGCTGGACGCAGGAAACGAGGGTGCTGACTGTGCTGCCCATAAGCCACGCCAACGGTTTGCTCATCAACAGCTTCCTGCCCTGGTTTGTCGGGGGATCGACGGTGCTGGTTGACAAGTTCCGAGGAAGCACGTTCTGGCCCATCGCCGCTGAAACACGGGCCACGACGAGCAGCATCGTGCCGACCGTGCTGGAATATCTGCTCGCCGGTGAGGCCGGGGACCACCCTGCGCCGCTGATGAAGGAGGTGATCTCCGGAAGCGGTCCGCTGCGCTCCACTGCCGCATCCGAATTCGAGCAGCGTTTCGGGATGCCAGTTCGGCAGCTGTACGGCCTGTCGGAGACCACTGCCGTCTTGACCGCCACACCGCCACGGACGGGAGGATATCTTGAGCCCGGGCTTCGGAAATCCATCGGCACGGCCGTTCCTCACGCCCAGGTGGACGTCGTAGACTCCGACGGGATCCCGTGCGGCCAAGGCGTGCGGGGGGAAATAGTGGCACGCGGCGGCATGCTCATGACCGGCTACGCCAACAATGACACCGCGAACGCCGAAGCATTCAGTGGCGGCTGGTTCCACACCGGCGACCGGGGATACTGGGAACGCGCGGCCGATGGAAAGATCTGGTATTTCCTGGAAGGACGTCTGAAGGAAAGTATCGTCCGTGGCGGCCTGAATATCGCGCCCCAGCTGATCGACGAGGTCGTCGCAACTCACCCGCTGGTCCAGAGCGCCGCAGCGGTTCCCTTCGCCAACCGCTGGCAGGGCGAGGAAATTGCCGTGTTCGTGATCGCCAGCGGGGACCTGACCGAAGCAGAGCTTCTTGCCTGGTGCGCCGAACGGCTCGAGCCGCACATGTGCCCGAAAGTCGTCATCTTCGGATCCGAGATGCCCTCCACAAGCGTGGGTAAAATCCGCCGCAGTGCTTTGACCCAGCAGTTGGCCGGCGAGCTTGCCCGCTTCTGGGAAACGTCCTTCCGCACCGAAATCCGGAGCCACAGCCCGGCGGCCGTCGTCCCTGAGCGCAGGGCGGACCCGCAGAGCCATGGACCTGCCGCCCAATGACCAATCTGACTACGCATCCGGGTTCCACGACGAGCCCGGCCATCACACATGAATCGAACTATCCAGGAGAGAGACAAATGACAACGATCACCACCGTAACCCCCGGTACCCGCGGCATCGGAGCAGGCGCATGAGCATCGCGACCGCCTTCGCCACCGAGCAGGTCCTGGCCCACGTCGAAGACTTCGCCACCAAATTGGCCGAGCGGGCAGAGACCATGGATAGAAACGCCAAATTCGACAAGCAGATTCTGGACGAAGGCGCAGCGCTGGGCCTCGTGAAACTGATCTTTGACGAGAATCTGGACCTGGACCTGTCGCGGATGCCGCTGGTTCATGACGTGACGGAGCGCATCGCCAGTGTCTGCCCCCCTGTAGCCATGGAACTTGGCGTCATGCGGCTCGTGGCCTATCTGCTCTCGCGGTATGCACCTCCGGCCGTCAAAGAACGCTGGCTGCGGCCCACCATCGAAGGCCGCGCCTACGGCTCCTTCGCCCTCACGGAGCCGCAGGCAGGAACGGACCTTCGCGGCATGCTGACCGTGGCGCGCAGGGACGGTGACAATTACATCCTCAGCGGACAGAAATGCTGGGTCGGGTTCGCTCCCGTAGCTTCCTACGCCATCGTTCTGTGCAAGCTGGAGTCCACCGACAGAGACGCCCCCACCATCGCGCTCGTGGTCGACATGTCCAGCAAGGGAGCCTCGGGCGAGCCAGGCCCCGAGCTCTCGGGTTTCCGCGGCCTGACCAACGGCGCCCTCCGCTTCGACAACGTCGTGGTCCCCGCGGGGAATGCCCTCCAGGTGGATGGCTTCGCCGGCATGATGGACGGCCTTAACATGGCACGCATTGACGCCGCCTCCTACGCCTGCGGTCTGCTGCGCGGTGCCCTGGAAGTCAGCGTGGAACGAGCAGCTACACGCACCGCATTCGGCAAGCGCATCGGCGACCTGCCCAGCATCCAGATCAAGCTCGGCCGCATGCGCGCTGCCTACCACACCGCCAGGGAACTCGCGATGCGCGCCACCGAAACCTACATGCAGGGCACCGGGGGAGATCAGGACATCATCTCGATAGCTAAGATGACCGCCAGCGACCTCGCCCGGGAACACACGGACCAGGCCATGCAGATCTTCGGCGCATCAGGCCTCATCGCCTATTCTCGGGTCGAACGGCTGCACCGGGATGCCAAAGCAACCCAGATCTTCGACGGCACCAGCGAAATCCACGAAACAATGCTCGGACGCCGACTGGTCAACGCATTCGCCAAGGACGGCCACGGCGGCTCCTACATGCCCTCCTGGAAGACCGGCCGGCCAGCCGAAACCCCTACCGGCGCGTAGCCGCACGTCCGAAAATCCTGCCCACGTCAGGCAACCGAGTTCGGGATCGGACCTCCGTTGGGAACGCTCCCGGCGGCGGTCCGGTCCCGAGCCCCGTAGCAACCCAGGATGGCTTCCACACACCCGAATGGTGTTATTCGCGCGGCGCCCGTCAGCGTCTCGACAACCGATCCACCCGCGGCCGCGGTCCCGGGACGGGAAACCATCACCAGCAGATTCCAGCCCGGGTCCGCGCAACAATCCATACTGCACGCCCACAGATCCAAGGAAGACGAAATGAACCGCACGGAAAACCCTCTTGAGGAGGTCGTCGACGAAAAGGGCAGGCTGTCCATGAGGGTACTCATGACGCCGGACATGGTTAATTTTCAGGGAAAGTCCACGGCGGAGTCCTGCTCAAGTACCTCGACCAGGTCGCATACATCTGCGGGACCTGCTACGCCGGCACCTACGTCGTCACCCTTTCCGTGGACCGCGTGGATTTCATCGCCCCCATCCAGGTCGGTGAACTCGTAACGTTCCAGGCCTCCGTCAACTACACCGGCCGCACGTCACTGGAAGTCGGAATCCGGGTGCTCAGCGAAAATCTCCACGAGCAAAGCGTCAGGCACACGAACAGCTCGTACTTCACCATGGTGGCCATCGGCGACAACAACAAACCCACGCCCGTGCCCGAATTCGAGCCCTCCGACACCATCGAAAGGAGGCGCTTCCGGGAAGCGCACCAACGACGGAACGACAGGATGCGCCGAGCACGGATCAGGCGGGACCGGAGGGAACGGAACCCTCTGGATCTGCTGGCCGCCTGATCCACGGTGCCCCCGGGCCGTGGCTGGTCCGTACTGTTTAAACCCTCACACAAGATGCCTACCCAAAACGGGGCGGGCCAGAGACTCAGCCCGAGAAGGCAGACAAGAATGCGTGCAGTCTATGCAACATCGCTCGCCCCTGACGACCCACTTGCCGGACTCGAGATCGGGGACCTGCCGGACACAGAAGCTCCAGCCAACGGCTGGGAGAAGATCACGCTCAAAGCCTCCGCCCTGAATCACCACGACCTGTTCTCCCTCAAAGGCATACTCGACAAAGAGGATCTGCCGATGGTGCTGGGCTGTGACGGCGCGGGAGTGGACGCGGCCGGCAACGAGGTGATTATCCATCCCGTCGTTGCAAGCCCTGGATGGCGTGGCGACGAAACGCTGGACCCTGAACGCACCGTCCTCTCGGAGCGGCATCCGGGAACCATGGCCGACCACGTCTGGGTTCCCGCAGGAAGCACAGTCCCCAAACCGGCGGAACTGAGCTGGGAAGAAGCCGCCTGCCTGCCCACCTCCTGGCTGACTGCCTACAAAATGCTGTTCTCCGTCTCTCCAGCGGCGCCCGGATCCACCATCCTGATCCAAGGAGCCGGCGGAGGGGTCTCCACAGCATTGACATCGTTGGCAGCAGCCAGCGGGTTCCGGGTGTGGGTTACCAGCCGCAGCCAGGAAAAACGGCTCCACGCATTGACTCTCGGGGCGGAACAGGCCTTTGACAGCGGTGCGCGGCTCCCGAACCGGGTGGACGCCGTCTTTGATTCTGTGGGCCAGGCAACATGGGCACATAGCCTCAAGGCGCTGCGACCCGGCGGGGCCGTCATCACGTGCGGGGCCACTTCAGGCAGCGCTGCAGCAACCGACTTGAATCGGCTCTTTTTCACCCAACTGAAGATCCTTGGCTCCACCATGGGCACCAGGGACGAACTCGAAAGACTCACCCGATTCCTTGCGGGCACCGGGATACGCCCAACGATCGACACGGTACTGCCCCTTGGCGAAGCCATCAAAGGCTTCACCAAGATGCTTGAAGGCAACCTGATCGGAAAGATCGTCTTCACACATTGACCTGGGCGAAACCGGCGCGAGCCACGTCCGAGAGACGACAAACGGTTGATCCACGCAGCGCTTAATGTCTTCGCGGAACCTAACGCCCAGGTTTACGCAATATCGGCCATGAGCAGTCTCCCGCGGCAGGGGAGTAATGGCGCTTTCCGACGCTTAGCGCGGCTAACGGGAACTGAGCTCTAGGGAATGGGGACATCCATCCCGAACATCCGCATGGTGTTTCCGTCCTTGACACCCGGATCCTGTCCGCCCGGCACCAGCCCCTTCCCGGCGCTAGCTTGACGTAATACCTCGCCATTGGCACGGAGCCGGAACTGTTTACGTGCGGGTGGTCTTCGGGATCGTGGCTCTGTGTGGGGCTTCGAGATACTCTCGCCCACGCGGGCCAAAGAGGCCGCATCTTTGAATTGATTCACAATCACAAGGTGGCCATATACGCCGATCAGGGTGTGATGGTCTTGATGCTGGAGGCCGCCGCCGGCTTCCGGAACAGGAGGATCTTTGCATCGTCAACCGCTGCTCATCGCCGTCGTCTCCCTGACTGCGGCCACTCTTTTCTGGGCCGGCAACTATGTGGTTGGAAAGGTCGTCATCGGTGAGATGAGCCCGTTCAGTCTCGTTTATCTGAGATGGTTGATTGCACTCGTGCCCCTAATCCTCGTCGCCCATTTGGCGGAGCGGCCCCCGTGGCGTGAACTGCTGCACTTCTGGCCGTCGATCCTCGCGCTGAGCCTTTTGGGTCTTGCCGGCTACAACTTCCTGCTCTACTCGGCACTCCAGTTCACGGACGCCTTCAATGCCTCGCTGATCAACGCGTTCAACCCGGCGCTCATCGTCCTTGCGGCAATGGTCTTCCTAGGCGAACGGCCGAGCTGGAAAGGCAGTGTCGGCCTGGTGCTGGCTCTCGTTGGTGTGCTGATAATCCTGAGCAAGGGCGAGCCGATGGCGCTCTGGAATATCCATCACAACGGAGGGGACCTGTTGATGCTCGGAGCGATCCTGAGCTGGACCGCCTACACCATCGTGGGCCGCAGAGCCTCGGCGCTCATCCCGCCAATCACTTCGACTGCGCTCCAGGCAGGCGTGCTGGTCACGGCACTGACCCCCATTGCACTCATCCACGGCGTTCAACTCCCCGGTAGTGCGGGTGGGGCCTGGTCGCTGGCCTATATCGCTGTCTTCCCGTCTCTGCTGTCCTACGTGCTCTGGAACCGTGCCCTGCAGAGGATCGAACCAGCCAAAGCCGGAGTGTTCTTGAACCTCATAACTGTTTTCACTGCCTTCCTGACGATTGTCATGGGACAAACCATGAGCCCGGCTCAGATCGTTGGCGGCACGATCGTAGTGGTAGGTGTCGTGCTCGCCAACGAGCGAGGCCTCAGGCGCACCCGACCCTTGTCCGGCCGCCGTTCAACCCCAGTCGCTTCCCCCACAGGAACCCTTCATGATTGAATGCTCGTTTGCACAGATTGATGAATTTTCTGCCAACCCATACCTCGGCAACCCGGTTGCGATGATGCCGGGCGCGGACGACCTAACGGACGTCGCCATGCAGCGCTTTGCCCCGTGGACGAATCTGTCTGAGACGACGTTCCTGGTGCGACCCACAACGTTGGAGTCGGACTACAGAGCTGTTGTGGGCCGTTGGATGGAAAAAGCGCTTCAGCCCACGCAGGTGTGCCGTTGCTTATAGGCTTCCCTAGTTTTGAGGGACGCACCTTTTCGTCTCGGACGCCGCAATCGCAGCAATCCTGCATCCAGGGCTTCCCAAGGTGGACTTTTAGATCATTTCTGGCCACTCCCCTGCGCGTTTTCAAACGCCGATAACGGATATTCCGTCAACCTGCCTTGGCCGGGCTGAAGACTGCGGCGGCATGCCTGCCGGGTGGTGGCTGCAGCAGATGGCCGACGGCAACCGGCCGGTGAAGAACTTCCCTGACCGGGACACGCTCAGTGCCATGGCCAAGGGCTTGGCCGTCACCGAAGCGGAAGTTATCCCGGCCAGCGCCGGGTCCCTCGGGTTCCAGATGGACAGAACCGGCGCGGGGGAGCTCCACATCCCCGGGGCCGGGTTCTGCCCGACGACGCCGAATGGCGATCATGAATGTGCCGCGGGCATTGATGAACGCCCACCCCACTAAGTCCAGTTCCGACGCCCATCAGGGGGACTAGCTACCTAATACCGCCCCTACTTGAAGCATCTGGGGGATTTTCATGACCTCGCGGGGAGGTGCGGGTGCACCATAGAACTACCGGCATGAGCGGGTCCCGAAGACAGGGGGCGTCATGGCAGATGAAGCTCAAGACGAGAAGGGTGTGCCCGCACGCCTTGTGCACATAATTCAAAAACACAAGAAGAGCAGCTGGGCGGTCCTCATCGTGTTTCTTCTAGCCGTGATTGCGGCCTTCAACGATGTGCGCCAACTCGGCACCGACGCCTGGGCCGTGATCACCCACAACCAGCGCGAGCAGGATGCCGTGGCTTCCCTGGCGCTGGGGGATGCAATCTCGTCGGTAAGCAGCCGACTGGGCGAACCCCGCCAGTCCATGGACCTGTGCTCGGAGATCGGGTGTAAACCGACGGAGTCGCATGAACCCGTGCTGAACATTTATCGGCATGAGGACTACACCGTCCGGGCAGTCTTCGACGGAAACAAACTGGAGTTCTATGCGGTGACACGGGAGACCGAGAGGTACAAGCCGCACTTCAAGATGCCCTTTGACTGGGGCGAGCTGGGAGAGTTCACCTACAAGGATGGCATCACACCCGACGATGTTGATGCTTTCCACCGCCGGTTTCCGTCCTACGCTGAAGTGAAGCCCCTAGGCCCCGCGGGACATGATCTTGGGACGGTGCTGGGTTTCACACCAGATGGATACAGCGATAAACAAAGCTTGTACTTGGAGGGGCTGTCGGCCCTGGACAGTGCACTGTCGAAAGAGCCAACGGAGCGGGTTGCGGCAGCAGAGCCCTTCCGCGAGGGTTCAAAGCCGAATACGCAGGGCATTTTTCACGACGACGGCTATGTCGGTAACCTGCTGCACAGTGCGCAGAACGCCCGGCAGATCATCTCGGTGGGCGCCGAGCGGTGAGACCTGCAGCAGGACTTGCGGCCGAGGGCCAGATTCCGCCGAAGCGGCCCACAAACCGGGTAGCCACCGAAGCCCATCTCGAAGACCCCCAACTCGACATCCGCGGCCCGGCCAAAGCCCCTAACCGCCACCAAACACGCCGTCCTTGACAGCTGCATTTGCAGATCAGGACTTCCGGTGTGCCCGCTTGGTACTGCCCGTGAGGCTCGGGCTGGGTGAGCCGTCGGGGCCACGAACGCCCGCCGAAGCAAGCGTGGGTAGATTCAGGGAAGCAGCCATCTAGTAGTGCATCCCATCCGCTCGTCCGGAAGCGGCGCAGGCTAGCGAGGCATGATGGCCCGGCACCCTCCCGTTGGCCGGCCAGGGGTTGACCCGGCCCTGTCATGCGGCTCGGGTGGTCGGTACCTTTTTGACCGTCGCGAGCAGGATGACGCCGGCGATGGCTGTGGCGCCGGCGAGGAGGAAGGCGATGAACGCCAGAGGCGGGGCGGAGTCGGCTTCTCCGAGAATGGTGATGCCAATGGTTACCGCGACGAGCGGGTCGATGACTGTGAGTCCGGCGACGACGAGCTCGGATGAGCCGCGCGTGTGTCCTGTCTGGACCAGGAACGTTCCGGACAAAGCCGCAATGACCAGCCCGGCCAGGCAGGTCAGGGACAACCATTCAAAGTCGCCCTGGAAAAGCCGGGCGATGACGGTCTTGGCCAGGGCCGCGACGAAGCCGAACAGGATCCCGGCCGCGGCGGTGTACACGATGGCGCCCCACCGGCGGCGCCAACGCCCGTAGGCCACTGCCAGTGCGGCGAGGACGACGCCGAGCACGACCAGGATCGTGATCAGGTGCCGGTCACTGATTTCAACGTCTTCGGCGGACACTGCGGCGACAGCAACGAAGGCACCCACACCGGCCACGCACAGGGCCACAGATGTGAGGGCGCGGCGGCCAGGAGACCTGCGTGTCGTGAGGGCGGTGGCCACGGTGGTCACGACCAGGGCCACCGCACCGATGGGCTGGACGACGATCAGGGGAGAGAACCGCAGGCTCGTGAGCTGCAAAAGGATCGCCGCCCCGATCATGGCCGTTCCGCCCAGCCATACCGGTTTGCCCAGGAGGGCCTGCAGGCGCCCACCACCCATGCTCCCGGCCGCCCGGCCCCGTGCTGCGGGCTGATCTTCGACGGCCCTGTGCTGGAACAGGGTACCCAGGGCCAGCAGGACCGCCCCGGCCATGGCGATCGGGATGCCCAGCCAGTGATAAGAGGACAGCGCCGGCACGGCAACGGTGGGGATCATGATCTGACATTACCGAACCAGCAGCAACGAGGACCGCAGCATCCATGCTTTGCGCGTGTACGGAGGCCGGGCAGTTCCGCCAGGGCTGATCGGTGGAGTCTTCCTAAACGGGCAGGCAGTACAGGGTTGCTTGACGGGAGAGTGCACAACCGGTGCCACGGACGGCGAGGCTTACACGCCCGGTGCCGTTTCTTCGCCAGCCCCCGGACCGAAGGTGGCCGCCGCAGAACTCTTCAAGGTTTCGCGGGCACCAGTCCAATTCCTGGACCAGCACTCGAAGCTTGTCTGTCGTCACGAAATCTTCTCTGCTCTAAGTTGGGTGCCACAACGCTGTGGCACCCCGGACAACCAAGACCAGATGTGATCCATGCAACACACCGGCCGGAGCTGGATTTATTGCCGCGAACCGGGACGCGGGGGGCCCGTCGGGTGTGGCAAAAAGCCCGGCCGGAAGCCCCTTCTCGGCCGTAGGCTTACATAATCACGCTTATCGGCGTAAACCGCTTGTGATTCTGCATGGGATTCAGACCTTGATCCGGCACGGGTTTTCGTGGGATCATGAAGCATGACAGCAGTGACAGGCGCCCGCGGCGGGCTGAAGGCGCACCAGGATTCCATCCGGCTGGCCGATGACGTGCTGGTCCGTGATCTGAGAGACCTGCTCGGCGCAAAGCTGGTCGCCTACATCGGTTCCGTGAAGGAAACCCGCGCCGTCCGGCAGTGGGCCGACGGGGAACGGAAGCCCTCCGCCGACGTGATGCACCGGTTAAGGACCGCCTACCACGTGGCCGCCCTGCTCGCGGAGCGTGATTCCCGGGCCGTAGTGCAGGCCTGGTTCCAGGGCATGAACCCGCAGCTGGAGGACGTCCCGCCGGCGCGCCTGCTCCGCGAAGGCCAGCTGGACGACGCCGGCCCGCAGGTGCTGGCCGCTGCACGCGCATTCGCGGCCGCGGGCTGACCGGGTGGCGTCTGCAGAACTGACGGCGGCCGAGGCCGCCGGCAGGGTCTGGCGTGTCGGCTTCCGCCCGGAACCGTGGGCCTGGAGCGGCTGGGAATGGGCCACAGACGGCCGGTTCCCGGGCCGGTGGGATGACCTCCACGGCAACTTCCGCACCATCTACGCCGGCTCGTCCCTGCTGGCGTGCCTGTTGGAGGTTCTGGCACATTTCCGCAAGGATGCACGGCTGAGTATGGAGCTGGACGAGATCGTCGAGGACGATGAGGATAAGGTCCTGCACCCCACCATCGTCCCGGGGCAGGTCCCCAGGGAGTGGCTTGATGTGCGCGCTGCCGTGTCCGCAGGGCTGTCCGGGCGGTACTGTGCCGTGACCGCCTCAGGCAGCGTCGCGGCCCTGTACCCGCACTTCATTGGCCTGGCTCTCAGTCTGGGTCTGGCTGACTTTGACGCCGCTGCCCTGAAAGACGCCCGCCCGCGTCGCCTTACCCAGGCTGTCGCCTCTTGGCTCTACGAGATGACAGACTTCGATGGCGTCACCTTCGCGTCCCGCCACGGTGATGATCTCCAGCTCTGGGCGATCTTCGAGCGCCCTGGCGATTCTCCCACCACGCCGAGAATCCAGGAATCGCTGGCCGAAGAGCTGCAACACGACAGCCACGAACTCACCACTGCCTTCCACTTCCTCGGACTGGTATGGGAGAACGACTAGAGCCATTCCCAACCTCGCTCAGGTCCTGCCGTCGCCCACGAGGCGGTGGCTATTGGCGAAACAGCCGAAGAGGACTCAGCTGCCTTGTCGACGTGGTTGGCGCATTCGAAGCCGATTCCCCAATCACAATTTCTCCACCGAAGCTGAGGATTCGTCAGCGCGGTTTCGTGGATGCTCGATCCGTCTAGCTGCGGTTCTACTTGGGGGCTTCCCTAAAGCTCGGGCGCTGCTTCACGCTGCGCACCAGCTCCCAGACAATCTGGCGGACAGACGGCGGAGGCGACCGGATCGCAGAGACGATTGAAGAATGTGGTCAACTTCAGAGCCTTGCCCGAGAATGCGGCAACAGCTCACATCTCGCCGTCCCGCAGCGGCGGACCAGAGTTTCGTATCTAAACGCGTGACCTGCCGCGGATGAAGTGGATGATCAAGACGACCACGGCGATGACCAAAAGTATGTGAATTAACCCGCCGCCGATGTTGCCGAGCAGGCCGAGAAGCCAGAGAACTGCGATAATGATCGCTATCCAAAGCAGCATGAGAGTCTCCTTTAGTCCCACACGGAAATCGTGTGGTGCGTATCACCATATGTCAGGACCGGGTAGTTGCAAATGGCACCCTCAGGCCGCGGGAATCAGTGTTTGGCGGATTGCTGGCGCAAGGTGACGTAACGACGCCTATCGGTGGCTGGCCCATAGGGAGACGACAGCGCCCTAATCGAAGCAGCTGGCCGGCGCGCTGTATGCCGCGTCGCTTTGGGCTTGCTCAGGTTGGAGGCTGCCCGCAATCCCGTTTGTCCCCGCAGTCTTTCGGACGAGTGCTGATGTTGATTCGTTCTTGGCGGTTCTCACCGGACCCTTGGAGCCACGGGTTCCGAGTCGGCGGGATCGCGGCGTTGGCCTGGTGGAGTGGTCTGAAAAGCGCCCCAATGCAGAGGCAGTTGGGGAGTCAGGTCGTACTGCTCCTTCAGAACGTCATCGATCGAGGTTTGGCCCACCAAGAGGGGATGAGCTCCCGGCCCGTTCTCCGCTCGTCCTCTCGGCATGTTTTGACCCTACGAGCACTTCGTGGGGCGGGTGGACTAGACACGCAGAACCAGCGCCGTCGTGGTCAATGCCGCCCACATTGAGCCTCCATCGGAAGCATGGCGACCCTGCCGGAGCCGTATCTACGGCAACTTCCCGGGTGATGCCTGCCGCGTTCCTCCACGGGATGCGCGGCAGGCGGCCGGTGGGGCCTGGAGGCATCAGAAGCAGCGGACTGTCTTCTGCCGCCTTAGGCACGGCTCGGGGAGCCGAGTTCTACGGGTTCCTCGTCGCTGAGGTATGCGGCCTCCGAGTGTGCGGCGATGTCTATGCCGCGAAGTTCATCGGCCTCATGCACGCGCAGGCCCATTGTGACGTTGAGGACCTTTGCGATGACCCATGTCACGACGAAGGAATAGGCAAGCACGGCCAGGGTTGCCAGTGCCTGGACGCCGAGCAGTCCAAATCCACCGCCGTAGAAGAGCCCGTTGACCTTGTTGGGCGCGGCCTCCGTGGCGAAAAAGCCGATCAGGAGCGTTCCGAGGATGCCGCCCACCAGGTGGACGCCGACGACGTCGAGTGAATCGTCGAAGCCGAGCCGGAATTTCAGTTCGATTGCCAGGGAGCAGACGGCGCCGGCGATGAGTCCGATGGCGAGGGCGCCGAGTGGGCTGACGGCGCCGCAGGCCGGGGTGATGGCAACGAGGGCAGAGATGAGGCCGGAGGCGGCGCCCATGCTGCTGGCGCTGCCAAGCCTGATGCGTTCCACCAAGGCCCACGATAGAAGGCCGGCGCACGCGGCGACGGCGGTGTTGAGGAACACTACGGAGGCGGCCTGCCCGGCGGTGAGCGCGGAGCCGGCGTTGAAGCCGAACCAGCCGGCCCACAGGAGCCCGGCACCGACCAGTACCAGCGGCCGGCTGTGGGGCTTGGTGTGTTCGCTCTTGGGCCAGCCGGCGCTGCGTCCGAGGACCAGGGCGAGGGCGAGGGCCGCGATGCCGGCGTTCATGTGGACGGCGGTTCCGCCGGCGAAGTCGATGGCTTTGAGGCTGTTGACGATCCAGCCGCCGGTCACCGAGCCGTCCGTCGAGCTGAACGCGAATACCCAGTGGGCGACGGGAAAGTAGACCAGGGTTGCCCAAAGCGCGGCGAACGTCACCCACGCGCCGAACTTCATTCGGCCCGCCGCAGCCCCGGCGATGATGGCCGTGGTGATACCGGCAAAGAACAGCTGGAAGGCCGCGAACAGCGCCGCGGGGATGGGTGCGTTAGGGTCCTCCGCCAGCAGTTTCTCCATCCCGAAGTACTCGGTGACATCACCAAGCAGTCCGGCACCGCCGATGGAATTGCCGAAGACCATGGAGTAGCCGAACACGGCCCACAGGACGGCGACGATGCTCATTCCGCCGAAGCACATCATCATCATGTTCAGGATTCTGCGGGACCCGACCATGCCGCCGTAGAACAGGGCAAGGCCGGGAATCATGATGCACAGCAGTGCGCCTGCGGCCAGGATCCAGGCGACGTCTCCAGAATTCATGGAACTCCAATCAAAAGGGGTGGAAGTCAATATCCGGCGGAAGCGGAGGAACTCAACGCAACCGCGGGATGAAACCATGATTCATGACAGTGAACGATTGCGGGTTTCGCGCACGTAAAATTCCGGTTGCGTTCGCCGCCATACCGCGACACACGGATTTAACACTCGGGGAGTACGGCCGTAACATCGCTTTGACTACTGTGGTTCAACAAGGTTTCACCGCAGGTAACACCAATTTGAACAGGACAGTTCCGATGACCAGTGTCGCAACCCCTGAAGTACTCACCGAGCAATCGGTGCCGGCCGAAGCCGGACAGATTTCCCTCGCGGACATCGCCAAGGCCCACGACGTGCGGTTCCTCCTGGCCACGTTCGTGGACATGACCGGCAAGCCCTGCGCCAAGCTCGTTCCCGTCGAAGCCGCGGATGAGCTCGAAGCCGGCGCCATGGGTTTCGCCGGCTACGCCGCAGGGCTCATCGGGCAGAAGCCCCAGGATTCGGACCTCATCGCAGTTCCCGACCTCACCTCATTTACCCCTGTGCCGTTCATCAAGGAGGGCCTGGCGATCATCCACTGCGACCCGCACGTGGACGGCAAGCCGTGGCCCTTCGCCCCCAGGGTGATCCTGAAGAACACGCTCGGCCGTCTGACAGGAAAAGGAATGCAGGCCAAGATCGGCGCGGAAGTTGAGTACTTCCTGGTCAACAAGGACCCTGATGGCTCCCTGAGCACGGCCGATTCCCGTGATGACTCGCCCCGCCCCTGCTACGACGCCCGCGGCGTCACCCGCATGTATGAGCACCTGACGTCCATTTCCGAAGCGATGAATGGCCTGGGCTGGGGCAATTACGCCAACGACCACGAGGACGCGGCCGGACAGTTCGAACAGAACTTCAACTACGCCGACGCCCTCACCACGGCGGACCGCGTGGTCACCCTGCGCTACATCCTGAACATCCTCGCGGAACAACGCGGGATGACCGCCACGTTCATGCCTAAACCGTTTACGGACAGGACCGGCACGGGCCTGCATTTCCATCTGTCCCTGTGGTCCGGCGCGGAAGCGCTGTTTCCGGGGGACGACGGCGAACGCGGACTGGGGCTGTCGGAGCTCGCCTACTCCTTTATCGGCGGAGTGCTGGAGCACGCCCCGGCACTCCAGGCCTTCCTGGCACCGACGGTCAATTCGTACAAGCGCTCAGGGGCGACCACCAGCTCCTCCGGTGCCACGTGGTCTCCAAGGAAGGCTTCGTTCGGGGGCAACGACCGCACACACATGATCCGCGTCCCGGACGAAAAACGCATCGAACTCCGCTCCGGGGACGGTTCCGCCAACCCGTACCTCGCCATCGCCACGGCGATCGAAGCCGGCTTGGACGGAGTCGCGAAAGGAACCGACCCGGGTGCGCCATCGGGCCCGGGTGAAGCCCGCCCGGATGCCCACTCCCTTCCCGCGACGCTCCTGCACGCCGTCGAGGCCCTTCGTCGTGACCCGGTCATCCTCGCCAGCCTCAGCGGCGACGCCGAGATCGGAAAGTACTACGCGGACGCCAAGGAAGAAGAGTTCCTGAGCTGGCACAACCAGGTCAGCGACTGGGAAATCAGAACCTACCTGACCTCGATCTGACAACCACTAGAAAAGGACACACAATATGTGCGGAATCGCCGCGCTGCAGCTGCGCAATCCCCGGCTGCACCCCCAGATGGGCAGCCTCCTGTCCTCCATGATGTGCCAGATCGTGGACCGCGGACCGGACTCCGCCGGACTCGCCGTCTACGACACCCCGGGACTGGTGTCCAAGGGCACCGCCACCCTGAGCCTCTTGGGCAAGGACCAGGGCATGCCGGTCGGTGACATCACCGCAGCGTTGGAAACCCTGCTGCCCGTCTCCGCATCCACCGCCGTCAGGGTTGTGGGGGACACCACCCTGGTGAGCGCCGCCGTCGACACCGGTCTGCTGGTGAAGGCCGTCAGCGAAACCCTCCGGGGCTCCACGATCATCGGCCGCGGCGAGCACGTAGCCGTGATGAAGAGCGTGGGCCACCCGATGGACATCGCGGCGGAGCACGGGCTGGAAGCCCTGGCCGGAAGCCAGGGCTTGTCCCACACCCGCATGGCCACCGAGTCCGCCGTCACCGCCGGAGGCTCCCACCCCTTTTCCGTCGCGGACGACCTGTGCCTGGTGCATAACGGCTCCTTCTCCAACCACGCCACCATCCGGCGGGGCCTCGTGCGCGACGGTGTGGTGTTCGACTCCGACAACGACACCGAGGTGGGGGCCCGTTACATCGCCTCCCGCCTGCAGCAGGGCGATGATCTGGAAACCGCGCTGACCAACCTGGGCAAGGTCTTTGACGGCTTCTACACCCTGGTGGTCACCACCGCCGACAGCATGGCCGTGGTCCGGGACCCGATCGCCTGCAAGCCGGCCATCATCGCCGAAACCGCCGACTACGTCGCCATGGCCTCCGAATACCGGGCCCTGGCTGCCCTGCCCGGCATCGAAAACGCCCGCATCTTGGAACCGGAACCCGGAAAGGTCTACACATGGTCACTCTGACAGCCCCCGAAAACTTGGAAACCACCCTTGATTCCTTCAGCGTTGACCTGGCCGGCGGCACGGTCCGGGAACTGAACCATGCCCTTCATGACGCCGCCGACGGGCAGGCCTGGACCGTCACCAACCCGGAAGGCAAGCACAGCCTCGCGGTGGGCATCAACGCCGACGTCAGCGTCACCATCAACGGCCACGCCGGATACTACGCGGCCGGAATGCACCAAAAGGGCGAGGTGACCGTCACCGGCAATGCCGGCGTCGGACTCGCAGAGAACATCATGTCCGGCAAGGTGCACGTGCACGGCGACGCCTCCCAATCGGCTGCGGCCACCGGGCACGGCGGACTCGTGGTCATCGACGGCAATGCCGGGGCCCGGTGCGGGATCTCCATGAAGGGCGTGGACATCGTGGTGGGCGGCAATATCGGGCACATGTCTGCGTTCATGGCCCAGGCCGGCCGGCTCGTGGTCTGCGGCGACGCCGGTGACGCGCTGGGCGACTCCATCTACGAAGCCCGGATCTACGTCAAGGGGACCGTGGCGTCTCTGGGTGCTGACTGCATCGAAAAGCCGATGGAATCCGAACACCTCGAGGAAGTCGCCGGCCTGCTCACTGCCGCCGGACGCGCCGATAATCCGGCGGACTTCACACGCTACGGCTCGGCACGGAGCCTCTACCACTTCAGCGTCCACAACTCGACGTCGTACTAAAGGACAACCCCTCATGACCATCACCTCACTGCCCCAGGATACGGTTCTCCCCGCCCAGGAGCGTCCCCGAAACATTGCTGAGCTGGGCCTGCGCGAGTCCGCTACCTTCGACCGGGCCACCATCGCGGACATCCAGCGCGCTGCCGCGACCGGCGTATATGACATCCGCGGCTGGGGCGCCAAACGGAAGGTCCCGCACTTCGATGACCTGCTGTTCCTGGGCGCCTCGATGTCCCGCTACCCGCTGGAGGGCTACCGCGAAAAGTGCGACACCGACGTCGTCCTCGGTGACCGGCATGCTTCCCGTCCGCTGCACCTGCAGACCCCGGTGACCATCGCTGGGATGAGCTTCGGCGCGCTGTCCGCCAACGCCAAGGAAGCGCTGGGGCGTGGCGCGTCCGAGGTGGGCACCTCCACCACTACGGGCGACGGCGGCATGACGCCTGAGGAGCGCGGCCAGTCCAAGCACCTTGTCTACCAGTACCTGCCCTCCCGCTACGGGATGAATCCGGATGACCTGCGCAAGGCGGACGCCATCGAGATCGTGCTCGGCCAGGGTGCCAAGCCCGGCGGCGGCGGCATGCTGCTGGGACAGAAGATCACCGAGCGCGTCGCCGGCATGCGCACCCTGCCCGTCGGCATCGATCAGCGCTCCGCCAGCCGCCACCCGGACTGGACCGGCCCGGACGACCTGGAAATCAAGATTGGCGAACTGCGTGAGATCACCGACTGGAAGACCCCCATCTACGTCAAGATCGGCGCCGCCCGCCCGTACTACGACACCGCCCTGGCCGTGAAGGCCGGAGCCGACGTCGTCGTCGTCGACGGAATGCAGGGCGGCACCGCCGCGACCCAACAGGTCTTCATCGAGAACGTGGGGATCCCCACTCTGGCTGCGATCCCGCAGGCCGTTCAGGCCCTGCAGGAGCTGGGCCTGCACCGCAAGGTCCAGCTCATCGTCTCCGGCGGCATCCGCACCGGCGCCGACGTCGCCAAAGCCATGGCCCTGGGTGCGGACGCCGTGGCCATCGGTACCGCCGCGCTGATCGCACTGGGCGACAACGATCCCCGCTACGCCGCCGAATACGCCGCCCTCGGCTCTGCCGCAGGCTACTACGACGACTTCCAGGACGGCCGCGACCCCGCCGGCATCACCACCCAGGACCCGGAACTCTCCTCCCGGCTGGACCCTATCGCCGGCGGACGGCGCCTGGCCAACTACGTCCGCGTCCTGACCATGGAGGCCCAGACCATCGCCCGGGCATGCGGAAAATCGCACCTGCACAACCTTGAACCCGAAGACCTCGTGGCCCTGACCATCGAAGCATCCGCCATGGCGCGGGTTCCCCTGGCTGGCACGTCCTGGATCCCCGGAGCCACGTAATGCCGGAATCCGCCGAATATGTTGTGGTCGGCGCCGGACTGGCCGGCGCCGCCACCGCCTGGCAACTCTCCTCCCAAGGCCATGACGTGACCATCCTGGAGCGCTCAGTTCCGGCGGCCCATGACGGCAGCTCCCACGGGTCCGCCCGGATCTTCCGTTATGCCTACCCGGACGAGTTCTACACCCGGGCAGTCATCGAAGCCAAAACCCTTTGGGATGAACTCGGCCGGGCCGGCGCACTGGACCTGATCACCCCTGCCGGGGCCGTGGACTACGGGCCCGAACGGCAGCCGGAACACCTGGCCGGGATCCTGGCAGACACTGGCGTGGAGCATGAACTCCTCAGCGCTGCCGACGCACGATCACGGTGGCCGCAGATTGCCTTCGACACGCCCGTGCTCTGGCACCCGGGAGCAGGGGTGATCGACGCCGAACGTTCCGTGAACGCGATGATCGACCAAGCACTGAAGCACGGCGCCAGGCTGCTGACCGGTTGGAACGTCGCGAGCCTGGAGCGGCGGGGTGCCGGCTACCGCGTCCACTCGGCAGCGGGGGAGGCCATCGACGCCGGAAACGTGATCGTCAGCGCAGGCGGCTGGCTGCCGTCACTGCTGGGACAGCTGGATCTCCCCGCCGGGTTCCTTGCCGGCCTGCCCGAGATCACCGTCCGGCAGGAGCAGGCCTACCACTTCCACTACCGCGATCCCGGCAGCGCTCCGGCATGGCCCACCTTCATCCACAAAAGCGCGGCCATCCAAACCTACGGCCTGCCCGGGGGACGGGATGCCGGCTTCGCCGGGCAGAAAGTCGCTGAGTACAACGGCGGAAAGTTCATCCCGTCGGCCGCCGCCCAAACCGGCCTCGTGGACCCCGACAACCGCCGCCGCGTAGTGGACTACGTGCGAAAATATCTGCCCGGCGTTGACCCCGAGCCGTACGCCGAGACCACGTGCCTGTTCACCAACACCCCGAATGAGGACTTCCTCATCGACAGGGCGGACGGGATCACCATCCTATCCCCGTGCTCGGGGCACGGTGCGAAGTTCGCGCCGCTGATCGGGCGGTGGGCGGCCGGCTTGGCCACCGGCAGCGGCGATGTCCCGGCCCGGTTCCGTCAGGCAACCACCCGCATCAGCACCCGCTGATCGGCCAGTATCAACAACCGGCCAGCACCAGCAGGCCGGGGCACTCCAAAGCACACCTACAGAAACGGAACAGCCCGTGACTTCTTCCGCCACCAAACCGGCGACCGGCACCGTAACGGGCCTTATGCGGGACATCTCCGGCGTCGGGACAGACGCTCGCCGCGGCGGATATTCCCGGCCGGTTTTCTCGAATGCCGAAACCGAGCTGCGGAGCTGGTTCATCGAGCAGGCCGGCCGGCGCGGACTGGACGTCGCCACCGACCACAACGGGATCATCTGGGCGTGGTGGGACACTGCCACCGGTACACGGAAGGATGCCGTCGTTACGGGCAGCCACCTCGACTCCGTTCCCGGCGGCGGTGAATACGACGGCCCACTGGGCGTGGCCTCCGCGCTGGTCGCCGTCGACATTCTCAAGAACAGGGGCTTCCGGCCCCGCAGGCCGCTGGTCATCGCCATCTTTCCGGAAGAGGAGGGCTCCCGATTCGGTGTCGCCTGCCTGGGGTCGCGCCTGCTCACCGGCGCCCTGGATCCGAACAAGGCACGCAATCTCAGGGACGCGGACGGAAACACCTATGCCGACGTGGCCGCGGCCAACGGACAGGACCCCCGGTTCATCGGCGCCGACCACAAAACCCTCCAGCAGCTGGGCCTGTTCGTTGAACTCCACGTAGAACAGGGCAGGGGCCTCATCGACCTGCGCCAGCCGGTGGCCATCGGCTCCTCCATCCTGGGCCACGGCCGGTGGAAGCTGTCAGTGAAGGGCCAGGGCAACCACGCCGGAACGACGCTGATGATGGACCGCAAGGATCCGATGATCGCCGCAGCCAAGATCATGATCGGCATCCGGGATATAGCCAGGAACTACAAGGATGCCCGCGCGACAGTGGGCCGGCTGCAGCCCGTCCCCGGAGGGACCAACGTCATCGCCTCCCGGGTTGAGATGTGGATCGATGTCCGGCACCCCCGGGATGAAGTCACCGCAGCCCTCGTCGAATCCGTCCACCTCAACGCTCAGGTCATCGCCGCCGAGGAAGACTGCACGGTGTCCTTCGGCGTCGAATCCCTCAGCCCCACCGTCCACTTTGACGCCGGCCTGCGTGACCAGCTCCGGACCCTGCTCCCGGCTGCCCCGGTCCTGGCCACCGGGGCCGGCCACGATGCCGGAGTGCTTGCCGGTCACATCCCCACTGCCATGCTGTTCGTCAGGAACCCGACAGGGATCTCGCATTCCCCGGAGGAACTCGTCGACGACGCAGACGCCGAAACTGGGGCCCGGGCCCTGGCCGACGTTCTCGCCGGCCTGCTGGGCGAGGCCCGCATAATCGGATAGAGCCATCGCCCTGCCTATGATGGCTGGGTGACCAACCAGACTGACGGGGAGACGGGCATGTCAGTAGAGGCTGCAGAAGACGGAGTGGCAGGCAAGCTCGAACGTGTCATAGCCGGGCAGCTGCGCCGCTACCGGACCGCCCAGGGGCTGTCGGCGGCCGAACTTGCAGCGCGGACCGGGCTGTCGAAGGCGATGATTTCCAAAATTGAGTCCGCCAGCACCTCGTGTTCGCTCACCACATTGCAGCGGCTCGCTGACGGGCTGAAAATACCGGTCACGGCCCTGTTCCGCGGCGCGGACACCGACCGGGACGCGACGTTCACCAAGAACGGCCAGGGAAGCCTGACCGTACGCAGCGGCACTCAGCACGGGCATGAATACCGTGTGCTCGGTACCCTCAAAGGCCGCACTGACGCCCTCGAGCCAACCCTCGTCACGCTGACTGATGCCTCGGATGTGTTCCCGCTGTTCCAGCATCCCGGAACGGAATTCATCTATATGCTCTCCGGCAGGATGATTTACGGCCACGGGGCCTACGAATACACCATGGAGGCCGGGGACTCCCTGCTTCTCGACGGCGAAGGCCCTCACGGCCCGCTGGAACTCCTGGATCTGCCCATCCGCTTCCTGGCTATTTCGGCAAGATAGAGTCGCCGGAGTACCCTCTTGGAGCATCTCCCGCTCGCATAGTTTTCGGGGCAAGCAGGAGGTCCGCTCTTGCCGGGTCCGAGGCATACGGGCGCTGTCGGCGAGGAGCATATTCCTAGCTCCGGATGATGAAGGGGATGGCGCGGAGGCGCCTCAGCTCGTGGAAATGTGGACTCTTAACTAGCTGCGCACTGCAGGCTGGAGCCGGGTCCAGTCACCTGGAACCGACGCCGGCCTGCAGTGCCGGGGAGCCATCGTCGTGGCTTAGCCATTGGTTGGCATCAGCGTGCCGCGGTAGCCGTCTGCTCCTGGAAGGCCGGTACGACGTGCTTGATGAAGAGTTCGAGCGAGCGTTTCTTCTCCTCATGGGTCAGGCTGTTGTCAGCCCAGATGCTGAACTCGTTTACGCCGAGTGCCTCGTAGTGGCGAAGCCGCTCGATAACCTCCTCAGGCGTTCCGATCATCGCGGTCTGGTGGAGGGACTCGGGCGTGAACTCCGGACGGTCGGCGAACTTCTCTGCCGGGCTGGGCTCGAGGAAACCGTTCTTGGGAGTGGTCTTGTTTCCGAACCAGGCATCAAATGTCCGGTAGAACTTCTGGATACCCTCGGCCGGACGCCGCCATCCCTCGGGCTCGTCAGCGGCGTGGACATGCGTGTGGCGAAGCACCATGAGGTCCGGGCGGGGGACGCCGGGGCTGTTCTCCACAGCGGTGTCGAACTTGCGGGCAAGGTCTTCTACTTCCTCGTCGCCCTTCATAAGCGGTGTCACCATCACGTTGCAGCCGTTGGCGACGGCGAATTCGTGCGAGGAGATGTCGCGGGCGGCGATCCACATGGGCGGGGTCGGCTTCTGCAGAGGCTTGGGGACGCTGGTGGAGGTCGGGAACTGCCAGACCTCGCCGTCGTGGGCGTAGTCACCTTCCCAGAGCGCGCGCACGGCCGGGACGAGCTCGCGCAGGTGCTTGCCGCCATCGACTGCAGACATGCCGCCCATGAGGCGGTCGAACTCGAACTGGTAGGCGCCGCGTGCCAGTCCCACTTCCATTCGGCCGTTGCTGATGACATCCAGGAGCGCGGTCTCGCCGGCGACGCGGAGCGGGTTCCAGAAGGGCGCAATGATCGTTCCGGCGCCGAGTCGGATGCGGGAAGTGCGCGCTGCCAGGTATGCAAGCTGGGGCATGGGGCTGGGAGAGATGGTGTACTCCATCGAGTGGTGTTCACCAATCCAGACGGTGCTGAACCCTCCGGCTTCCGCGATGAGGGTAAGTTCCGTTAAGTTTTCGAAGCATTCACGGTGCGAGACGGTCTCGTCCCAGCGCTCCATGTGGGCGAAGAGGGAAAAGCGCATTAGTTACTCCTTGGATCTGCGGCGATGTTCGCCGGTACTGCCCGGGCGGGTGCCGCTTCCTGGGATGCGGCGTTGCGTTCGGCGATGGTTTGGTTACCGCGGGACCAGTGTTCATGCTCGATTTCGCGGACAATGACGGTGGTGTTTTCCGGTGCCGCGCCCACCGAGCGTTCGGCGGCACGATGCAGCTCGTCGATGAGCGAGCGGAGCTGGTCGGGGGTCCGACCCCGGGCGATCGAGACTTCGATAAGTGGCAAGGTGTTCAGCTCCTCATGATGAAGGGGTCGGCGAGCGGCGATTCGTCGGTGTTGATCCAGACGCTCTTGACCCTGGTGTATTCGCGGATGCTCTCGATGCCGTGTTCGACGCCGACGCCGCTGGTCTTGAAGCCTTCCCGGGGTGATTGGGGCGACATGGCGCGGTAGGTGTTGACCCAGATGGTGCCGGCCTCCAGGCGGCTCGCCATCCGGTGCGCCCTGGAAAGGTTGGTGGTCCAGATTCCGGCGGCCAGCCCGTAGCTGGTGTCGTTCGCCAGAGCCAGGACCTCTTCCTCTGTTTCAAACGACATGATCGCCGCGACGGGGCCGAAAATCTCTTCCCTGACCACACGCATGGAATTGTCCACATCGGTCAGAACCGTGGGTTCGAAGAAGTAGCCATTGAGGCCGGTGTTGGGCCGGCCGCCGCCGGTCAGGACCGTGGCACCTTCGGAGACGCCGAGATCGACATAGCTGGCGACCTTGTCACGCTGGTCCTGGAAGGCCAGCGGCCCGAGTTCGGTGGCGTCCAGGAGCGGGTCGCCGATGACGATGCTCCGGGCGCGGTTGGCGACCCGTTCGAGCAGTTCGTCGTAGACGGACTTGTGCGCGAAGACGCGGCTGCCGGCGATGCACGTCTGGCCGGCCGCGGCGAAGATGCCGGCCACCACTCCCATGGACGCATTGGCTATGTCCGCGTCGGCGAAGACGATGTTGGGGGATTTGCCGCCCAGCTCAAGCGTCGAGCCGATAAAGCGGGACGCGGTTGAGGAAGCGATGCGGGCACCTGTGGCTGTGCTGCCGGTGAACGAGATTTTCGCCAGCCGGCGGTCTTCGACCAGCGCGGCACCGGCTTCCGCGCCGAAGCCGGTGACGACATTGATGACACCGGGCGGGAATCCGGCTTCGTCGGCCAACGCGGCCAGGCGCAGAACGGTGGCGGAGGTGTATTCGGACGGTTTGATCACGATGGTGTTGCCCGTCGCGAGGGCGGGGGCGAGCTTGCTGGTCGTCAGCGTCAGCGGCGAGTTCCATGGCGTGATGGCACCCACGACCCCGAGGGGCTCGCGAAGGGTGTAGTTCAATACCGCTCTGCTGGAGCCAGGGATGGTATCGCCCTGGATCTTGTCAGCCAGGCCGGCGTAATAGTAGTAATACTCGGGCATCGCGGCGAGCTGAGCGCGCATTTCCCTCAGGAGCTTGCCGTTGTCTTCGGATTCCATGCGGGCGAGTTCGTCCGCGTGCTCGCCCACCAAGTCACCCAGGCGGCGGAGAAGATGCCCACGCTTCGTCTGGCTGAGGTCCCTCCATGCGGGATTTTCGAAGGCTGCCGCTGCGGCTGCCACGGCCCGGTCGACGTCGGCGTCGTTACCGCGCGCGGCCTGGTACAGCACATCGAGGGTGGCCGGGTTGGTGCTGTCGAAGTATTCCCCGGATGACGGCGGAACCCAGACGCCGTTGATGAAGTGTTCGTAGCGGCGATCAGTGGACATGTGAATGCTCCTTGAACAAAGCGGTCAGGGTGTTGGCGAGCTCTTGGGGCCGTTCCACTGGCATCATGTGACGAGCCCCGCTGATGACGGAATATGTGCAGCCCGGGATGGCCGCTGCGAGCCGGGCGCTCATCTCCGGCGTCGACCCCGGGTCCAGCTCACCGGTCACGGCGTGGGACGGAACGGTGATCCGGGGGAGTTCGGGTGCGATTTCCGCGTCTGCCGTTGCGAAGACGCGGTAGCAGGCCAGGAAGGACTCGGGGTCATTGCGAAGCAGGACTTCCCTCGTCGCCTCGATGATTTCGGCCGGGACGGGGGACCCTTCCGGGTACCACCGCCGGATTGATGCTTCCACCGTTGCCGGAAAGTCTGATTCCGCTGAGGCCAGCCGCGTCATCACTGCGGCGTGTTCCTCGGCCGTACGGGCGCATACCGATCCGACGGATACCAGGGAGGCAACCAGATCGGGCCGGAACCGGGCCAGATGCTGCGCGACGAGGGCGCCCAGTGAAAACCCCACGACATGGGTGCCCGGTTCGAGGCGCTCCGCGACGTCCGCCGCGAGCTCTGCCAGTGTCACGCCTTCGGGGGCAGCTTTTCCGCGGTGTCCGTGGCCCAGTAGTTCGAGAACCTGAACATCGTATTCCGGTTCGAGGAATTCTCGCAGGGGTCCCCACATCGAACCGTCGAGGCCGACGCCGTGGATCAGGGCTACGCGGACGCGGCTCACGACGGAGGTCACCTACTTCGTTTCTGTGGCGAACGCCGCGAGGCGCTGCTGCGGGCGTCCCTGGGCAGCCGCGGCGAGGGCGATCACGATTTCGTCAGCATGGGGTGCGTCGTTGATCCGGACCTCGATGCTCTGGTGGTGGGAGCGGATGGTCGCATCGGTGATGTGTTTGAGCGGAATGTCGAACACGACGCCGGCAGGTCCGCGCTTTTCCACGGCAGGCAGTAGCGTGGTGGCGTTGGCAGCGTCACGGAAGTGGTTTCCGAAGGCAAGGGTGTGGATGAGGCCTGAACCGTGCTCGATTTCACCGTTGAGGCCCACGATGGCGGCTTTGCCGTAGGCTTCGGCGGGGGCGCCGAGGGCTTCGAGTACGCGGGGTGCGAGCAGGGCGCCGATGTCGGAGGCGTTGGCGTCGATCCCGGCGGAGAGGTCTTCAACGAAGCCCTGCCCGGCCCAGGGGTTCTTGACGATGGCGGCGACGACGGCGACCCGCGCAGTCGGCGCGACCTCCCGGCCACCTTCGATGAGGACGTCTTCGGTCAGGGTGACGATTTTTCGAATGCTCATGAAACTAGTTCTCCTAGGTTTTCTGCTTTAACGATGGGGTCGGTGAGCCGGTCCCCGATACGCGCGTGCGGGCGGGGTCCGGTTGATGCGCCGAGGACGACGACGATCTCTCCGGGCCGGGGTGCGTCGCTGATCCGGGTGGTGATGGTTTGGTAGTGCGTGCGTGTGGCGGCGGCGTTCTTGTGCCAAAGGGGTACGACGAGTGAGGCGCCGGCGTCGGCCCGGTCGTCGGCGAAGCAGATGATCGATTCGCCGTCGAAATATTCCCGAACAAGGTTGCCGAAGAACGGCGTGTGGATGAGGGCGGCGCCGTGTTCAATCTCGCCGTCGGTGCCCACAATCGCTGCCTTGCCGAAGGCTTCGATTGCGTCCACGCCCCCGAGTTCCTTAGTTAGCACGTGGGTGAGTTTGCGTGCCAGCACCGGGGCGAGCCGGATGACTTCCTCGTTCAGGTCATTGGTGGCCTTTCCACCCAACCAGGGGTTGGCTACGACTGCCGCGGCAGTTGCGCGCACTGCCGGGACGGCGGGGGAGAGGCCGTTTTCGAGCAGGATCTCCTCGCTGTAATAGACGATCTTGCGGATGCCCAGGCCCTGGTCGTTCAACATTTGGTCCCGCCTAGGGCGGACTGCTTAGGGGAACCGTAGTCCTCGGCTGCGAGGTCCACGGGGGCGCCGAGGGCCGGGAATGTGGAGAAGCGCATGGCTTCCTTTCGTGGTTGGTTCAGTTCCGGAGCGACTGCACCGGTTCGGTGAGGGCCTCTCGGGACGAGGCATGGACGTGGTTCCTCATGGCGGCTTCTGCGCCGAAGGGGTCTTTGTGTTCGATCATTTCCAGTACTGCGCGGTGTTCCCGGGTGGAGGCTGCGAGCCGGCCCGGGTGTTCAACGGTGCGCAGGACCAGCCGCTGGTATGCGAGCTGGTTCATCAGCCGTCCATAGTGCTCGACAAGCTTGAGGTTGTCCGAGCCCCGGACGATGGTCCAGTGAAACTCGTGTACCAGTCGGGCGTAGGCCTCTGTGTCGTTCGTGAGGACTGCGGCCTCGGAGTCCTCGAGGTTCAAGCGGAGCGCGGACAATTCCGTTGTCCCACCGCGGCGCGCGAGCAGCGACGCTGCGAGTCCTTCGAGGGACTCCTTGATCTGGAACAGCTCGATGATCTCCCTGCGGGTGGGCTCGCGGACGAACGTGCCCACCTTGGGACGTATCTCCACCAGTCCCTCATGCTGAAGCTGCTTGAGGGCTTCCCGGACAGGGGTGCGGCTGACGTCGAACTCCTGGGCAAGGAAAGCCTCCGGAACAACGGCACCCGGCGGGAAGTCACCCCCCAGGACCAGCATCCGGATCTTGTCCAAGAGGTTCTCCCGCTCAGCCGCCTCAACACTCAGCATCGTTTCTTCTTGCATGCATCACAGCTTATGTTGCATGCAAGAAGGGAGTCAAGGGAGAGGTGCGTCCTTTTGCCTAAGTTCACAAATTCCGCGCCATTGCGGGTTTTTGTAGATTTTTGTTGACTCGATCGTGTGATCTGCCTTACCGTCATTGGTATGCAACAGACACTTGAACCGCTGATCACATCAGCCTGGCTCGCTGCTTGGGACAAGGGTGACCTCAATGCCCTCGACGGCCTCGTGGCAGCTGGCTACAAGCGCACCAGTAAGGCGACAGGCGCAACCGTCGACATCACTGGTCTCAAAGAAGAGATCGCCGCAGTACGGGAAGCCTTCCCGGACCTGCGCACGACCATCGATGACATCGTCGAAGGCTCGGAAACAGTCGCCGTCTTCTGGACCTCCACTGGCACCCACACCCAGGAATACCTCGGCGTCCCGGCAACAGGACTTACCGTTCAGACCAGGGGCTCGAACATCCTGATCCTCCAAGACGGGAAGATCACGAAGGAAACGGTCACGTGGGACGGGAGCGAACTGCTCGCTGGTCTTGGGATTCGCCCCTTGCGCGGGATCGCCGCGCCGGAGGTTGGAGACGGCGGCGACTTTCCCGAACTTGACGCAGACCTGATGAAGGCGTTCAACCGCCAATTCATCACGGGCGTCACCGTGGTCACCACCAAGGAAGGCGAAACCCCCAAAGGACTGGCAGCAAACTCCTACTGCTCAGTCTCCATCGAGCCGCCACTAGTGCTCGTCTGCGTCCAGAAGACCTCAAGCACCTACCCTGCGCTCTTCTCCTCGAGCCACCTCGGCATCAACATCCTGGGAACAGGGCAGAAGGACACAGTCCGTGTGTTCGCTTCCAAGGCCCCGGACAAGTTTGCGGAACTCGACTGGCACGAGGGCCCGAACGGAAGCCCGCTCCTGGACGGCTCGGCCGCATCCCTCGAAGCCGAAATTCAGGAACGCTTCCAAGCAAAGACCCACACCGTCTTTATCTGCCGGGTACGGCATGCCGAGATCGACAACACGGCACCCATGGTCTACAAGGCCGGGCATTTCTATGACGGCGCACAGCTCGCCGAACTGTAAGTTCCGGCGCGGCTGACCGCCCTCGGACAGGAAACCAGCCGCGCCGACCCAATCTGCTCGTAAGCAGCGCACCGCAGTGCGCATCCAACTTTAGGACAATCATGAGCCCAGACACCATGCGCGCTGCCGAAAACAGTGTCGCCGAAGACCGCGGGTACCGCGACAGCCTCACCAAAATCGAGCCCTACGGCATCGAACACATCCCTGACGTGGAACGCCACGGCAAGCCCCGATCGCAGTTTTTCCTCTGGTTCGCGGCCGGCATGAACTTCCCCATCGTCGTCCTTGGCTTCAGTGCCGCCTATTTCGGGCTGCCCTTCTGGGCCGCCGTCCTAGCGATCGTCCTCGCCGGCATAACCTCCTCGGCAGGAATGGGATACCTGTCCGCCATGGGCGTCCGGCTCGGCGTCCCACAGCAGATGCAGGGCCGGGGACCTCTCGGATTCATCGGTAACCTGTTCCCGGTGGCATACGTGAATGTCTTCGCCGGCATCGGATGGGCCGCCGTCACCGTCATCCTCGGCGGACAGGCCATCTCACTGCTGACCGGCATTCCGTTCTGGCTCTCGTCCCTTATTCTCATGGGCATCCAGCTCGGAGTGGCCGTCATCGGATACAACCTGATCCACTTCCTCCAGCGCATCCTCTCCTTCGTCCTGGTGATCGGCTTCGCCTTCATCACCATCGTGGCCGCCGCCAACGGACGAGTCATCAACGTCGCCGACACAACCGCCCCCGGCTTCAACGGGATCGGCGGATGGATTGTCTTCTTCGGATGGTTCTTCTCCTTCATCGTCGCCTGGATGCCATTCGCCTCCGACTACTCCCGCTACCTCCCCAACACACCGGGCAACAGGCGCGGTGCCAGCTGGGCGACCATGCTCGGCAACTTCATCACCCTGGTCTGGATGGGAATCCTGGGAACCGTCCTCGGATCCACTACCAGTGCCTCCGACAGCATCGGCGCCCTCAAAGAAGTCCTGGGACCCTGGGCCGCCATCGGACTCGGCGTCGTCGCGTTGTCATCCTTCACCCAAAACTTCCTGAACGTCTACGGCGGCGCCATATCCATCCAGACCATGGGCGTGCCCGTCAAACGCCACACCGCCGTCGTGGTCATCTGCGTCGCCTCATACGTCGTAGCCTTGTTGGGCCAGGAAGGGTTCAACGCAGGTTTCACCGCGTTCCTCAATCTGACGGCGTACTGCATCGCCCCATACGTGGCTGTCCTCGTGTGCGACTACCTCTTCGGAGGTCGCCGCACCGAACGAGGCCTCCGCGAACTCTTCGACAAGAGCAGGAAATTCGAATGGGGCTTCGTGGCCTGGGCTGCAGGCGTCGTCATCTCCTCCCCATTCTGGATGTCCTCGATCTACACCGGCCCCATCGCGGCCGCGTTCCCCCAAATCGGCGACCTCTCCTACTACGTCGGAGCCGCCGTCGCGACCGGCGTCTACTTCGCCACCCACCGGCGCCAGCGCCTCTCGGGACACAAAATGCTCGACCGCAGCATCGCCGGGCAAACCCTCTAAGACCAGGTGGCTCCCCGACCGACAGGCGGGGAGCCACCTGTCCCATCCACAACAGCCATGGACGCCACCGCCACACGGTAGAACCGCATCCGCCCAACAACCGAGCCGGACAAGGATCGACATGAGTATCGCACCGCTCCTACGGGTAGGCGGAGTGGCACATGCACTCGCAGAATGCCAGCCCCGCACCGTGGTGGCCGTGATCATTCAGTGGCGAGGACGGATCGCCCTGTTCAAACGAAGCCAGTCCGTCGGACATGACCGCGGACTCTGGCATTGCATCACCGGATATCTCGAACCTGGCACCACGCCTGAAGGGCAAGCCCTCACAGAACTTCGCGAGGAAACAGGGCTTACCGAGAACGACCTGACTGATTTCCGGCAGGGGACGCCGCTTCTGTTGCCAGACAAGCAGGGCAACCCGTGGTTGGTGCACACCTTCACAGCCGTCACCCGGCGCCGCAGGCTGACCATCAATGACGAACACGACACTTTCCGCTGGACGGCGCCTTCGAAGATAAGGCGATTCAGCAACCGTGTGACGTGGCTGGATCAGGTCCTCGAGGCCGCCCCGGTACCACCGGACCAGCACGGAACAGGATCATGACAGTCATTCAAGGCATCGTTGAACACGGGGACGAACGAGGCAGGACACTCGGATTCCCCACCGCCAACATCCAGCTCTTCGATAACCAGGCCGAGGACGGGGTATGGGCTGCGGTGATCCGGACCGACTCCGGAAAGCCCTGGCTCGCGGCAGTTTCCATCGGACGACGGCAGACGTTTTATGCCCAGACCGGGAACAAATTGCTCGAAGCCCACCTCCTTGACTTCAACGACGACCTCTACGGGCGGCAGCTGACCGTCACCCTGACTGCCAAGCTGCGGGATCAACAAACCTTCTCGACCATCAACGCCCTCACCGAGCAACTGCACCACGACGTCACAGCAACCCGGAACTGGGCACAACAGCACTATCGTTGGCTCGTTTCGCCAGGATCGCACGAGAACGGCGCCGCGATTTGGCCGCTGCCCCGGACGTTGGCTGCTGCACAATGACCAACTCACAAGGACTTTGGAAGGAGCCCTAAGTGGCTGAAGGAAACACCACGACCACCGAGACCGTAATCACCGGGCCTGAAGCGAGGCTCCTCGCCTCCGTGCCCACCGGCCTCCTCATTAATGGACAGTGGCGGGACGCGTCCGACGGCGGCACGTTCGACGTGCACGACCCCTCCACCGGCGAGGCCATAGCCACCCTCGCCTCGGCCACCAGCCAGGACGCCGTCGCGGCGCTCGACGCGGCCGACGCCGCCCAGGCCTCCTGGGCGCACACCGCACCACGGGAACGGGCCGAGATCCTGCGCCGCGCCTTCGACCTGGTCACCGATCGCGCCGAGGACTTCGCGCTGCTGATGACCCTGGAAATGGGCAAGCCCCTGGCCGAAGCCCGCGGCGAGGTCATCTACGGCGCCGAGTTCCTTCGCTGGTTCTCCGAAGAGACGGTCCGCGACTACGGCCGCTACCTCACTACCCCCGAGGGCAAAAACAAGATCCTCGTCCAGCACAAACCGGTAGGACCCTGCCTGCTCATCACCCCCTGGAACTTCCCGCTCGCCATGGCCACCCGCAAGGTCGCCCCCGCGATCGCCGCAGGCTGCACCATGGTCCTCAAGCCCGCCAAACTCACGCCGCTGACCTCCCAGCTGTTCGCCCGGACCATGCTCGACGCCGGCCTGCCCCCCGGCGTGCTGAACGTGGTGTCCTCCTCCAGTGCCGCCGGGATCTCCGGTCCGCTGCTCGCGGACCCGCGCCTACGCAAGGTCTCCTTCACCGGCTCCACCCCGGTAGGCAAACGACTCATCGCCGACGCCGCACAGAACGTGCTCCGCACCTCCATGGAACTGGGCGGCAACGCCCCGTTCATCGTGTTCGAAGACGCCGACCTGGACAAAGCCGTCGAAGGCGCCATGGCCGCCAAAATGCGCAACATGGGCGAGGCCTGCACCGCCGCCAACCGCTTCCTCGTCCAGGAATCCGTGGCACAGGAATTCACCGCCAAGTTCGCCGCAGCCATGGGCGCCCTGACCACCGGCCGCGGCACCGAACCGGACACCCAAGTCGGCCCGCTCATCGACGCCAGGGCCCGCGACGACGTCCACGCACTCGTGAGGGCCGCCGTCGCCGCCGGCGCCACCGCCGTCACCGGCGGCACACCCGTGGACAGTCCCGGCTACTTCTACCCGCCCACCGTCCTGGCTAATGTCCCGAACGACGCCGAGATCCTCCGCCAGGAAATCTTCGGCCCCGTCGCCCCGGTGACCACCTTCGCCACCGAAGAGGACGCCATCCGGCTCGCCAACGCCAGCGAATACGGGCTTGCCTCCTACCTCTACAGCCGCGACTTCAACCGGCTTCTACGCGTGGCCGAACAGATCGAGTTCGGCATGGTCGGCTTCAACGCCGGCGTCATCTCCAACGCCGCAGCACCCTTCGGCGGCGTCAAACAATCAGGGCTCGGCCGCGAAGGCGGCACGGAGGGCATCGCCGAATACACCACCACCCAATACATCGGCATTGCCGACCCCTACACCGGCCGGGAAGGCCAGAAATCATGACGGGCAGCCCGAACGTGGTCCCGCCGGGCGGGCAAAAGCGTCATCTGGTCGTGATTGACATGCAACGTGCCTTCCGCCAAGAAGGGGAGTGGCACATCCCTCGCTACGACGAAGCGGCCCGAACCATCGCACGTCTGGCGGCATCCGGACTGGAACCCATCAGCACACGCTTTATCCCCGACCCTGCGGAGAATGGCGCGTGGTCGTCGTACTACGACCGCTGGCAAAGCATGCGCCTGGATCCCGCCGATCCCATCTGGCACACCGAGCTTCCAGACATTGAGACCCGAGGCTCCATCGACCTTCCAACGTTCTCCAAATGGGGGCAAGAGCTGGCCGAACTGATTCCGGTCGGGGAAGAGATCATCCTCACCGGTGTGGCAACTGACTGCTGCATCCTTGCCACCGCCCTGGGTGCCGCGGACGCAGGTCGATATGTGACGGTGGTCGAGGACGGGTGTGCTGGTCAGAGCGACGCTGCGCATGTCCAGGCGCTCAACCTTCTAGAACTACTGTCCCCAATGATCAACGTCGTCAAAAGCGATGTCCTCCTTACCTGACTGTTGCAATGCGAATCGGGGCAATGTGCAGAGGCCGGGGAGAATCGCCAGCTCATTACAAGGGTGCCAATATCAAGTGGTGCTCGGACGGCACTGGCCGGAGCCACAGCGAAGGTACGCATCCGGCACCCCGCGGACCGAACCGGTCATTTACTAATGAAACCGTCCGGACCCACGCACCGTTCAGACAGTCCCGTTGGGAGAAAACGCCACCAAATGCGGGCAGGAAACAGCCTCTCTTGAAGCCGCTCCCCCACGTATTTTGGAGCGCCGATAAGCGTCGTTACGTAAGGCTAGGGGCTAAAAGGGCTCCCCTAACGAAAAGCGCTTTGCGTGCGGACTATTGCGGCACGGTTAAGCAAGCTTTGTATATCCGAATTTGTCGTTTTCATCTTCGTGCCGAAATTCCCGCTTCAACTTGCTTAACGAAACCCATTGTCGCCAAGAACTGCATGGCCTCAGTGTAAGTTGCACCTATCCGCATCTCTCTCCGCCCGGAGTCTTCGGGCCCGGCGGGGTCCATTAGTGAATGTGTAGTCCACATAACGGAAGTAGGCTGGCCTCGTTACTCGTAGGAGCCCTTTGTCAAAGTACGCCTGCTGTACCAGTCCGCTGTCATACCTCAAGGTGAGCTTGGTATCTCCGGCTGATATGTCCCTTACATCCAAGCCGGCTGCCCCTGGGTTTGGGGAAAGCGGCACGACTGCTTCGTAGCCAAACGCAGAGGTCCCGAATTGGGTTATCACGAGCGCGAAACCGGCGAGGCCAACGCTACCCCCGATAGCCACCCTTGTGACAGATCCTGGATCCATGCGATGGACCTTGACGGCGAGCAGAACCCCCATAGCTGCCAGTGATATCCAGAAGGAAAACATCAGCGGAGGCATGCCGACCACAGCGGGGATTTCCAGAGTAATGCAAAGAACCCAAGGAACGACAAGCGTGTTCACTATCCCTATAAGCACGGCCATAGTGGTCCACCACGCATTTGGACCCTTGCTCGCTTGAATAACTAGCGCCACTACGGCTGCCGTAGCCAATGTCACTAACCAAAATCCCAGGTCCGCTCCCGCCGTGTTCTCTGACTGAAAGCGGGAGCTCGGTGTTACCACCATAAAGGTCAAAATGGAAGCACCAAAAGCAAGCAGGGGGATGTGAAGGCCGCCTCCGAGGCGGCCTCGATGGGCCCCCCGCCCCAAAGGTGTTTGGCGAACGGTCTGGGAAAGTAGACGCCGCCGGTTGTGCCAGCCCGGGGCCCTCCTTCCCTTTCGAGATGAAGGGGAAGGAAAGGAGGAAAAAACTGCTTCTCATATGTCCATCCTCAGAGCCGGGCGCCAATCCAGTCGTACAAGCTTAGGACCTCTCTGGTCTTCCGGGAGAACTAATTGCCCATCCCGATCGTGCCGAACCCTGGAAGAGCGGGAAGCCTCAGAAATCGTCTGAATGCGGGCTGTCAGGACCGGCATGTCTCCAGGATCTACCTGATCAACGCGGGCACTGGCATCGAACCCTAGGGGTTTGCCGCCTGAGACGAAAATGATGGACCATAATTCCCTGGATATGCCTCTGTACCTACAGCTGCCACGCGATCTGGCGCAGGCAGGTCTTTGGGGCATTCTTAGCTGCACCCAAAACTGTTGATGTCCACACCTGGTCTTGACTTTCTTCTGGAAGGAGCCTAGAACTCAACCTGACAGGACGATGGTTGGAGGTGCCGATGGCTGGCCAGCGGATCGGGTACGTGCGCGTAAGCACGCTGGACCAGAACGAGAAACGCCAGCTTGACGGCCACGTTCTGGACCGGGTCTTCACGGACAAGGCCTCCGGCAGGGATACCGCGAGGCCAGAGCTTACGGAGTTGCTGCGGTTCGCCCGTGACGGGGACACCGTGGTGGTGCACAGCATGGACCGGCTCGCTCGTAACCTCGATGACCTGCGTGCCCTTGTCCAAGGCCTAACCCGAAAAGGAGTTCGAGTGGAGTTCATCAAAGAGAGCCTGGTCTTCACCGGCGAGGACTCCCCTATGGCCAATCTCATGCTCTCCGTCATGGGCGCCTTCGCCGAATTCGAACGCTCCCTCATCAGGGAACGCCAGCGGGAAGGCATCGCCCTTGCCAAGCAACGTGGCGCATACAAAGGACGGAAAAAGACCCTCACGCCAGAACGGGCCGCCGAACTCGTTCAGCGCGCCGTCACCGGTGTTCCAAAAGCCCTCCTTGCCCGTGACTACGGGATCAGCCGGGAGACCGTCTACCAGTACCTCCGGCTCGCAAAGCTGGAATGAGTTTCGCCGCCGGGCCGGCATTGCGTATATCCGGAGTCGCCGTAGCCTGACGGAATATCCGTTATCGACGTTCTAAAATGGTCGGGGAGGGACCTGCATATGGATCCGCTTCACCTGCTGATGAGAGTCCTGTCGGCCACGACCCGGCGGCATGTGGTTGACGCCGATGCTATAGATGGTCTCCTTCTCGCCGTCAGGCGGTTTTACTGATTGTTGTGGCTGACCTCGGTGATGGCGACCTGGCGACGGTAACCGCAACGCCGTTCTCGAGGGAGTCCACTTCGAATACTTCAGTTTGACTCTAGTGCGCTCGGTGCAGGAAGCCACGCTTGAAGCCTTTCGGTATCAGAAGTATCTGCCGGCTGTACATATGCGCAGGGCTTAGCTCCGGCGGCGCTTCCCTTCCAGCCCACGAGGCCCTTGAAACCCAACAGCTTGGGTGCCACACTGCACTATTACGAGGGGTCTGGGGGGTCCTGCGCGACGAGAGGACCTCTGATGAGAAAACAACCAGGAGCAAGGTTCACTGTGCTCACGGCCGTGGCGGTCGTCGCCTTGGGCCTGACAGCCTGCACCGGAGGAGAACGGGAAGCTGCCGTTCAGCTCGCGAAAAGCGCAACGTCCAAGGTTTCCAGCGCAGTGGGCCACGACGCCGGAGAAATCAAAGTCGCCGCCTCTGATGCGTCCAAACTTGCCAGCCGGTATCACACCTCTGCTGAGGAGGTCACCGCCGTGGCAGGGCAAGCCGACAACTACAGCGGCTGGTCGATCCCTCAAGCGAGTGCAGACCGGATGGCGGAAATAGCCAAGGCCGCAAAGAAGAACAAGGCCGTCTCCGCGGGGGTCGACATCGCCTGCGCCTGGGCAGCAGGAGAGATTAAGAACTCGGAGCAGTTCCAGAGCTCCCTGGTCGATGCCACGGTCGGAATGGCCTACAACGACGCGTATGCGTTCCGACAGGCCACCGAACAGCTCGCGGATAGACTGACGAAAATGCAGGCCGAGGGCACAACCAAAGACAAAGCTGCCGCAGCCCTGTTCTGCTACGGCTACTCGGTTGTTCAAGTGGAGTAACCCGGCGAGAGCCTCTCGACTATTTGGCCTGATTGGGGTCCCATTCGTCCGGCGGGTCGCGCTTCTCCAAGGTCTGGATGAGCGGGTCATACCCCTCGTCCGGTGCGCTGTGGTTGGTGGCATTCGTATCAGTCGGGCGGTCCTTTGCAGGAACATACGCGCCCTGGTGCCGGCCCAGTGTGCTTGGGGCGGCTGGTCCGGCGAAACGAGCTGGCATTAGCTTTACGGAATCACGGCTATCGGCGGTGGGTTGTAGCACCTCCGCGCCGCGAGCGGAGAGCCTCGTCCCTGCGCCGTGGCTTCGGACTCGTTTCGCCGCCAATGACGGCATCCCATTGATCTAACCGTCAGCATCGGGCACTAATAGACCGCCGCGAGCTCCGGACCATGCAGGCCCGTGGTTCTTTCACGGGGCCGAAAAACCTGGCTGAGCTCGTCGCGGCGCGCCCCTTCGCATGTCCCGCCAGGGCGGCGCCGCCGATCCCGACGGGCTGGCCAGAAAGCTGGCACTTCTCCTGGAAGGGGCGCAGGCGCTCGGCATGCCCCCTTTGCATACCGGCTACCCGCGCCTGGCACACGCTGCCGCCCGCCAACTCATCCAAGAAGCCCTTCCCTTGGCTCCCAACAAAGCTCCTGCACCCACGAAACTCAGATGACGTTCGGCACGCTGGCCAGGATGTAATCGGTCGCGGCAGGACCGGTCATGGCCAGGGCATTGCTCGTGGGACTGATGCCATGCACGTCCTTCAGCGCCTTAAATTCCACCAAGGGAGGGGCCCTTGGGGAGTGGGTGATCAGGCACCAGATGGTGTACAGGCCGTACAGTGCATCGGGCCCGAGTCCTGGTCCTGCCTCCCGGTCGGCAGCGATGGCTTCGGCAAGAAACCGGTCAAAGTGGGCGGAAACGTCGAACTCACGACCTGTGGCTAGCCCAGTTCTCCCGTACCGGCAGCGGCCAGGGGAAGGAGCTGGGACCAGAGTTCAGCCGGAATGTCCCATTCGGCCAGACGTGCTGTTTGGTCGACGCGGCCGGGTTCGGACATGCCGACGATGGTGGATGCTACACGGAGATCGCGGGTGGAGAACTGAAGGGCGGCGGCGGCCAGAGGCACCGAGTACGTCTCACAAAGCTTCTGCATCTTTCGCACCCGCTCGATGATGGCCTGGCTGGCCGGTCCGTAGCAGTAGTTGGGAACGGTGTCGGGGCCTTTGACGAGCATTCCGCCACCAAACGGTGCGGCGTTGACGAACGCGACGCCCCGGGAGGCTGCGTCCTGAATGAGCGGTTCGGCTGTTTGGTCCACAAGGGTGTATCTGTTGTGGCTGATGACGACGTCGAAGGCGTCGGTTGCCAGATACTTCAGCTCAAGGTCGATGGGGCCGCCGGCGACGCCGAGGTGTTCGATCACGCCCTGGTCCCTCAGTTCAATGAGGGCCTCGAGGGGACCCCCGGCCGCGGTGCCTTCTTCGAAGGTGATCTTTTCGGGATCGTGGAAGTAGACGAGCTGAAGACGGTCCAGGCCGAGCCGTTGAAGGCTTTCCTCCACGGACCGGCGGACACGGTCTCCCGAGAAGTCCCTGGTCCCGACGATCGGGTCTACCTTGGTGGCCACGACGAAGCCCTCCGGCAGGCCGCCCGCTTCCGCGAGTGCCTGGCCGATCCGGCGTTCGCTGTCGCCCCCGTGGCCGTATTCGTTGGACGTGTCGACGAAATTGAATGGACCTTCCATGACTTTGCGGATGGTCGCCACGGCGGTATCAGTGCTGACTTCGTAACCGTACTGAGTGGGATGGCTGCCCAGGGCGCTCGTTCCCACGCAAACGGGCGAGACTGACAGCCCGGTACGGCCAAGAGCTCGGTTTTCCATGCTTTTTCCTTTGCTTATCTGTTGTGTACGACCATGGGTTGTATCAAAAGTCGTAGTTTTACGGTCAGGACAGAGTCTCCGCGCAGTGCTGCGCGTTTGACCAAGGTTGAAGCCTGGAGTTGGTGCTCCCTTCCGATCCAGCAGCTTCATGTATCAGAAGGGAGAGATAGTGGTCCTGGCAGCCGTCAGCAAGGGAGTATCCCTCGGAACGATTTTCTGGAAGTGTGTTCAGCAGGCATACGGCAATGGCGATCTCCTCGTCCGAGAGCCGCGCGCCCGGGAACGGGTTGCGGTAGATGACCCGGCCCCCGACGCTCAGGGTGTCCAGGTCGGCCCCCTCCAGGTTGCCGTCGATGCCGAGTTGACGGCGCACGATCGGGGCGCTGACAGGTGCGCCGTCGTCCGCTAGCCACGTGAGCTGGTCGCTCACCAGTTCGGCGTGGCTGCCGCGAACCTGGATCTGCCGCCTACGCAGTGGATTGAACCACTGGGTATCGGTGAAATCGTAGAAGCCCGTCTTGCTGCCAAAACGGAGAATGGCGAGCGTCTGGTGTTCGGTCCCAAGATTCTGGTTTTCGGGCCATCCGGTTCGGTCCGGCCCGGCCATGATGGGAACATCCTGGGCGCTTGCGAGGACACGTACGGGATCGCTGCCCGTGTCCATGAGCGCCCGGAGGATGGCAATGGCATGATAATCATGGGTCCAGGAGACGGACGCAGAACTAACCTCGCCGAACGCACCGTCTTCGATCAGGCATCGGACACCGGCAATTGTAGGCAGGTACGGGTGCTGTTCAGCTACCTGAACGAGTCCTGTGTGGCCGACGTCGTTCCACAACTCAGTCATCGAGAAAACGTCAATCGCGGGCGGGGTCTCGGTCAGGACGGGGATGCCCAGCGCGACCAAGGTCCGCAGTACGTCCAGGTTAGCTTCCCGCGGAACACAGGTCACTGCTACGTCCGGCCGCAAAAGCTGGACAGCCTCATCGATGGTGCGGAAAGTCGGCAACTGCCACTGCAGCTCGATCTCCGCTCCGCCCTCGGCGGTCCGCGTGACCGCGCCCACGCAGGTGAAAAGTTCCGGCAGTTGCCGGGCGATGCGGAAGTAGAAGTCGGCGCGCCAGCCGCGTCCGACGATGAGAAACCGGTGCGGTTGCACTTTGGCGTTGGTGTTCATGCGCCCGGAATCAGAACGGCCCGAGCCAGAAGGTCACCGGACTTCAACCGCGACAGCGCGAGGTTGGCTTCGCTTAGAGGAAAGTCCTCGTGCACGGAGCGTAGTTTTCCGTCGGAGGCCAGCCCCAGCACCTCGGACATCTCCCAGCGGCTGCCCAGCACGGAGCCGACCACTGTCTTTTCGTCCCCAATGTCCAGGGGCCCTACCGACTGGGCCACCCCGAGAACCACGCGTCCGCCTGGCCTGACCACGCGGATGGCATCGGCAACGGCATGATCCGATGGCGCGAAGACAATGGCAGCGTCCAGCGAGGCGTCCGGCAGCACCGGGCCGCCTTCATGCCCGGCCGGGACATACGACGCTGTCGCACCCAGCTCTTCAGCCAAGTCACGGTGGGCTCCACTCCTGGAGACGGCGTAAACGTCGGCCCCGGTGAGGGCGGCCATTTGTAGGACCATGTGACCGACGCCGCCGACGCCGAAGATGCCCACTTTCTGGCCCGGGGACAATTGCGCTTTTTTGACTGAACCGTGTGCGGTTATGCCAGGGCACAGCAACGGGGCCGCTTCGGCGTCGGAGAGCCCGTCAGGTATTTTGTAGGCGTAGGCCGCGTTGGCCAGCATGACTTCGGCATAGCCGCCGTGGCGCGTTTCACCGGTGATCTGGCGTGCACGGCAGCGCTGCTCGTTCCCTGTCAGGCAATGTCCGCAGAGACCGCACGTGGACCAAATAGGCTGGACGCCGATCCGGTCACCTACGGTCAGGTTGGTGACGCCGGCGCCGAGCTCCTTGACCCTGCCGACCACCTCGTGGCCCGGGATGATGGGCAAGCTGGTCGGGGTTCCTGGTAGCCAGTCCCCTTCGATCATGTGGAGATTGGAACGGCATACTCCGCAAGCCAATACCTCGACCGATACTTCGCCGGGGCCAGGTGTCGGTTCGGGGACTTCGACGTAGTCCAGCGGGTTGCTTTCGATGGGGCCGGGGGTGCGGAGGATGGTGGCGTACATGCGGCTCGCTTTCAGGTGCTCCGGATGATTTCGGAGGACGACGATGGTAAAGGGTGTGCGGGCGCCCGGGCCCGGTGACCGGGGCGCCCGCATTATCCGTCAGTGGACCAGACGGACGCTCTCCTAGAGGGAGCTGCCCGACGGCGGGACCAGCAGGCCGCGTTCGATGAGCTTGTCGATGTTGCCTGCGCGGCGCTTCTCCTCGCGGGCCAGCCAGCCTTCAGTGGGGGGTGCCGTCAGGTACTGGTTCTTTTCGTAGATCGGCTGCTCGTAGATGCCGGCGTACATTTCGGTGCGCAGGTCCTTGAACCAGTTGGTGACGCCGTTGGCGCTGCGTGAGCGGCGCAGGGCCTCGAGGTCGATGACGGAGCTCACGAACGAGTCGCCGCCGCTGACGCCAGCCTGCTTCACCAGCACGTTACCCTTGTGGTCCACGATCATTGACTGGCCGCCGAACAGATCGAACAGGCTGCCGTCGTCGTTGCGCTGCGGGCCGAGGTTCGGAGCGACGACGACGACCTGGTTGAACATGGCATGGGCGCGGTTCTGCAGGTCCCACATTCCGGCGCCCACCTGCGGTTCGATCAGCGTGCCACGAATGATGATCTCGGCACCGTTCATCGCCAGGCCACGAGAGGTCTCCGGGTAGGCGCCTTCGTGGCAGATGATGTAGCCGATATTGCCGATCTCGGTCCTGGCCACCGGGAAGAACGCGTCCAGCACGCTGCCGTTGCCGCGCTTTTCTACGAACTCGTCCCAGATGTCGTGCGGGTTCGTGGTGCCCAGCGCGCCCCCTTCGTAGGCGTCGGATGTGGACTTGTAGCGCTTGTAAATGACTTCACCGTTGGGATCGATGATGAACGCCACGTTGAACAGGTGGCCCGGGAAGTCCTCGTCCTTGACCAGATACAGCTCACCGGCGATGTAGGTGTTAAGCTGGCGGGCTTTCTGGCCCAGGATGTCGGTTTCGGGTCCGGGGATCGTCATGGCGAACGCTTCGTGGGCCTCCTTGTTGCCGGCCTTGAAGTCCGGCAGCATGCCCTGGATCGCCATCTCGGGCAGGACTACCAGCTTCACGGGTGCGCCGTCGGTGCCGGCGACCATGACGGCCGGGTCCATGAAATCGCAGATGCGCTTCGTGTTTTCGATCGCGTCTTCGCGCTTCTTGATCGTGTGGACGACGTTGGACAGGGCCACGATGGAATACGGGTCAACCATTGGTTTCTTCTCTTTCTTTTTCTTCACTGCAGTCGACCTGGATTCAGGCCGACTGTTCGGTTTACAGATGGTCTTGCTGGTCTGGAGAAGCATCACCCGGAGGTGCTAGACCTTCTCCAGAATTCGGTCGGCGCTCAGGTACGCGAGAGCCTGCAAGGTCTGGGTGGGGTTGTAGCCGGACAACGTAGGGAACTGCCCGCCTCCAACCACGTAGAGACCCTTGCATTCATGGGACTCGCCGTAAATGTCCACGACGGAATCCGCGGGATTCTCTCCCATGCGGTGGGTGCCGACTTCATGGGTGGAAAGGTGATAAGCCGGCGGGTTGGGTTCGGACCAGAACTGGGTGGCGCCCATTTCGTCGGCGATGTTGCACTTTACTTTTTCGAAGTAGTTCAGCGCCGCAACGTCGTGCTGGGACCAGTCGTGGGTGATTCGAAGCGCGGGCTGACCGAACTTGTCTTTTACCACCGGGTCCAGGTCGCAGTAGTACCGTTTCGTCGGGAAACTCGGAATTTGGTTGTGGATGCCCATGAGTTTGCGGTAATTCTCGGAAAACCAGTCCTTGAATTCCCCGCCCCAGCGGCGCATGCCCGGTGGCAGGTTGTGTGCGGCCTCGATGGGCTGCAGGTCTCCGGGGATGCTCGTGAGGACGGATCCCCAGAGAACACCTTCGTCGTTCTCCGGCACACCGTCGCAATTGAGATCATCCACCACACTGGCGGCCACCAGGGGCGCCATGAACGGGTTGCTGAACTCCGGCAACACCAGTGTGCACCAGCCGAAGCTGTGGGTCATAAAGTTCTGACCCACCTGTCCGTTGGCGTTGATGCCGGAAGCGAGCAGCAGCCGGCTGTTTTCGAGGGCGTAGCAGGCGACAACCACCAGGTCCGATTCAACGTCGTGCACCACGCCATCAGCGTCGAAGTAGGAGACGCCGGTGATTCTGCGTCCTGTCGCGTCGCGGTTCAACCGGAAGACGCGGGAGGAGGAGCGGATTTCGAGGTTGCCGGTCTGGAGCGCCATCTCCACCGAGGTGATACGGCTGGACTGCTTGGCGTTGACGTGACACAGGAACCCATGGCAGAAGCCGCAGTATTCGCAGCCCTTCAGCGACTTGTAGTCCGTGGAGGCCACGGCCGCGGGCTGCTGGAATGGGCGGTAGCCAAGTCTTTCACAGGCGGCCCTGAAACGGTCGTCGGCCGGTGCCCGGCGCAAGGGCGGCATCGGGTACTCGCGCTGGCGGTCAGATTCGAATGGGCTGCCTGCCGGATTGTGTATTCCCTTGACGTTCCCGGCCTGGCCGGAGACGCCGAGTTCCCATTCGACCTTGTCGTAGTAGGGCTCCAGATCGCCGTAGCTCACCGGCCAGTCCACCATGGTGGAGTCGCCGTCCAGCGCCGCGGGCCCGAAGCGTTCCTCGATGAGTGACTTCATACGGAAGTCGGAGTCGCGGTGGCGCCAGGAGGCACCGCCCCAATGAAGCGTTCCGCCGCCGGGGCCGATCGACGGCGGCAGGTGCAGCGGTTCGCTGTTGCCGCGGACGCCGGCTGCCCACGGCAGAAGTTGGGCCTCGGTCGCTTCATTCGGCCGCCACGTCACCGGATCGGTGGACAGCTGGGGAACGAGGGAGCCTCGGGAGTAGTACTTGACCTCGTCATGCTTGAAGGTGAACTCCTCGTTGCTGTGCATCGGGCCCTTGTCCAGGGCAAGGACACGCACGCCGGCCTTGGTCAGCTGTTCAGCGATGATGCCGCCCGATGCGCCCAGGCCGACGACGATGGCCTCTGCTTTTTCAGGCATTCGCGCCCCTCAATTCGTTGCGTAGATCTTCCAGGGATTTGATGGGGATGATGGTTGAGTCGAACCCGGGCTTCATCTGTTCGGCGTTGTAGCCCCATTGCGCTCCGGGGAAGCCGACCAGCTGCCAGCCGAGTGTGTCGTGGTTTCCGCCGTACTTCGGGTCACAGAACATGCCTTGGATGGTGTGTTCCCAGACAAGGGCGAAGAAGGTCGCCAGCGGGTGGGGCACATCCGGGTGGGAAGAGGACTCAGCATTCTCAATCCGCTCCAGGAGGCTGTCCGCGGCGTCGCCGGACAATTCGGCGAACGGGGACCCGTACAGGTCGTTACTGAAGGCATTGAGTGCCTGGACGCCTTCTCGGTAGCACAGGCGCAAGGCTTCGTCCTCGTCCGCAGCGGTCCGATCGATGAAGACAATCACGCGCGCATCGCGGGCACCCGCCCTGCCGTCGTCGTTCGGGAAGATACGTTCGCAGACGGCCTCGATTGTCTCGGCCTCTGCCTGCGTGAGGAACTGCCACTGGGTCACGGTTGTATCGCTACTTGGCGGCATCGATCTTCTCCTTTTCCTTTCCTTCGGACGGGAGGTCGGAACCCTTCCCGGTATAGCGCTTCTGGAACACGAGCTTTCGTATCGCACCAGGGAGCTTGTTTCCCACCCCGCTGGTGAACAGCACTGCGAGGAGGATGACTGCACCTTTGACGATCAGCTGCGGCTGGGCCTGGATTCCAAGCAGATCCATGATGTTGAGAATCACGGCGATGATCAGGCCGCCGAGCACCGCGCTGATGGGGTCTCCCGTGCCACCGAACAGTGACGCGCCGCCTACCACTACGGCCGCGATAGCGTTCAGCTCGTATCCTTCGCCGATAATTGCGCTGCCTTCCGTCAACTGGGCGGCGATCATGACGCCGCCGAGCCCTGCCAGCAGAGACGAACAGAAGTAGGCACCCACGATGTCCCGCTTGATCGGAAGACCCGAAAGCCGTGCAGCGTCGGGGTTCCCGCCGATCGCGAAAAGGCGACGTCCGTAGCGCGTCTGTGACATGGTCACGGCCAAGACGATCATGACAATCATGGCGATGACGACAGGGGCAGGCAGCGGCCCCAAATCTGCGGTAAAAGCGGAAAGGAAACCCTGATCATCGATGGCCACCTGGCGCCCGGTCTGCAGGATGTACGCCACTCCACGGGCAATGCTCATCATCGCGAGTGTCACGATGAACGGGGTAATTCCTCCATAAACGATCATCAGACCGTTGAAGACGCCCACGAAGCCAGCGACCAGCAGCGCCAGCAGCAGCGCCAATGGCCAAGAGACGCCTGCCTGCAGGGCAAGCCCCACAGTGACGGAGGATAGTGCGGCTACGGCCCCGACGGAAAGATCAATGCCGCCGGTGACGATGACCAGATACTGGCCGACGGCAAGCACGGAGACAACCGATGCCGTAATGAGCACGGCTATCAGGTTCCGGGACGTCATGAAATAGGGAGAAAGAACGCTCCCCACCGCCAGCACAAGGGCTCCGACCACGAAGAGATATCCCTTGGAGCCAAGCGAGTTGGTGAATGTCCGGAGGGCATTGACGGCAGCGGACAGACCGGAGGTCTGGGGCTGAGGCGGGGTGACTGGACTGGTATTGAGGGCCACGAGTTACAACTCCATTGTTAGAACTGGTTCTTGGGTGATCAGTTGAATCGATTGAGGACGGCGGCTTCGCCGTGTTCGTCGATCTCGGCACGGTCCACGGACCCGGAGATCCGGCCACGGCTGAGGATCAGCACGCGGTCGCACATGAGCGCTTCATCGATTTCTGAGGTGATCACGATGACGCTGCCGCCGTCTTCCACGAACTGACGGATAAGCTCATAGATTTCGAGCTTTGCACCCACGTCCACGCCTCTTGTGGGTTCCACGATGATCAGCGTCTTGACGCCGCTGACCAGCCACTTGGCGAGGGCAACCTTTTGCTGATTGCCGCCGCTGAGGTTGCCGACGGGTTGCCCTACGGACGCCACTTTTATGGCCAGCGCGTCCCGCATGCGGAGGGCGGCCCTGTGTTCGCTGCCCCGGTTTAGGAAGAACCCGGGCGAAAACTTCGCAAGTGAGGCCATGGTGATGTTCTCGGTCACGGACATCGTCAGCGCCAGGCCTTGGGTCTTGCGTTCCTCCGGCAACAGCCCGAGGCCGAGCCTGATCGATTCTGCGGGATCCGCTGTGTGCCGCTTCCGGCCGTTAATCTCGAAACTCTGCTGGGTCGATTTCTCGGCCCCGAACAGGGCCGCCGCCAGCTGGCTTTGACCGTTCCCGGACAGGCCGGCGACGCCCAGCACCTCCCCGCGATGGAGCGTCAAGTCGATGCCATGCAGGTCATGGCCATCCCGGAGCCCCCGGACGGCCAGGGCCACCTCTCCGGTGGCTCGGCCCACCCCCAGCCGGGGCGTCTCGCTGGAACCCAGTTGCAGTTTCGCCGACTGTTCCGTGCTCACTCCGCCCAGCATTGCTTGCAGGATCAGGTCATGGCGGCTCGCGTCGGCCTCATGGACCGCCACCCGCCTGCCATCACGAAACACGGAGATTTTGTCGCAGATCTCATACATTTCGTCGAAATGATGCGAGATGTAGATGATGGCGATGCCAAGTTTCTTCAGCTGGTTGAGGAGGTCAAACAGCTGGCGGACGTCGTGCCGGGGCAATGTAGCGGTCGGTTCATCCAGAATCAGCACCCGGGCGTCGCCGCTGACAGCCTTGGCGATTTCCACTGCCTGCCGGTGCGCGATCGGCAGGGAACCGACGGAGGCCCGGACGTCGAGATCGAACCCGAGGCGGAGCAACTGTTCGCGTGCCTGCGACCGGACCGCCCGCCAGTCGACAGTTCCAAGCACCGTCCGGGGCAGCTCGCCGACGTAGATGTTCTCGGCAACGGACAGGTGTGGCATCAGGCTCAATTCCTGATGCACCGTCATGATCCGCGCCCGCTGGGCCGCATGTGGATTGTCGAAACTGACCGGAACCCCGTCAAGGAGGACTGTTCCGGAGTCAGGCTTTTCCACTCCGGACAGAATCCTTACCAGCGTGGACTTCCCGGCACCGTTCTGCCCGGCAATGCCGTGGATTTCTCCAGGCATGATGTGCAGATCGATATTACTCAGGGCCTGGGTGCCGGGGTAGGCCTTGGACACCCCGGCCACTGCGATCAGTGACCGTGAGGCAATCTCAGCGGGCGCAGTCATGATTTCTCCTGCTTATTCTTCGCCGGCGAAGGCGAGGCTGTCGGTGACGTACTTGGACGCGTCCTGTGGTGTGACAGCGAGAGCGGGGAGCACACGCGTGGCAGGTGAGCCGCTGCACTTGCCGGTCGGTTTGCCGGCCACGGCGGCGATCGCCTCATCCACGGCGTAACCCGCCTGCAAGGCCGGCTGGTTCAAGCCGTCGGCCACGACAGGTGAAGACGGGTTAGTGGACATGCTCTTGATCACGTCCATTCCGCCGTCAAATCCGGCGATGACGACCTTGGTGTTGCCTTGCTGGTCCATCAGCCCGGAGCCCTTGAGTGCTTCGGTAACGGCGGGCATGACGACGTCCGTCTGGTTGAACACGACGTCGATATCCGGGTTGCCGGCGAGGACGTTCCGCATGGCGGCCAGCGTCTTGTCCGGCAGCGCTTCGCCGTAGTTGTTAGGGATCCGCTTGGTCTTCACACCCGGGTGCTGGGCCATGTACTTCTCCCAGCCGGCCATGAAGCCCTTCTCCCGGCTCTCCGTTACGAGTTCCTGAGGGAACAACGCCTGGATGTACAGGTTGATGGTGGAGTTTTCGCCCTTCTTCGCCACGGCTGCGGCGGCTGCCTTCTCGCCCACGAGCGCTGCGGTAGCCTCGCCGTCGTCGTGAACGTTGCAGGCGACCTGCTTGGCGAGCTCTTCGGAGACCCTGTCGTTGACGACAACGACGGGGATGCCGGCAGCCTTTGCAGCTTCAATGCCGCTGGCTACGTTTCGGTCACCAACGGGTTCGATGATGATCGCCTTGGCTCCCTTGTTGATGAAGGTGCGCATCTGCTGGATCTGGGTCTGCGCGCTTCCTTGCGCATCGACCGCCTCCATGGTGTAACCCTTGGCTTTGCCTGACTTCACGGCGCCGTCGGACATGGTACTTAGCCAGGAGTTTCCGGCGATGAAGCGCATCGAGATGCCGATCAGGCCTTTTTCGTTGGAGGACGGGGTGGCGGCTGGGGCCGACCCGCTGCATCCCGTCGCGACAATCATTGTTGCGGCAGCCAGGGAGGAGATGAGAGCGAAGCGCGTAGAGCGTTTTGTAAGCATGATGCTCCTAAAATGGGTAGGGTGTAGCCACAAATTGGTGGGGTGCAAGCCCGATGACGGACGTAAGACCACCGCCGTGGCGTAGAGATTGTTGGCCGGCAGGGACTAGCGGGGGCATTCTTCCGGCTGATACCAGTCAGTGCATGGTTCCTTGAGGGCTCGGGTACGGTCGAGATCGTCGCTGATTTCCACATTTATCGAGACGCCCTGGCCCTGATAAAGAGTGCCCTCGTGCTGAACGGCGGCAGCCGCCCACGCCATGCCCTGACGCAGGGCTTGGCTTCCACTTCCACCGCCGGCCAGGAAGCCGGCAAGCAACGCGTCGCCGGCGCCGACGGCGCTGACGACGCTATCAACTCGAGCACGACCGTAGTAGCAGCCGGAATCGTCGAGGAGGATTGCTCCGTCGGATCCCAAGCTGGCCAGGACTGCCCGTGCACCTCGTTGCCGGAGTTCTGCAGCGGCGTCGACGACGTCACCGAGATTCTCCAGCGCCCTGCCGGTGAGCTCAGCGAGCTCGCTGGCGTTGGGTTTGATGAGGTCCGGCCCGTACTGCAGCACTTTCCGCAGGGCCTCGCCCGAGGTATCGACAGCGACGCGTGCGTTCCGCACCTGTGTGCCGACTACCAGGTCCGTGTATATGGACTCGACTTCGCCGACGGGCAGTGTCCCGCAGGCGACCATCCAGTCGCCTTCGCCGACGCCGTTCAGTGCCGCGCTGACCAGAGATGCCGCTTCCGCCCGGTCGAGCGTGGGGCCGAGCTCATTGATCTTCGTCACGGTCGCGTCGGGCTCCACGAGGCTGACGTTGCTGCGGATCTCGTCCGCGATCGGTACGGCAAGGAAGGGCACACCCATGGCGGCCAGCATCGAAGTGATCTGTGTGCCGGCGAAGCCGCCTGCGGGTAGAACCGCCAGGACGTCGATCTCGTGGGCGTGCAATGCAACCGCCACATTCACGCCTTTGCCGCTCGGCTCGCTGTAGGCCCGCAGGCTGCGTACAACCTCTCCACGGGGCAGCGCTTCAACGCGCATGGTCCGGTCCAAACTGGGGTTCGGTGAAACGGTCACAATCATGCCAGCTGCACCTCGACTCCCGCCGCTCTCAGGGCCTTAAGTTCACGGCTGTCCGCGCCTTTGTCGGTAATCATGAGGTCGATATCGGCCAGATCAGCGTGCTTGCAGTTACTTACGCAGCCAAACTTGCTGTGGTCAGTCAGTAGGATTCTCTTGCGCGCGCTGGAAAGCATGATCCTCTTGACGGCTGCCTCTGCAGGGTCCGGAGTGGTCAACCCGCGATCCACGGACACTGCGTTTGCTCCTAGGAAAGCCACGTCAACATTGATCTCACCGAGTGATCTGGCGGCCCAGTGGTCCACTTGGGCCGCCGTCAGCGGCCTTATCCGGCCACCAAAGGTGTAGACGGTCAGCAGAGGCCGGTCAAGCAGGGAGGCCGCGATGGTGAGCGTATTCGTATAAACCGTCATCTCCCGGTCGCGGGGGAATAGATCCGCCAGACGCGCAGTGGTCGAACCTGCGTCGATCAGCACTGACCCGCCCGTGGGAAGGTGTTCCAGGGCCGCCTTGGCGATCCGGGTCTTTTCTTCGGCAAAGCCAGTGCGTCTGGCAACCGCGGGTTCATAGGTCAGGCGACCGACCGGCACCGCACCCCCATGTACGCGCCGCAACAGGCCAGACTGTTCCAGGAACACCAGATCTTTTCGGACCGTTTCATTGGTTACAGCGAGGTCCTCGGCGATTCCTGTTGCGTCGACCCGTCCCTCTGTACGGAGCATGGTTAGGATGAATTCGCGGCGTTGTTCCGGATAGAGCAGCCGCTGGTCTTGACGGGAAGCGTCTTCGATTTCGGTCATGAGGGCACCCTGTCTTTTGAGGTGTTGTCCGGCCCGGCGGGGGAGCCCTGCTGCGGGAAAGCCGCAACGGGAGCTTGGGCCGGCGCCGGAAAGTCATGAATGTCTCCAAAGAGGCCCGCAGCCATTCCGCCAAACAGGGCCGCTCCGCGGGCTCCGGTCTCCTGGACCGAGGAGAGCCGCACCTTACCGAAGGCGCGCTCCTTGGCCTCGAGGAGTGCCGTACTGCGGGACCATCCACCAGTCACCACCATGGAGGCATGCGGACCGACCACGGCGTTCATCGAGGAGTGGACTTCGTCCGCCTGGGCTGTGACCGCGTCCACGGCGGCCATCCATACCCGGGCCGGGGTCACGTGGCCCGATATCCCTTCGAGAGTTAGCGCCGCGGGATCTTTGCCTCTGAGTCGAAGGGCGCCAGTGCGGGTGCCTGCTGCTTCCCCGTCCAGACGGCGGATGTCACGGGTGGACTGCCCGAGCATGGACAGGGTGGTCTGCAGGATCACGCCGGCTTGCGTGCCGCCCAGCATCGTCCACTTGTCCGCAATAGCCGACCAGCCAACGGTGATGCCCGCCCGGGTCAGTTTAAGGACAGCGCCCGGCTCCAGACCGGGATCAATCGTTCGAACGAGGGCTTCTGCGGTGCCGCAGGAGTCCAGTACGTCTCTTGTTCCGCCGGCACCTGCGCCGACAACCGCGGCCTGATGGTCATGACCTGCGACCGTGAGCGCGGCTCCTGTTAGACGGCTCAAGCCCGCCTTGGCCGCAACGGTGCCGATATTGGTGCCGGCCGTGACCAGCTCCGGCAGGAGGGATACGTTGAGGCCCGACCACTCCAGGGCTTCGCTCCACCAGTCTCGGGTCGCCAAGTCAAGCCAGCCCGTGCGGGATGCCAAAGATTGTTCTGTGACCGCTTCGCCGCCGAGTGAAAAAGCTATCCATTCGGCGATATTCAACCGGCGCACGGCGCGGCCGGCGGCGGGGACATGGTCCAGCAACCACCGGTGTTTCGTCAGCGACCATTGGGCCCGCAAGGGCAGACCCGTCCGCCTTGCGAAATCGTCCTCCGTGACATGGTTCCTCAGGTCCGCCAGCTCCTGGCCGTCCCGGGTGTCATGCCACGCGATTATGGGAGTGAGTGGCCGGCTTTGGGCATCAATGAGGACACCCGACTCGCCCATGCTGGTAATGCCGAGCGCGACAATCCGGCCGGAGGGCGCATCCTTCAGGGCTAGTGACAGAGCCGCCTTTGCTGATTCCAACAAATCGCAAGCGGCGACCTGCACGCCGGACGGCGAGGTGTCCCACGGCGTTCGGGCACGGCCCTGAGCCAGGACCTTCCCGTTTTCACTGACAACTACTGCCTTGCTTGATGTAGTTCCGACATCCAGACCGACTGTTAGCACCATCGCTTTGTCACCTCCTTGGCTCCCATTGCTTATTGCGTTCTATTGGATATTATTGTGTTTGCTTGGAGTGTTGTCAAGGTCACATCCGAAAGTCCTGTGATCGCAGCCGCCTACAAAGCTTTCGTCCCGGGTTTCGGGAAATTAACTGAGGAGAATTGCATGCCTGTGGTCCACACCGGAGAGTTGTTGCGGGAGGCGATGGCCGGCGGGGTCGGGCTGGCTGCCTTCAACGTCATCAATCTTGAACATGGCGAGGCGATCGTTGAAGCCGCCGAAGAACTCGGGCTTCCTGCCGTGCTGCAGGTGAGCGAAAACTGCGTCAAGTTCCACCGGGGCCAGGTCAGGCCGCTGCTGGCCGGTCTAGCCGCCATGGCGGAAGCGTCGGATGCCCGCGTTTCCTTGCACCTGGACCATATCGAAGAGTTTCAGTTTCTGGAGCAGGCAGTGGGGACGGGGGTCTCCTCCGCCATGTTTGATGCATCGAAGCTCGCCATCGCGGAAAACATTGCCGCTACCCGGAGAGCGGTTTCCTTTGCCCGAACCCAGGGCTGGCATCTTGAAGCCGAGCTTGGCGAGGTGGGGGGGAAAGACGGTGCGCACGCCCCTGGCGTCCGAACCGATCCGGCGGAAGCGGCGGCCTTCATCGAGTCCACCGGCGTCGACTCTCTTGCTGTTGCCGTGGGGAGCTCACATGCGATGACCGCCCAGACAGCGCTTCTTGACCATGACCTGATCGGACGGATCCGCGCCGTCGTCGACGTGCCCCTCGTATTGCACGGATCTTCTGGCGTTCCGAGCACAGAACTAGCGTTTGCCATTGAGGCCGGCATGACCAAGATCAACATCGGGACCATGCTGAACATCGCCTTTACGGAGGCCGTCCGGGAGGCTCTCCGCGCCCAGGACCTGGTGGATCCCCGCAAGTACCTGGCACCAGCGCGGACCCGGACCGCCCGGGTCGTACGTGAAGCGTTGAAAGCTATTTCTTCACCTAGGACAGGACAATCATGAACGAGACCGTCAACCGGCCGCTGTTGGGCAAAACCGCTTTCATTACGGGAGGCAGCGGCGGCATCGGTGCCGCCGTCGCGGACGCCCTGTCCCAATCCGGAGCGGCTGTATGCATCGTGTCCAGATCCGGCTCGGGTTCCCGGCTTCCCAACAGTTTGACGGTTGCGGCCGATGTCAGGGATAGGGAGGCGATGAAGGGCGCCGCCACGCGGGCGGCCGAGCATTTTGGAGGTATCGACATCGTCGTCGCCAACGCCGGGGTCGGCTCCTGGGGACCTTTCATCGACACCCCCGACAGTGACATTCAGGAGATGACCGAGGTGAATGTGACGGGCCTCTTCCACACCGTGGAAGCCACTCTTCCCTATCTGAAGGAAAGAGGCGCAGGGGACATCATCACTGTGGCGTCCGAAGCTGGCCGCCGGGGGCTGCCCGATGAAGCCGCATACGTTGCCACCAAGTTCGCCCAAGTCGGATTCACGCGATCGCTGGATCACGAGCTTAGGGGCAGCAGCATCCGCTGCACGAATATCTGTCCCGGAGGTGTCGCTAGCAATTTCGGGATGGGACGCGGCCTGCGCCGGCCGGGCATGCCGGAACTGGAAGACATGATGACTCCTGCCGATGTCGCCGAGGTTGTGCTCTTTGCTCTCTCCCGCCCGCGGCACATGCGGATACTTGAGGTTGCCTTCCGGCATATGTCCGAACAATCGTGGGGCTAGAAAGCCAATATGCCGACAAGGCTTAGGAATTGCAGTGGAGAAGACCAGCCAGGAAGAAATCGTGAAGACAGCCCAAAATGTGAGCATCGGCGCCACCGGGGCGCAGTACGAAATATCGGCGGCCAACTACACCGCCGTCGTAACCGAACAACTAGCTACCGTCAGACAGCTCCGCTTCCGTGCCCGCGACCTCATTGCGGGGTTCATGGCAGACGAGCCGGTTCCCGACTACCGCGGCGCGTTGGTGGCCCCCTGGCCAAACCGCATCGCGGATGGACGCTATACATATAAAGGGCAGGAGCTTCGGGTGCCCGTAAACGAACCAGAACGTGACGCCGCCCTACATGGCCTGGTCTGTGAACGGCCGTGGACCCTGGTTTCATCGGAGCCATCCGGCGTCCGGTTGCGGCACCAAATCAGGCCAAGCGCAGGCTACCCGTTTTCGGTGTTGCTGGACGTCACCTATCGGCTGGACAATGGCGGCTTCCACACAAAAGTGTCAGCTACCAATACGGGCGATCACACCGCACCTTACGGGATCTGTCCGCACCCCTACCTGGTGGCCGGGAAATCACCACTCAATTCCTGGAGCCTCGAGCTGCCGGCCGACACATTCCTGGAGGTCACCCCCGACCGGCTTCTGCCGCTGGGCAGGCGCCGGGCTGCTGACGGGCCTTTTGACTTCCGCGAGGCACGGACATTGGGCGGCGTCGAAATCGATCATCCATTCACCGACCTCGTCCGGGATCCGCAGGGGAATGCAACGGTTCGGCTCACGGATCCCGGTGGATCCGGCGTCGGAATCCGCTGGGATCGGTCTTGCGACTGGGTCCAGGTCCACACCGCCGACCACGTGGTCGCTGAGCGCCACCGGCTCGGACTTGCCGTCGAACCGATGAGCTGCCCGCCCGATGCGTTCAACTCCGGCGAAGACGTCGTTCACCTCCTGCCCGGGGCGAGGCACATCGCAAGCTGGACCATTTTCGCCATCTAACGGCGGGTGACAACTGAACAGGGGCCAACTGCATACCCATAGGAGGGCCGCGCGGGTGGGGATCATGGCGCGGCGTTCCTGCCGAAACATGGCCACGGCACCCTTTGCGGACCTAAAGTGTCACGTCCGGCGGTGAACCAGCCAAGGTTGTCTTAACCTGGCTTCTCATTAGGGCACTTTTCGTGACACGGTTGGGTACATCACTGACGCCACACTTGAAGGAGGCCGCATGACCCCAGCCGCAGACCCGGCCACCACACGTCTCGAGACCCGTGTTCCTTTTCCCGACCAAAGGCGGGAACTCATCCTGACGACGCTTCGGACGGAAGGGCGTGCCGATGCCACAGCTATTGCCCTGGAGCTGGGAGTCACGAACGAAACCGTCCGCAAGGATCTGGTGGCCCTTGAGCAGCTAGGGCTCATCAAGCGGGTCCACGGCGGAGCGGTACCCGTCGGACGGCTCACCTACGAGCCCCCCGTTGCCTCCAGGACTGCCTTCACAGAGGAAAAGACCCGAATAGCCGCCGCAGCACTCCGTCACCTCCCTGCCGACGGGTCGGTGCTCATCGATGCAGGGTCAACTACCGCACGGTTCGCTGACTTGTTTCCCCGGGACAGGTCGATGAGGGTTTACACCAACACGCTCTCGATCGCCATGACGCTGATGGACTCTCCTCTCCTCACGGTATACACGCTCGGGGGCCGGGTCCGCCCGGTTACTTCAGCGGAAGTGGATGACTGGGCCGCCCGCGCCCTGTCCGACATCAACGTGGACGTCGCCTTCCTGGGAGCCAGCGCCGTTTCACTCGACCGAGGACTCACCACGCCCGACGCCGCCGAAGCAGCAGTGAAGCGGCTGATGTGTGCCAGCGCCCGCCGCCGGATCCTCTTGGCAGACCACAGTAAATTTGGACGGGTCAGCAATTGGAAACACGCAGGGTTGGCCGACATCGACCTTGTCCTAACGGATGATGGCATAGAGCCACAGATGCTCGAGTCCCTACGCTCAGCTGGCGTGGAAGTGGAAACGGTCTGAAATTACCCACCGAAGGCCGCCGCGCACCTCATTTCTCAAAGCCAAACCAAGCTCGCTCGTGGCGAGGAATCCGCCCGGACAGCTGCCACAGAACTGCTGGGCATAGAACCTGAGATACTCGAAGCTCTGCCGTCAGTTGGGCTCGAAGTGGAAACGGTCTGACACAATATCAGTGGTCGCCCGGCGACTCGACTGGGTAGCAGGTGGGTGGAGGTCACTCACTGCTTCCGGCCCTGCCCGGCCCCGAGACTGCTCGACTTCGATGCCGCGGGCGGTGGTCACTCCGTTTTGGATGCAAAACGCCGAAAATGACCATTCGGCACCCGGAGTGCCGACCGCCCAGGCTGGAAACCGTCCTTCGAGAACGGATCCGTTCGAGTTCACGGTGGCAACGTCATGGGCAAACTGAAGGTTCTCTGTGAGGTCGAAAGTGAAGATACCGGCCGGCGAAGCGTCTGAATACTCGATGCAGCAGTGTCGGATCCCCCCGCCATCGCCTTTCACCTCAAGCCCCACGATGAAGGACCCGGAACACGGGATGTCTCCCTGACAATGAACGAGAAGCTGACATTCGTCATCGAACCAAGTCAGCACCGCTAGCACAGGGATCGGAAGTGGCATGCGGACATGCGGCGCCATACGTTCTCCTTAATTTGAATTACTTGACGTCAAAAACGGCGAGAAAAGTCTGCGCGAAGGACTCTGATCCTAGGGGCGGCTCCTGCATCGTCCCCTTCGCCCACATCTCGCCCCGAAGAGGAAAACGCATGAAACAAATAACCACCCCTCCGCCACGACCAACCCATCAGCGAAGGACACCATGCACCAGGTACAGGTCCTGGTCGTACGGCAGCGAGCTCATGGAGGTCGTTTGGGGATTTCAAGCTCCGGCCGGTCCCTTGACGTTCAAGAATCCGGACAGGCGTAAGGGGTTGGTACCTTGGGCCGGTGTTGCCGCCGCGCTGTAAGTGGCCATCTCCACCGCTACGTCTACTGACGGCGGCGCGGCGGCCGTTCCCCGGGAGCTGTCAAATAGTTTTTGTCACCTTCTTGAGTCCTGCGGGGCGGTCTGGGTCCAGTCCTCGGCGCAGGGCCAGGCACAGCGCCAGTTGCTGCAGAGGGATGATTTCCATCAGAGGCAGCAGCGCCGGATCGAGGCCGGGGGCACCGGCAGCCGGAATTTCAAGGCCGTCCTCATCATCACTTCCGTGTGGCCCGATGATAATGGTTCGGCCGCCAAGGGCGCGGGCCGCCTGGGCAAATGCGTGAACGGATTCGCGCCCTCCGGGGCTGGCTGTGAGAGCAATGACGGGCGTGCCCGGCTCCACTTGTCCGAGGGGCCCGTGGGTCGCGTCGGCGGCGCTCCAGCCCGAGGCTGCCATGGAGTTGGTCTCCATCAGCTTGAGCGCTCCTTCCTTTGCCGTCGACATTGAGTAGCCACGGCCGACCACCAGGACCCTGTCAGCGTCCTGGAGGGTCTCTGCAAGCCGTTTCCCCCACGCCGCTGCCCGGTCCATTACCCGGTTCGCGGCTTCGATGGCTGCGTTCGCCCGTGTTTTAATCTCGCTCCAGGAACCGCCAGCGGCGAGTGTCAGTACGACATACAGGGCGAGCAGTTCGGCCGTGTAGGTTTTGGTGGCTGCCACTGAAAGCTCAGGTCCTGCCGTGAGGTTCACATGCACATCACCCAAAGCTGCAAGCGTGCTCGATTCGTTGTTGGTTAGGGCAATAACCGGGACTCCGGCCCGCTTTGCGGCGCGAACCGTGTCGAGGAGGTCCGGTGACTCGCCGGACTGCGACACGGCCAGCATGATCGACCTCGGATACCGCAGTTCCGTGCCGAACGCCGTGACCGTGCTCGGCGTCGATAGCGAGGCGGGTATGCCGAGGAGGTTGTGGGCCAGATACTGGCCGTACATGGCGGCATGATCGCTGGACCCGCGCGCGGCGAAGACCAGCAGCTCGGGGTTGACCGTGCGGAACAGTTCGGCAGCCTTCAGGAAGGCGGGCTGTTGCTGACTGATGAGATCCTGCCAGCGTGCTGGCTGTTCAGCGATCTCGGACCGCATGTGCCCCCCTGCCGGGTGGTGCCCTTCGATGGTCATGAGCTCAGTCCCGTAATCATGGCGACGACTTCGTTGTGGGATGTTTCGGCCAGCCTTTTGGTGCCGACCTGGGTTCCGCGGCGAAGTACCGAGACGCGGTCGGCGATGCGAAACACCTGGTCCATGTTGTGGCTGACGATGAGAACGGCAGCACCCCTGGAGCGGAGCTTGAGGATGACTTCCTCGACCTTCGCCGTCTCGGCGACGCCAAGCGCCGCCGTGGGTTCGTCCATGAGCACCAGGCTGCTGGCCCAGTGCGTGGCGCGGCAGATGGCGACGCCCTGGCGCTGACCGCCGGACAGGTCGCTCAGGGTTGCCTTGGCGGAGGGGATGCGGACGTCCAGGGTGTCCACGAGCTCCTGCGTCTGAGTGGCCATGGCCTTCCTGTCCAGGACGCCCAACGGCCCCTTGGTCAGTTCCCGGCCGAGGAACATGTTCATGTAGACGGGCTGGTCCTCGACGAGCGCGAGGTCCTGGTAGACGACCTCGACGCCTTTGGTCCGCGCGTCGGAGGCGTCCCGGAAGCTGACCTGCTCGCCGTTCAGCCAGATTTCACCGTCGCTGGGCTGGTACAGCCCGGAGATGATCTTGACCAGGGTTGATTTGCCGGCGCCATTGTCGCCCACCAGGGCCACGATCTCGCCGGCCTTTACTTCCAGGTCAAAGTGCTTGATGGCTACCACGCCCCCGAAGTTTTTGTGGATGCCCTTCAGTCGGAGGGGCGGAGCGGAAGCGGATTCAGGGGTGGCAGCCTCGGCTGCCGAAGGTGAGAGTGTCATGATGTGTCCTATCTGTCTTCGGTGTCAGGATTGGGCCAGGGCGAGCGGTGCGGAGCCGTCCGCTGCCCAGATGCCCTCGACCCGGGGGGTGCCTGTGGAGATGCCGGAGATGGCCGCGGTCAGTGCCCGGGTGACAAACACCTGCGGACGGAACCCGAAGATCACCGTGTCGCCTTCTGCGACGGGACTTGCGTGGTCCAACGGGATGGTGGCGTAGTAGTCGATCGCGTGTGGCGCAGGCATTTCCACCGGAAGCGCCGGGGCGGCCGAGACGTCCGAAGCGCCGGGAACGACGATCGCGCGCGTGGTGCCTTCACCAAGGACCGGGTCGACGTAGAATCCTCCGCCGAAGACGTAGGCCCTGTCATTCCACAGGTGCGAGACTTCGGTGACGTACGCGATGGCAGGCTCTTCGGCCAGATCGGCCACGGCATGCAGGGGGGTGGTTCCCGTTAGCCCATGGCCTGGCTCCACCTGTGTGGCTCCGTCGCGGGCCAGCCCCTCCAGCACCGAAATTGACGTGGTTCCGGGCGCGTTCACCGCGAATCCCGTCCGCCCGTTGGCTTCGAGGAGCGCCGCTGCACGGGCGAGGGTCCGGCGGTTCGGGGTTGCCTCTGCCGTCCCTGTCGCCGGATTGAAGAGGGTGGCGGGGAACGTGGTGATGCCGGCGAAGCGCACGCCGGGGAGAGCGTCGACGGTGTCGGCCGCCTGCACGATTCCTTCCAAGGCAAAGCCGCCCTCGTGCCCGGTGTAGAACCGGTCATCGGGGGCGACCACGCGGAGGAGGACATCCTGGACGCGGCCGCGCCTTAGTGCGGCGGCACCTGCCTCCCGGGCCTTGGTCTCGCTGAAGACCGTCCAGTACAACGGTTCCAGCGACGCGGCCAGATCGGCCTCGTGCCGAGGTATCTGAACGAGATGGCCAAGGTGCCCCACGCGGAGGCCTCCCGAAGCCGCTGCCACCGCGCACTGCAGATCGACGCCGACGGCGTGGGTGATGCCTGAGCGCACGAGTGTCTTGGAGACGTCGGGGTTGCGGCCTATCTGCTTGGTCATGGCGAACGGCGTCAGTCCGAGACGCGCCGCTTCCGCGGCGAATGCGACAGCATTCCGTTCGACGGCGTCAAGGTCAATTGCGTAGCAGTTGACGGGCAGGTCGCCGGCTGTGTGCAGCTGGGAAATTGCCGAGAGGAAACCGGGGTTTCGTCGTCGAAGCAGGTCGAGGAACATGGGGATCCTTTCTCTAGCTTTTCTTGCCGCGGAGGGAGAAGGAGACCGCAACGAGGATGATCAGGCCGCGGACGATCATCTGCTGGGAAACGTTGAGCCCGGCGAGGATGAGTCCGTTGTTGATCATGCTCATCAGGAGGCTGCCGATCAGGGCACCGATGACCGTCCCCTTGCCGCCAAACAGGCTGGTGCCGCCGACGATGGCAGCCGCGATGACTGTCATCAGGTCGGTTTCACCCAAGGTGTAGCGGGCGCCGTGCAGGCGGCCGGCGTACAGGAGACCGGCGAGGGCCGCGGCCATGGCGCTACCGACGAAGACCATCAGCCGGATACGGTTGACCTTGATGCCGCTCACCCGGGCTGCCGACGCGCTGTTGCCCACGGCCAGAACGTGGGCGCCATACCGGCGCTGCCGTAGCAGGTGCCAGCCGACGAGGACCGCCAAGACCGTCCACCACAGCATGATCGGCAACCCGAGAAGATCACCGCCGCCGAAGAGCCAGACGAAGGCGCGGTCGGTCACCGGTACCGATTGGAGGTCTGTTAGCTGTCGGGCGAGGCCGGCGATCAGGCCCATCGTGGCCAGAGTCACCAGGAATGAGGGAAGACGGACCATCGTGATGAAGAAGCCGTTGACGAGCCCGACAATGATGCCCACCCCCAGCCCGGCCAGAGCGCCGATCCAAAACTGCCCGGTTCCTTGAAGGACGACGCCGGTTGTCAACGCAGACAGTGCTACGGTCGAGCCGATGGAGAGGTCGATTTCGCCTGTACTCAGCACGAAGACCATGCCGACCGCCATGATCGTGATCGGTGCTGCCTGGATCACGATGTTGAGCAGGTTAGTCGCGTTGAGGAAGTACGCCGTCTGTGTCACTGCAAAGAACAGGAACACGAGCGCGAATCCGATGTAGACGACGTAGTTGCTCCAGTTCATCTCCTTGACGTGGGTGAGGAAATTTGGTTTCGCTAGAGTTGTGGTGCTCACGGTGTGTGTCCTTTCTGAGCAGGGCCGTGCAGTGCGGAGACGGTCTCGGTAGGGCTGGGCAGTCCGGTTTTGGCGGCCGCGAGTGCGAGCCGGACCGCGCCGGCTACTGGTGCGCGGTGGCCGAGTTCGCTGATGCGGACATCGAGTGAAGACACTCCGTGGCGGGTCAGCCAGGTGTGGAGGTGGGGCAAGAGCTCCTTCCTGCTGCCGATGCCGCCGCCGATCACGAAAACTTCCGGGTTGAGGACCGCGTTGACTGCGACGAGGGCCGCGGCGAGCCATCGTGCCTCATCGTCGATGGCGGCCAGCGCGTGTGTGTCACCGTCCTGGGCCTTCGCAAAGATCTCCCGGGTGGAGATTCTGTACCCTGTAGCCATCTCGTACCGGCGTGCCAGTGCGTCGCCTGCTACCGCTTCCTCCAACGGGCCACGCACCTGGTTTTCCGCGGTCAGTGGGTCCGTTCCGAAGGGAAGGTATCCGATTTCCCCTGCCGCCCCACTGGCACCGCGTATGAGCCGGCCGTCCGCCACGATGCCCATGCCGATCCCGGTACCGACGGAGACGAAGACGAAGTCAGAGTGGCCGAGTCCGAGGCCGTAGTGCAATTCTCCGAGAGCGGCGACATTGACGTCATTTTCGATGATCACGGGATGCCCGAGCCTCTGCATGAGGTCCTGCGCAAAAGGCACGTCCCGCAGTCCCGAGAGGTTGGGAGCCTGGTCGAAGTTCTCCCCGGAGCTGTCCGGAACTCCAGCACCACCGATGCCGGTCGCCGCGACCTGATCGGTGCCGGCGCCGACGACTGCGCACAACTCACTGACGAGGCCGACAATCTGTTCAATAACATTGACGCCTCCGGCGTTGGTGGGCACCTTCCGGTCAGCCAGGATGGTCCCGGTTTCGCTGGCAATGCCGGCCCTGATCTTTGTCCCACCGAGATCAACGCCCACCACGTAGGCCGCAACTTTGACGGCATGATTTGAGCCGGTGCTCACGGCGCCTCCTGCGTCAGGAGCCAGAGTGGATTGTCCCGCAGCATCAGATCGGCATGGGCCTGTGACAGGCCCAGTTCGGCTGCCATCGGGATGAAGGCCGCGCCAAGGTAGTTGTAACCCCACTCTCCGTGGGTTCTGGGGTTGAGGTAAACCTCGGCGCCGGTGAGATCCTGCGAGAGCAGAACTTGCCCTGCGTAGCCCCTGTCGGCCAGGTCGGCCAGGTGTGCTGCCCTGCTCGCGTCGGAGCGGTAGTAGGCCCTTTTGGAGTATTCGCCTTCGGTCGGCTGGGCGGGGCCGGGCTCCAGGACGAAGTCCCAGAATTCCTTGCCGATGGTGTCGAAGGCGATGTTGACTCCGGTGTCCAGCACCTTGAGCAGGTACTCGAGCTCGGGCTGAATGTCCATGTGCCCGATGACCACACGGCTGAGATCGGCCCCCTCCTCGTTCAGTATCTGGATCTGCTCAAGGGCCATCGTCCCGTGTGTAGTGTGCGTCACCAGCGACACTCCTGTGGCTTGGTGCGCACGCGCGGCAGCCCGAAGACACTTCTCTTCGTGGGCTGTGATTTCGTTCAGGCCCGTGGCCTGTTCACCCAGGATGCCGGCTTTGATCGACGTGGAACCGATCCCCGTGGAGACGTCCAGGGTGAACCGCTCCGTCATCTGCTCGAGGGTCGCCTCGGCGGTCCAGGCCGGGCTGTAAGGCTCCAGGTAGACGGAGCTTCCCGCCACGATGTGCACCCTGGATTGCTCCGATACGCGCTGCAGGATGTTCAGGTTTTCGCCCAGCGCCGAGCGGCCGACGACGCTGTAGGGGCTGAGGTCCACAACCGTGTCGAAGCCCAAGTCCTTGAGCCCGCTAAGGGCACCGACGGCTTGGCACACCTGGTCGTCTGCATAAGCGGGGTCGGTTGGCGAAACCACCAGCCGGTGCGGATCAGCGAGCGTCTCCGGACGTCCACCTGACAGCCATGGTCCGGGAACCAGGGATGTGAGGTGTTCGTGGTGGAGGATTTTTCCAAGTCTGGCCGGGTCGACCGGACCGAGTACGGTCTGCACAAATTGTGCCATGGGAGGTTCCTTTATAGGGGTGCCCGTAGGTTGGGCCTTAGTGATGAGGGCATGTGGCGCGTCAATGGCCAACGGGGTCTAGCCTTTTCTGATTCCGGGCCCAGCGCTTTTCCGCCGGGCCCGGATCAGTGTCGGGTCACTTGCCCGTGACGCTCGATGGCGGTTCGGTGCCGTAATCGTCCTTCCAGCCCTGGGCCAGGTTGTCCTTGGTGATCCCCGTCGGAGTCGCAGCCACGAGCGCAGGCGCCTGCTTCTTGAGCACGCCGTAGGCGGAGGCGGTGGCCAGTCCCTTGCCAATAGAGATGGAGCTGTTGCCCACGAGGCCGGCCGCGTTGCCGTCGCGCGCCATGTCGGCTGCAAGGGTGGCGTCGAGGTCGTTGGTCACTACCTTGACATCGGATCGGCCGGCGTCGCGAAGGGCGGCGAGCACACCTTGGGCGGCAGTTGCCCACGGGACGTAGATGCCCTTCAGGTCCGGGTGGCGCGCTATCATCGCCGCGGCGATCTCCTGGGTCTTTGATTCGTCAGTGAAGCCCTCCTCGGCGACGATCTTCTCGTTGGGGTAGAGGTAGGACGTCCAAGCCTTGAAGGCCTTGTCGCGCTGGTTGGTGAACCAGAAGTCGGCATCGTGGTACATGTAGCCGATGTCGCCTTGGCCGCCGAGTGCGTCTCCGAGGATTGTGGCGTTCAGCTTGCCGGCTTCAGTAAGCGATTCCGTCACGATGGACACGAACTGCTGCCCTGCCTTGTAGTGCGCGGGGGGTGTGGTCATGATGACGAGCTTGATCCCCTTCTCGACTGCCGGCTTGAATGTCGCTTCCGCCGAAACCGGGTCCACTGCGATGGTGACGATGATGTCAGGGTTCAGAGCCAGCACTGTCTGAAGGTTGTTGGCCTGGGTGGCAGCGTCGAAGCCGGCCTGCGTGCTCGCAACGACTTTGATCCCCAGGTCCTTGAACTGTTCACGGGCGCCCTTTTCAACTGCGGAAACAAACTCCGAGGACGTGTGCCAAACGAACGCGGCCGTGTAATTGCCGCTCTTGACTTTGGCCTTTTCGTCAGCGGTCAGCACGAGGTCAGCGAGCTTGCCTGGCTTTTCGCCGTTGGGGCCAACGAATGCGAGGCTCGGCTCAGTTGCCTGTGTGGCCGGAGCTCCTGTCCCGGGTGCTGCCCCGGGGCTGGAGCAGCCGGTTAGTGAAAGTGCCAGCGCCATTGCGCCGGCGACGAGCCACCGCATCTGGCGCCGTCCTGTGAGTGCGAGTGTTTCCATCGGGTCCTTGACCTTCCTTGAGCTGCTTGTCAGGGGACGATGCCATGGCACCCAGTCGCTGGAGTCCGGACTTCTGGACGGAGTCGCCCTTGACGTGTTCATCCATTTTGATTTCAGAGTGCAATCAAAGTCAAGAGCTGCGATGGGAAAATATTTGGAAAATGTGCTTGGGGTGGTGGAAAAGTAGTGATCTCGGGTATCTTTTACTTCATGCTGATTCCAAAACTACGAGGATCTCGATGGTTCAAAGCACGAGGATGATGAATCGTGGCACCGTGCTGGCCGAGGTCTTCCGGCTGGCCCCAGCGAGCAGAAAACAGATCGCTGAAGCCACCGGCATTTCCACGGCAACTGTCACGCGGGCCGTTGACTCGCTGATTGACGAAGGACTTCTGCTCGAAGGCTCGGAAATCGTGTCCGAAAACAGGGGCCGCCGAGCCGTGCTTCTGGACGTCGTCGCGGGCCGGTCGTACGTCGTCGGCATAGACCTAGGTGCCTCGAACACCCGCATTATTGTTGCCGATCTTCTGGCCAACCCGATCCTGGCGCTTGACGTGGCCACCCCCTCGGCCCTGAACGCCCCGGATCTCGCTGAATGGTTGGCGGCGGAGGTGCGCTCGGCCGCTGGTAGTAACTGGCGGCTCGTAGGCGCCGTCTGCCTAGGTCTCCCAGGAGCGGTCGGCCGCATCGACAGATCTATCTCCAACGCCCACCACCTGACGCAGGTGGAAGACCCCCGCTTTCTGCAAAGGTTTGAGGCAGCGGTCCAGAAGGTCGTCATGATAGACAATGACGCAAACCTGGCCCTCCTCGGCGAGCAAAGATTCGGGGCCGCACGGACATCGCCGACCGCTGCGATGCTGACCCTCGGAACAGGGCTCGGTGCAGGGATCGCCATCGATGGGAAGGTCCTCCAGGGAGATAGGGGCCTTGTAGGAGAATTTGGCCAACTCCCAGTGGGTCCGCTTGGTACAAAACTCGAACACATGCTTACGGGTCCGGGAATACTGCGGAGGGCTGCTGAAGCAGGTGTTGCGCTGCTGAGTCCCGCGGAACTTTTCGTTGAGAAGGACAAGGGCGGGATTGAAACCCTGCGTGCACACTTCGATCATGCTCTTCTGATTGCACTGACGGCCATCACGGTCTCTTGCGAGCCGAACATCATTGTGCTCGGGGGAGGCATCGCCAAATCACTGACGTCGAGCCTTGGCCGATATGAGAGCGCCCTTGAACACAACCTGCGGATGTCCCCGAGGCTGCTGCCCGCAGCCCTTGGTGACTTTTCCGGCGCTGTGGGGGCCGTGGTAGCGGGCCTTCATGCTGTCTACGCGGACCTCGGAATGCAGCAGGAGTCACTGGCAGACCTGCCTGTCTCGCAAACGCTGACGCCGGAAACTATTAGGCGGGTCCAAGGCGGCCATTCCGCCTCCAACCCGTTCCAAATTCTGAATCAATGATTCATTAGATTTACGTTTTGCCCAAAGCCGGCATCACGCAGGGGGAGCGGGGATTACATGACGGAAGATCTTGTGGGCAACGGCTTTAGCAGTGCTCAATGACGCCGATATCGGGCCTTCCGTCAGGCTACGGCCGCGTCGGCGATGGCCCGGGGAGTGGTTCACTCCAGCTTGGCGCGGCGCAGGTACTGGTACACCGTCTCCCGGCTGATCCCGTAATCACGGGCAAGGACGGCTTTCGGAACACCGTTGCCGGAGCGTTGAACGAGCTCGGCCGTCCGTTCCGGCGTGAGAGTCTTCTTCCGTCCTTTGTAGACGCCCCGCTGCTGTGCCAGGGCGATGCCCTCCCTTTGGCGTTCCCTGATCAGGGTGCGTTCGAATTCAGCGAACGCACTCATGACAGAGAGCATGAGGTTCGCCATGGGGGAGTCCTCGCCGGTGAAGACCAGTCTCTCTTTGACGAACTCCACGCGCACGCCCTTACGGGTGAGGCCCTGGACGAGGGCACGCAGGTCATCGAGGTTGCGGGCGAGCCGGTCCATGCTGTGCACAACCACGGTGTCCCCGTCGCGCGCGAACCGTAGCAGTTCCGTCAGTTGCGGCCTGCCTGTGTCCCTTCCGGAGGACCTATCCGTAAAGACCCGGTCCAGAACCTGGTCTTCGAGCTGGCGCTTCTCGTTCTGATCCAGCGTGCTTACGCGCACGTACCCGATTCGCTGTCCAGCTACCGGTGCCTCCAACCCTCCTGTCAGGTTGAGTTCTAGGTCCGTCCAAGAACAAAGTCAAGATATTCCAGCCTGGTCCCGTCAGGCTGGGGTGTACTCCAATCTGACGTTCATTCCGCGTAAAGGCCGCCACAACCGTCGTCGGTCAGGCAGCAAGCGCATTTTTCCTTCGCCAGCTGACCCCTTCCGAGTGCCAACTTGACGTAATTCCCTCGATCGGCTGGTCGGCAAGCGCCTTCGTCTCGGGGGTGTCAGGGCACGTTGGAACATCCCTGCGCGCATTGATTCGAACCACGCATGCTATGACCTCTTATGTCCGGGTGTCTCCCGTTAGAGCGCGCGGCGGTACTGGTTGGGCCAGTCCTTTTGCCGGCCCTCGACAACCTGAAGCGTAAAGTACGGATCGCGCAGGAGGGCACGCCCGACCAATACGGCATCCACGGATGATGTCTCACCGACGGTCCTCAGCAGTTCTGGATCGGATAGCTGACCCACCGGGGCCACGGCGACGCCGGCCTCTTTCCTCAGGGCATCGGCGAACTCCAGGTTCAGGCCCTTTTTGTTAGGTGGGGGTGCATCAATGGCCAGTGCCCCCGATGTCACGTCCAGCAGGTCGACGCCGAGGCCTGCCAGGCGGCCAGCGAAGACGCCGGCCTCTTCAATGGTGATGCCGCCTTCAATCCAGTCTGTCGCGGTAATGCGGACATCGGCTTGTTTTGGGGGAAGGCTTCTCGGACGGCTTTACAAACCTGCAGGGGCAGCCGCATGCGGTTTTCAAGGGAACCGCCATATTCGTCTTGGCGATGGTTCGAAATAGGCGAAAGGAATTGGTGGAGAAGGTATCCGTGTGCTGCGTGGACCTCGACGATGTCGTATCCCGCTTCATGGGCGTTTGCAGCCGCCTGGACAAATGCTTGGAGAACCTTATCGATGTCGCCGACAGTCATCGGTGTCGGAACGGTCAGCTGCCCGAACGGCTGGGCTGACGGGGCCATCGGAATCCAGCCCCCGTCGTCGAACTGATGCAGTCGGGACGCCCTAGACAGAACGGTCTGTCTCGGCCCAAGGGGATTGTGTATTATCCATGTGTGCAGACCCCCGAGAGCAGAGCTGAACAGTCAAGGCGCCCTGCAATGGACAGGCCTCGGGAGAAGATCGTTGCCGCCGCCTACGAACTGTTCGCCCGTCGCGGGATCCGCGATGTCGGAGTCGACGAACTGATCCGTGCGTCAGGCGTGGCCAAGGCAACCTTCTACAGGCACTTCCGCTCCAAGGACGATGTCGTCCTTGCCTTCCTCGAGCAGTGGTACTTGGAACGCACGGCCGCGATCCAGAACGCAATCGCCCGGCGCGGGACCAGCGACGAGGCAGCCATGCTGACGATCTTCGATGTCTTCGACGACTGGTTCCGCCAAGGCGCGGCCCAGGTTAGCTCCTTCCTGCACGTGATGATGGAAATGGGCCCCGACCACCCCCTCGGGAAAGCGAGCATCCGGTACATGGACCAGACGCGGCAACAGATTGCGGAACTCGCAGAATCCGCTGGCCTTAACGACCCGCACGATTTCGCCTGGTCCATTCACATCCTGATCAAGGGAGCCATCGTCGCCGCGGCCGAGGGCGACTCCCGCGCCGCTGGCCGCGCCAGGGCCATGGCCGAGCTGCTCATGGACCACCACCGGTCCTAAGCCCTCGCTGCGCTCTCCCGGCGGACCTCGTCACCGGAGGGAAGCGGCCGAAATGTCTCGTAACCGCACCTGTCTCACAAAATATTTGCCAATGAACTGGTCTATCGCTTGGCTTGGCGTGGAATCTAGCGCTTTCCGAAGCGAGGAAAAACACCTCCACCCAAACTGCTGAGCTGATGACGCCAGCCCGTTAGTGGGGCCGGCAAAATGGCCGCATGCGAAAATGACCGCATGACCCACGAACCGCAGCGCCCGGGCGTCCAGCCCGTGGTTGCAACTGCCGATCCCTTGGACACTGTTCGGCACTGATCCAACGTCATGCGCTGCGCGTCAGGCGTCCTCGGATACACGGCGAACTCAGCCAGCGGCCCCCTACAGCGGCGGCAGGATGTCGCGGGCCTCGCGCGGGTCGATGCCTGTGGCCTCGAGCAGGTCCACCATCAGCGGCCGGAACAGCATCACCACGGTTTCACCCTCGAGCCGCTGCACTTTGAGCATCCTTGGGTGCAGCCGCCCGGCGATGTCGCTCAGGTCGACGCGGGCCGTGCGCAGATGGGTGCGGCGGACGCCGTCGTGGACCTCCGCCAGCCCCAGCGAGAGCTCATCGATGGCCGCCGCCGTCTCCTGCAGGACCTCGGCAATATTCTCGACGGCTTCGTCGGAGAGCGCCGCGTGGTTGATCGCGCTGGTCAGCCGGCGCGCGAAGACCCGGCTGTTGCGCAGCGCGAGGTCAATGAAATCCAGTGACTGTTCCAGCCGGTCCAGCTCGTCCCGGTGCCTGCGGTAGGCCGGCGCCAGGGTAGCCACCTCGCCGGACGCCCGCAGCGACTGCCTCATCGCATCCACCAGCGGCTGGCAGTTGCGGCCGCGCACCAGCGCATGCCACGCCTCGGTGGAATCGCTGTGGAGCAGGGCCGACGCGCACTCGCGCAGCACCTCCGCGAGTTCGTGCAGGAGCTTCTGGACGTCCTTCCGGGGCTCACGGCGCGGGTCCTTGGGCACCAGAATGGTGACCAGCAGCGCAAAAACACCGCCCACCACGGCGTCGATGCTCCGCGTAAACGGCCCGCCGGCCGGCGCCGGCAGCAGCACCACGAGCAGGGACTGCAGCCCGAGCTGGGTGGTGAAGATGGTGCCGCTGTCCAGGAATCGGGCCAGCAGGATGGAGAAAAGAAGGACGACGGCGGCCTGCCAGATTCCGGCGCCCAGCCAGTGAAGCAGCAGGTCGCCGACGACGATGCCCAGGGTACAGCCCAGGCCAACCTCCACCACCCGGCGGAGGCGCGGATCCCGGGAGAACCCGAGGGCAATCAGCGACGACGTGGCCGCGAACAGGGGACCGGTGTGCCCCAGGATGTACTCGGCGAACGCATAGGCACCCACGGCGCAGACCGTCATCTGGATGGCAGGGACCAGCGAGTTGCGGCTCCGGACCACCCCCGTGCGGATCCTTCCTCGCAGGAACCGTCTGCTTGCGGAGAGTCCTGTCTGGGCCATGGCTTCAGTCTATTGCCGGAGCCGACCCCGACATTGCCGCGGCAGGCCGGGTAGCCCTACTGCCGGTATTGAGCCTGTCGAGGACCGGGGGGGTCGACAGGCTCAATTCCGGGGATCAGACCTTGTTCGTGACGGGGCTGCGCCGGTCGAAGACGGTGGCGCCGACTTCCTGCTCGGCCTGGTTATCGATGCCCAGGTCGATGCCCTTCCGTTCGCGGATCATCAGCACCGCGCCCGTTGAGATCAGCGCGACAACGAGCAGGTACGCAGACACCGACATGGTGGTCCCCGTCGCCTGGACCAGTGCGGTGGCGATCGCCGGAGCAAAGGCACCGCCGATAATCGCGCCCAGAGCATAGGAGATGGCCACTCCGGAGAAACGGATGGATGCCGGAAAGAGTTCACTGTAGAGGGCGGCCTGCGGTCCGTAGGTGAGGCCGAGTCCGACGCTGAACAAGGCCAGGCCCAGGAACATGGCCCAGATGTTGCCGCTATTGATGAGCCAAAACAGCGGGAAGAACGTGACCATCAGGCAGCCATAGCCGATGAGGTAGGTCTTCTTGCGGCCGATGCTGTCGGCGAGGAAGCCGGCGATGAGCGTAAAGACGAACCACAGGGCGGCCGCGGCCGTGACGGCGAGGAGCACCTGGGTGCGGTCCATGGCCAGTCCCTTCGGGCGGTGGCGTAGCTGAGGATATAGCCGCCGGTGGTCATATACCCGGCGGCGTTGTTGCCTGCAAAGACCAGCGCCGCAAGGAGGACCAGCAGCCAGTGCTTTTTGAACAGCTCCACGATCGGAACGCGCGTCTGCTGCCTCCGAGTGGCGATTTCCGCAAAGACAGGGCTCTCGTCTACGCTCCGACGCACAATGAAGCCCACGATGATCAGCACGAAGCTGAGCAGGAACGGGACACGCCAGCCCCACTCGACGAAAGCCGCACCGGGCGAGACCACGCCGGACATCAGGGCCAGGACGCCGGCCGCAAGCAGCATGCCTAAGGGGACGCCGAGTTGCGGGAACGAACCGAACAGTCCGCGCTTGGAACTGGGCGCGTGTTCCACGGCCATGAGGACCGCACCGCCCCATTCCCCGCCCGCAGAGATGCCTTGCAGGATGCGCAGAAGCAGCAGCAGGACGGGTGCAGTCAGGCCGGCGGTCTCGTAGGTGGGCAGCACGCCGATCAGGGTGGTGGCGGCTCCCATGAGGATCAGGGTGAGGACCAGCATGGCCCGGCGACCCAGTCGGTCTCCGAAGTGTCCGGCCAGGAATGCGCCCAAGGGCCGGAACAGGAAGCTCAGACCCACTGACGCGAAGGAAACCAACAGGGCTATGTCGTTGCCGGCGGGTTCGAAGAAAAGCTTGGCGAAAACCAGGCCGGCAGCGTTCGCGTAGATGAAGAAGTCGTACCACTCGACGGTGGTCCCGACGATGGTGGCAAACGCTACGCGACGGTTTTCCCGTCCCGAATTTCGTTGCGGTGCCGAATTGCGTTGTTGATGCGACAGGGCGCTCATTGTGTCTCTTTCCTGCGGGCACGTCGGTGTGTCCCGCTAGCGGTGGCTTTTGACGAAGTCCAGAAAGTCAGGAAGCGTACGGGTCGGCGATGCCGATGTACTGCGTGGTGGTGTATTCGGCGATGCCTTCGGAGCCGCCTTCACGCCCGAGCCCGGAGTGCTTGACGCCGCCGAACGGAGCGGCGGCGTTGGAGATGACGCCGGCGTTGAAGCCAACCATGCCGAACTCGATCTGTTCGGCCACACGGAGCAGCCGGTTGAAGTCCCGGCTGTAGACGTAGGACGCCAGACCGTATTCGGTGGCGTTGGCGAGCCGGATGGCGTCCAATCCGGTGGTGAAGGTGGTGACGGGAGCCACCGGCCCGAAGATCTCCTGGCGCAGGATCTCGGCGTCATTCGGCACGTTGGCCAGGACGGTGGGCTGGTAAAAGTAGCCAGCGCCCGCTACCGGTGCGCCGCCGGTAACCGCTGTGGCGCCGGCCTCGACGGCGGCACTCACCAGTGCGTGCACGTCGTCACGGGCGCCGGCGTCGATCAGCGGGCCGACCTTGGTGTCCGGTTCCGTCCCGCGGCCGGTGACCAGGGCTCCCATGGCAGCGGCGAATTTTTGTGTGAACTCGGCCGCCACGGATTCCTGGACCAGAAAGCGGTTGGCTGCGGTGCAGGCTTCGCCCATGTTCCGCATCTTGGCGGCCATGGCTCCGTCCACAGCCTTGTCCAGGTCGGCGTCCTCGAACACGATGAACGGGGCGTTGCCGCCGAGTTCCATGGAGGTGCGCAGGACATTCTGTGCGGCGTCGGCCATGAGGCGCTTGCCGACCGGGGTGGAGCCGGTAAAGGAGACCTTCCGCAGCCGGGAATCCTTCAGCAGCGGCCCTGAGATCCCCGAAGCGCTGGAGGAGGAGACGACGTTCAGGACGCCGGCGGGCAGGCCGGCGTCGAGCATGGTCTGGGCAAACAGCTGTGCGGTCAGCGGGGTGAGCTTGGCTGGCTTGAGGACCATGGTGCAGCCGGCTGCGACGGCCGGGGCGACCTTGCGGGTGGCCATGGCGAGCGGGAAGTTCCACGGAGTGATGAGCAGGCAGGGGCCCACGGGCTTGTGCTGGACCAGGATCTTGTTCTTGCCCTCCGGTGTGGTGAGGTAGCGGCCGTAATCACGGACTGTCTCCTCCGAGAACCAGCGCAGGAATTCGGCGCCGTAGGTAACTTCGCCGCGGGCTTCGGCCAACGGTTTGCCCATTTCCAGGGTCATCAGCAGGGCGAAGTCCTCGGCCCGTGCGGTCACGAGGTCGAAGGCGCGGCGCAGGATTTCGGCACGTTCACGCGGCGCCGTCCGGGCCCAGGAGGCCTGGGCCTTGTCTGCGGCGTCGAGAGCGGCCAGTGCGTCTGCGCTCGTGGCGGAGGCCAGGGTGGCGAGTACCTCCCCGGTGGCGGGGTCGTGCACGTCGAACGTGCCGCCGTCGGACGCCTGCCGCCACTGCCCGCCAATCAGCAGGCCGGTGGGGACGGAGGCGAGAAGATCAGTCTCACGGGCGGGTGAGATGGCAGGGGAGAGTGCGGGCGAAGTGGACATGCGGGAGTCTCCTCAGAAAGTTTTGGTCGGGGTTTCGACAGGCTCAACCAGCGGAAGCGGTTTCGACAGGCTCAACCAGCGGAAGCGGTTTCGGCAGGTTCTACCAGGGGAAGCGGTTTCGACAGGTTCAACCAGCGGTTCGAGTCAGTAGCTGGTCGGGGTTTCAGCAGGCTCAGTTACCGCGTCCCGCGTGATGTACTCGGCGGCTAGTGCTTCGGAGCCGCGGGCCAGGATTGCCACGTCGGCGCCCACCAGAACAAACGCGGCGCCGGCCGCCAGGTAGCTGCGGGCGGTGTCCGGGCTGAAGGCGTTCACGCCGGCGGGTTTGCCCGCCGTGTTGGCGGCGGCGATGCAGTGTTCGACGGCGGCGCGCACCTTTGGGTGTTCCTGCTGTCCCAGCAGGCCCATCGAGGCGGCGAGGTCTGACGGTCCCAGGAAGATGGCGTCCACACCGTCCACCGCCAGGATGTCCTCCACCGCGGCAACGGCGGATTCGGATTCGATCTGCACGGTCACGCTCACCGTTTCGGAGGCGCGGGCCAGGTAGTCCGGAATGCGGTTCCACCGGGCGGCGCGGGCCAGCGCGGAGCCGACCCCGCGGACGCCGTGCGGCGGGTAACGGGTGGCGGCGACGGCAGCTTCGGCCTCGGCCCCTGAGTTCACCATGGGGACCAGCAGGTTCTGGACGCCGAGGTCCAGATACTGCTTGATCACCACGGTGTCGTTGACCGGGGGACGGACCAGGGTCTGGACGGGGTAGCCGTGCACTGCCTGGAGCTGGGCCAGGATTGATTCCAGGCCGTTGGGGCTGTGTTCGGCGTCGATCAGGAGCCAGTCCAGGCCTGCCCCGGCGCAGATCTCGGCCACGAGCGGGCTGCCGGAACAGACCCACATGCCGGCGAGCGGCCTGTCCGCGGCTGCCAAGGCGTCTCGGAATGTTGCATCGGGTTCTACTCGAATCGGCACGTGATGCTCCCGAGGGGTCCGTAATCGGCGTGGACGGTGTCACCCTTGAAGACCCACAGCGGTCGGGTGAAAGAGCCGGCGAGGATGATGTCCCCGGCCTTCATGCCGTCGCCGTGGGCGGCAATCTTGTTGGCGAGCCAGTGCACGCCCGCGGCGGGATGGTCCAGGACGCCGGCGGCCACGCCGGTCTCTTCCACCGTCTGGTTCTTGTAGAGGATCGCGGATACCCAGCGGAGGTCGACGGCGTCCGGGCGGACGGGATTGCCGCCCACCACCATGGCGCCCATGGCCGCGTTGTCCGCGATGGTGTCCACGATGGTCCGGCCCTCCATCTCGATCCGGGAGTCCAGGATTTCGAGCGCCGGGACCACGTAGTCGGTGGCGTTGAGGACGTCGAAGATGGTGCAGCCGGGGCCGGAGAGGTCCTGCTTGAGCACGAACGCGAGCTCCACCTCGACCCGCGGGTGTGTGTACCTGTCCCACTGAACGGAGCAGCCGGTTTCGAGGACCATGTCGTCGAAAATCGCGCCGTAATCGGGTTCGGTGATGCCCGTGGCCGCCTGCATCGCCTTGGACGTGAGGCCGATCTTGCGGCCCACGAGCTTCCGGCCGGCTTCCTCGTTCCGCCGCCGCCACAGCTGCTGCACGGCGTAGGAATCCTCCACCGTCATGTCCGGGTAGCGGGCGGTCAGGCGCGGCACCGGCGTCCGGCTGCGGCCGGCCTCCACGAGTTCGTCGGCGATCGCCTCGATTGTTTTCGGGTCAAGCATTCATGCGCTCCTCAATGGTGGGCAGATCAGTCCGTCGGACGGCTGCCGGCCCCGCACGCCATGGCGCGGGGCCGGCAGCGCTGTCTGGCTAGACCTGCGCCCCGAGTTTGAACCCCTCGGCGTCGGCTCCGTCTTTGCGCGTGTAGGAGAAACCGTCGGCGCCCACGGTGACGGCCATCTCCGAGGCGTCGGTGCGCTCGATGACGGGCTGAGGATTGCCGTCCAGGTCAAGGACCAGGGACGCCTCGGTGTACCAGGACGGGACGACGGGGTTGCCCCACCAGTCGCGGCGCTGGTTGTCGTGGACGTCCCAGGTCACCACGGGGTTGTCGGGGTCGCCGGTGTAGTAGTCCTGGGTGTAGATCTCGATGCGGTGGCCGTCCGGGTCCAGGATGTAGAGGTAGAACGCGTTGGAGACGCCGTGCCGGCCGGGGCCGCGCTCGATCCGGTCGCTGATGCGCAGGGCGCCCATCTTGTCGCAGATCTGGATGATGTTGTGCTTCTCATGCGTGGCGAATGCGACGTGGTGCATGCGCGGGCCGTTGCCGCCCGTCAGTGCGGTGTCGTGCACGGTCTGCTTGCGGTGCATCCACACGGCATAGGTGACGCCGTCTGAGTCCTGGATGTCCTCGGAGACGCGGAAGCCAAGATCCTCGAGGTATTTGCGGCCGCGCGGAACGTCGGGGGTGACCTGGTTGAAGTGGTCCAGCCGGACCAGTTCCCCGGCGGAGTAGAGGTCGTAGCGCTGGGTGAGGCGCTCCACGTGCTCGGTCTCGTAAAAGAACTCATAGGGGAAGCCCAGCGGGTCCTCCACGCGGACGGAGTCGCCGATGCCCTTGGTGAAGCCATCCTTGCGGCGTTCGGTGCGGCAGCCCAGTTCCTTGTAGTAGGCCTCGGCGGCGTCCACCTCGGCGGGGGACTTCACCCGGTAGGCAAAGGCGGCGACGGCGGCGATCGGCCCCTTGCGCAGGACCAGGTTGTGGTGGATGAACTCCTCGAGGGAGCGCAGGTAGATGGTGTTCTCGTCTTCCTCGGTGACGTGCAGGCCGAGGACGTCCACGTAGAACTCGCGGGACTTGGCGAGGTCGGTGACCACGATTTCCATGTAGGCGCAGCGGACGATGTCAGGCGCCGGTACGGAAGGCTTGGGGATGATGTTGTCCTGTGAAATTTGGCGGTTCATGGGATTCTCTCTTCTTTGAAAGGGGTCTGGTTGGGCGCCGACGAAAGACTTAGGCGCCGAATTTCGGGGTGTGGACGGTGCCGAGCGTGATGTGCACGGCCTGCTGGTCGGTGTAGAAGTCGATGGAGCGGTAGCCGCCCTCGTGGCCCAGCCCGGAGGCCTTGACGCCGCCGAACGGGGTGCGCAGGTCGCGGACGTTGTGGCTGTTCAGCCACACCATCCCGGCTTCCACGTTCTGGGAGAAGTTGTGGGCCCGGGTGAGGTTCTGGGTCCAGATGTAGGCCGCCAGGCCGTAACGGGTGTTGTTCGCCAAAGCCAGCGCTTCGTCGTCGTTCTCGAACGGCGTGATGGCGACGACGGGGCCGAAGATCTCCTCCTGGAAGATCCGGGCGTCCGGGGCGACGTCGGCGAACACGGTGGGGGCGATGTAGTTGCCCTCGGGCAGGTGCTCCGGGCGTCCGCCGCCGGCCAGGAGCCGGCCTTCTGACTTGCCGATCTCCACGTAGGAGGCCACTTTTTCGTAGTGCTCGGGATGGACCAGGGCACCGACCTGGGTCTTGGGATCGTGCGGATCGCCGACCACGATTTTCTTTGCGCGGGCCGCGTACTTTTCGCAGAACTCGTCGTAGATGGCGCGTTCGACGAGGATGCGGGAGCCGGCGGTGCAGCGCTCGCCGTTGAGCGAGAAGACACCGAACAGTGCGGAGTCGATCGCGGCGTCCAGGTCGGCGTCGGCGAACACGACGCACGGGGACTTGCCGCCGAGCTCCATGGACAGGCCCTTAAGGTTGGTTGCCGCATTGCGGAAGATCGTCTGCCCCGTGGTGGTCTCGCCGGTGAAGGAGATCAGCGGGACATCCGGGTGCTTGACCAGCGCGTCGCCTGCCTCCTCACCGAGGCCGTTGACCAGGTTGAAGACGCCGTCCGGCAGGCCCGCGTCCTTGAAAATCTGTGCCCAGAGCGAGGCCGAGAGCGGGGTGAACTCGGCCGGCTTGAGGACCACGGTGTTGCCGGTCGCCAGTGCAGGGGCGAGCTTCCAGGACTCCAGCATGAACGGCGTGTTCCACGGCGTGATGAGGCCGGCGACGCCGATCGGCTTGCGGTTCACGTAGTTGATCTGCGAGCCGGGGACCTTCATGGCGTCGTCGAACTGGGCCACGATCAGGTCGGCGAAGAAGCGGAAGTTCTCGGCTGCACGGAGGGCCTGGCCCTTCGCCTGGGTGATGGGCAGGCCGGTGTCGAAGGTTTCCAGTTCTGCGAGCCGTTCCTCCTGGGCCTCGACGGCGTCCGCGATCCGGTTCAGGACGCGGGCGCGCTCGCGGGGCTTCATTTTAGGCCACGGGCCGTTGGTGAAGGCTTCGCGGGCGGCGGCAACAGCGAGCTCGATGTCCTCTTTCTGGCCCGCGGCGGCGGTGGCGTAGTTGGTGTTGGAGACCGGGTCCAGGACGTCGAAGGTTTTGCCGCCCACGGAATCGACAAATTCGCCGTTGATGTAGTGCTGGATGTGGGTGGGAAGATCCTGCGGAACGTAGTGGGCCGTGGTTTCTGCGGCAGTGAACGTCATTGTTACTTTCCTTACTGCTGGGAGGTCTGGGGGGTCGGGTGGTCGGCTGCAGCGGCCTGCACTGCTGCCGGGGTTTGGGCCAGGTAAGCGTCCAGAGTGGCGCTGCGGTGCAAACGGGCTGCCTTTTCTATTTCGTCGGCACTGGCGCCGGTTTCGACGAGCCGGAGCAGGGCTTCGTGTTCGGCCACGGAGTCATGAGCGCGGCCGGGGACGAAGCGGAACGTGGAGGACCGCAGGGACGCGAGCCGGTTCCAGCCCCGGTGGACAAGGTCCAGGATGTGCGGGTTGGGGCAGTGCTCGAACAGGACGCTGTGGAAGTCCTGGTTCAGCCGGGTGAACCGGACGGGGTCGAAGTGTTCCAGGCATTCGCGCATCTCGGCGTTCACTGCCCGGGCACGGGCAATGTCAGCCTCCCCGATCAGCGGGGCGGACAATGCGGTGGCTGCGCCCTCCACGATGCTCAGGGTCTGCATCGTGTAGAGGTACTCGGTGGGGTCGATCCCGGACACGGTGGCGCCGACGTTCCGTTCGAACTTGACCAGCCCTTCGGCTTCGAGGCGGCGGATGGCTTCGCGGACCGGCACCACGCTGACGCCCAGGTCCTCGGCGATTTTGGCGAGAACCAGCCGGTAGCCGGGGGAGTAGGTCCCGTCCACGATCCGGGCCTTGACGGCCGCGTAGGCCTGTTCTGATTTGCTGCCTGTGCGCATGCCTGCAGTGGCTGTTTCAGTCATTTGGTGCCCGCTTCCCATTCCTCGTAGCGTGCCCGCCATTCGGCGTTGAGCGGGTAGAGGCCGTCCACGCTGTGGCCCTGCTGCACCATTTCGGCGATGAAGACTTCCTCGCGTTCCTGGGCGATCGAATCGTCCGCGAGCTCTACGGCCAGGGCCGGCGGGATGACCAGGATGCCATCAGAGTCAGCCACGATGATGTCTCCGGGCTGCACGGTGGTGCCGCCGCAGGCGATGGTGATGTCCGTGTCCCAGGGAATGTGCCGGCGGCCCAGGACGGCCGGGTGCGGGTTGGAATAGTAGGTGGGCATGTTCATGGCGGCCACCGCGGAGAAGTCACGGACCCCGCCGTCGGTGATGATGGCTGCGGCACCGCGGACCTGGGCGCGGAGGGCTAGGATGTCGCCGATGGTGCCGGTGCCCTTCTCGCCGCGGGCTTCCATGACGAGGATCTCGCCCTCGTTGACCGAATCGATCGCCTTCTTCTGCGCGTTGAAGCCGCCGCCGTGGGTCTTGAAGAGGTCCTCGCGGTTGGGCACGTAGCGCAGGGTCCGGGCGAGGCCCACGATCCGCCTTTCCGGCCGGGTGGAGCTGAGGCCGTCGATGCTGACGTTGTTCAGGCCCCGCTTGCGCAGCTGGGAGGACAGCGTGGCGGTGCAGACGCTCTCTAGCTTGGCCTTCAGCTCCGGCGTCAGTACCGACACCGTCGCCGCCCCGGTTGCCAGACCGGCGGCTTCCCGGGAGCCGTAGGCTTCCTCCCGCTGGAGATCATCCGTCTTGGGCCGTGCACCAAAATCGGCGAACGGCGTCGTACCTTCCTCCACCCGGGTGACCAGACGGCCGGTGGCGAGGCCGGCGCCGCCGGTTCCCGCCGTCGTCGTACTGACTTCAACCTCGACGACGTCGCCTGGCTTGGCAACGGAGGCGCCGGCCGGCGTGCCGGTAAGGATGATGTCGCCCTCTTCGAGCGTGAGCAGCTGCGAAAGATCAGCGACGAGCCGGGCGAAAGGGAACAACAGGTCTTCGGTGGTGTCGTCCTGGACCAGGTCGCCGTTGTGCCAGGTACGGATGCGCAAGCCGGCCGGGTCGACGGCGTCCGCGGCGATGAGTCCGGGGCCGACGGGAGTGAAGCCGTCGCCGCCCTTGGACCGGAGGTTGGAGCCCTTATCCGCATAACGGAGGTCGTAGACGCCGAGGTCGTTGCTCGCGGTGACCCATTCGACGTGGCTCCAGGCATCCTCCACTCCGATACGGCGGGCAGGCTTGCCGATAATCAGGGCGATCTCGCCTTCGTAGCCGAGGAGTTCGCAGCCGGCAGGGCGTTCCACCGTTGAGCCGCTGAGGGCCAGGGAGGAGGATGGCTTCAGGAAGTAAGACGGCTGTTCCGGAGTGCGGCCGCGCTGGGCTGCCCGGCTGGGGTAGTTGATGTGCACCGCGATGACCTTGCGGGCCGCGGCCAGGATGTGGTCGGTGACCTGTTCCAAGAGTTACTCCTCATCGAGTACGAAATCGTATACAATCACTATTGCCTAGGAGCCACCGAACGTCAACCCCTGATTTCTCGGGTGTTTTCAAGGGCACTTGTAACGCAGGTCATATCTGCGTACAGTTTTGAATCATCCAAAGATTTCTATTATAGAACGATTAGTTCTGATATCGAACACAATTGACTGCCCTAAACAGCCACACAACGAAGTGAGGAATCCCCGTGCATTTCCACCATCACGGTTACGTATCCGGTGACCCGCGATTCCAGCCGGCCGCCGGTGTCGGCATCAACCGGCCCACGGAGCTTCCCGACGAGGTCGACGTGCTGATCGTGGGCACCGGGCCCGCAGGCATGCTCACGGCCGCGCAGCTGTCCCAGTTCCCCGGCATCACCACCCGCATCGTGGAGCGCCGCGGCGGGAGGCTCGAGATCGGTCAGGCCGACGGCATCCAGGCCCGGAGCGTCGAAACCTTCCAGGCCTTCGGCTTTGCGGAGCGGATCATCGCCGAGGCCTACCGGATCACCGAAATGGCGTTCTGGAAGCCGGACCCCCAGAACCCCTCAAACATCGTCCGGGCCGCCCGCACGCTCGACGACCCGGCCGGGATCAGCGAATTCCCGCATCTCATCGTCAACCAGGCCCGTGTGCTGGACTACTTCGCCGATGTCATGGCGAAAGCCCCAACGCGCATGTCGCCGGACTACGGCTACGAGTTCCGCGGGCTGGAAGTCGGCGAGGGGGAGTACCCGGTCACAGTGACGCTTGCTCACACGTCCGGCCCCGACGAGGGCAAGGAGCGTGTGGTCCGGGCCAAGTATGTTGTGGGCGCGGATGGTGCGCGGAGCAAGGTGCGGGAGTCGATCGGCTGCACCATGGCAGGAGACCAGGCCAACCACGCCTGGGGGGTCATGGACGTGCTCGCCACCACGGACTTCCCCGATATCCGCCTCAAGTGCGCCATCCAGTCCCATGACGGCGGCAGCATCCTGCTGATCCCGCGCGAGGGCGGCCATCTCTTCCGCATGTACGTCGACCTCGGCGAGGTGGCCGCGGACGACCGTGGAGCCGTCCGCAAGACCACCATCGAGCAGATCATCGCCAAGGCCAACGCGATCGTCCATCCCTACACCGTCGACGTCCGCAATGTGGCGTGGCACAGCGTCTACGAGGTGGGCCACCGCCTTACCGACAGGTTCGACGACGTCCTCCCGGACCAGCGCGGCACCCGCACGCCGCGTGTGTTCATTACCGGTGATGCCTGCCACACGCACAGCGCCAAGGCCGGCCAGGGGATGAACGTCTCCATGCAGGATGGCTTCAACCTGGGATGGAAGCTCGGCCACGTCCTCGAGGGCCGCAGCCCGGAGAGCCTGCTGTCCACGTACTCGGCCGAGCGCCAGGTCGTCGCGAAGAACCTTATCGACTTCGACAAGGAGTGGTCCACACTCATGGCGAAGAAGCCGGAGGAATTCGACAACCCCTCCGAGCTCGAGGACTTCTATGTCAGCACCGCCGAATTCCCGGCAGGGTTCATGACCCAGTATTCCCCCTCAATGCTCATCGCCGAGTCCGCACACCAAGACCTGGCCACCGGCTTCACCATCGGGAAGCGCTTCAAGTCCGCGCCCGTCGTGCGTGTCTGCGACACAAACCCGCTGCAGCTCGGGCACCAAGCCACTGCCGACGGCCGGTGGCGCATCTACGTCTTTGCCGACCCGGCCGCGGCCGGCGCCGCGTCGCCCGTGGCCGACTTTGCCGAGTGGATCGCGAACTCACCTGACTCGCCGCTGTCCGCAACGCCGCCGGGAGCCGACCGTGACGCATGGTTCGACGTGAAGGTGATCTACCAGCAGGACCACACGAACATCGACATCGGCACCGTCCCGGCGGTGTTCAAGCCGGAGGTCGGTCCGTTCCAGCTCACCTATCTCGAGAAGGTCTACGCCACCGATCCGGCGGCGGATATCTTCGAACTGCGCGGCATCGACCGCGGCGGGGTCGTCGTGGTGGTGCGCCCGGACCAGTACGTAGCGAACGTCCTGCCCTTGACGGCGACGGCGGAACTCGCCGCTTTCTTCGCGCCCCTCCTGCGAGCAGGCAAGCGCGTCCCCGAATTCCTGGACCACTGAGTAAACCGGCTCCTTATCCACTTATGAACTGCAGGCTGCGCCCATTCGGGTGCAGCCTGCAGTGTCGGTGGCCGGAGCCGGCCGGGGACGCAGGGCGGGACATCCAGCGCCGGGCGTCTAACCTGCTGATGGCTCCGGGTCCAATGCCCGCAGCGCGGCCGCCGCGGTGATCCCGTAGGCCAGATGCGGGAAGATATCGCTTAGCCAGTCCGTACGGGACCACGTGCGGGGGTCGGTCACTCCGAGCGCGGTCATGGGGCCATTGCCGACGACGAGCGCCCCGGCCGTGGCGGCCAGACAAGTACCGAGAGGACCGGGCCGGTATCCGGCCCCGCGGACCAGCCCGAGAACGGCACCGACGCTGATTCCCGCCATGAGGCCCATCAATGGCCCCAATCCGGCTATGCGGTTCGTGCGTTCGTCCTCGGTGCCCGGGATCGGAATGCCAGTGACGTCCGCAAGCTTCTTCACGGTGGCTTCGGGAGTGCTGCTGGCGGCGCGGGCCCGCCAGACCATGTCCAGGTACGCGACGGTGTTCAGGGCGGTAGTGCCTGCGGCTCCCGCCAGAGCCCCGGCGGCAAGAGCTCCTTTGATGGTCATGATTGCGGCTCGTGGGCCGCGCTGTTGTCCCGGATCATGGATCCTCCCTCGCTGGTCACGGGGACGATGTCTTAGGGGCCGTCCCTGTCGTCATTTGTCATGGTGCTCCCCGAAGCGCTCGGGGGCAAGAGGCGACGGTTCGGCTGGCGCGTCCCGTCCGGCCGCAGCTACGGATTAATCCCGGGCAGGCAACAACCGCTTCGGCGTCAGCGCGCTGACCCCCCCATGTTAGTGGCCTCCGGCAACCTTTTCTTGAGGGCTGCCCAAACTTTTTCCAAGCCGGGGCTGTCATTGTGGCAGTGCCCCGGACGCTGCTGCCTGGCTCGGCGACCGCTTTGGGCCTGATTTGCTTCTTCGTCTGGGTGTCCGGGTCGGTGGACTCCCGCGCTGGATGTCCTGGTCACTGCCTACGCCTTCTTCGGTGACACGGTTGGGATGCCAGTTCTTGTCGTGACTGCCGCAGGGATACTGGCCATCAGGTGGAAGTCCTGGATCCCGGCAACCCACATAGTCACTGCATCGGCCGGTTCGCTGCTGATGACGATCGTCGGCAAGCGGCTCGTGGTCCGCATCCGCCCACCTCTGCTCGAGGCTGTACCGCCCTATGATTTCTCCGCCTCGTTTCCCAGCGGGCATGCGTTGAACTCGGTTGTCATCGCTGGCATGATCGCCTACTTGATCACGCTGCGCGTGGATAGGACGCGGAGCCGTGTGCTCGCCGCCTCCGTTGCGGTCCTGTTCGCCGTGACCATGGGCCTCAGCGGGGTCTACCTCGGCCACCACTGGCTCACTGATGTCCTGGCGGGTTGGGCGCTGGGTGGGGCTTGGCTCGTAATCGTCATTACTGCCTACCGTGTGTACAAACGAGGTGGCGGGCAGGCCATCGAGCAGGTTCAGTAGGCAAGGCGTCCTGCGGAACCCTTGACAGCGGGACCCACGGAGCACATATTTAACGTATTAGTTAATTAGCAAAAGCGTTAAGTATAAAAGGCGCCCTCTGATGTCATCCGACCGGCTCAGCCTCATCTTCTCGGCGCTCGCCGACTCCACTCGCAGGGCGATCCTGGCCCGGCTGGCGGAGGGCGAAGCCACCGTCAATCAGCTGGCCGAGCCCTTCGACATCAGCCTTCCGGCGATCTCCCGCCACCTTAAGGTGCTCGAAACCGCCGGTCTGATCACCCGGAGCCGGAATGCGCAATGGCGCTCCTCGAAGCTCGAGGCCGCACCGCTGCGCGAGGCCGCCGAATACATGGACAGGTACAGGCGCTTTTGGGACGACAGCTTCAGCCGTCTCGATGCGCATTTGCGAAAGATCCAACAAGATCCGAAGAATCAGGAGTCAGGCAATGAACACCCAAGAGAACACCACTGAGTCCCACACCCTCACCATGACCAGGGAGTTTGATGCTCCCCGCGAACTGGTCTTCAAAGCCTTCACTGATCCGGACCAGCTCGCCGCATGGTTCGGCCCGGAGGGAGTGGACTCGCCCCGGGAGCGGATCGTCGTCGAACCCCGTGTCGGCGGAGCCTGGCAGCTGGTCATGGCCTGGGACGAGGACGGCGTCGCCAAGGAGGGGCCCATCGACGCCGTGATCTCCGCCTACGACCCGCCGTCGCTGCTGGTGGCCACGCAGAGGGCAGAGCCCGACACCGGCACCACCCGCCAAGTCGAAATGCGACTTGAGTTCGAGGACCTCGGAGGAGGCCGGACCCGGCTGCACCTTACGCAGGGCCCGTTCGACAGTACCGAATGGGTGGACATGACGCGCGAGGGCTGGGGTACCTCGTTTACCAAGCTCGACAAGGTGCTGGCCTAGACCCTGCCACGGCAGGGGCGGCTCGCAGCCGGCCACAAAGAAAGGATGCCGGCACCCTCGCGGGCGCCGGCATCCTGCCTGGCTGATTTTGTCGGTGCTGGCCTACTTGTAGACGCGCACCCAGTCGACCTGCATCTGCGACGGTGACGTGGCGGAGCCGTCAGGGAACCAGTCGAGCTGAAGTGTCTGGTGCATGCCGACGGAGGGCTGGTGCGCCGGGTTCGTGTCGGTGAACGTCTTCACGCCGTCGATGTACCCGGTGATGCCGGCGGGGGTCCACTCCACCGCGTAGTTATGCCACTGCGTGCTATCCACCGGCTTCGCCATCGTGGTCTGGGCGCCGCCGCCGCAGGCATAGTGCAGGAAGAACTTCATCAGAGCGGTGTCCGAGGTGCTCTCGGCGTAATCGATCTCGGCGCAGTTCGGGGAAGCGTTGTTATTGGGCCAAAGGATAAGGACCGGATGGTATTCAGAGTCCCGGACGTTGGTCTTCATGCGCGTTTCCCAACGGCCGTACTTCTGCTGAGCGAACTTGGCTGACATGCCGCCCGTGGTTCCGGCGGAGTTGCCGCTCACGGTGGCCACACCGTTGCCGATCGACCAGGCCTGGGGGCTGCGGACGCCCTTGCCCGCGTGGCCTGAACCGTTGTAGACACCCCACTTCGTGCGGTCCGGAGCGCCGGCGTAGGAGAACTCATCGCCGGTAACAACCGGACCCCACCCGTGGGTGGTGGCAGCTTGGGTGCCGTTGCCCGCGGTGGCGACGGGTGCGGGGGCTGCCGGCGCCGGCTTGGCCGGTGCGACGGGTGCGGGAGCCGCAGGTGCCGGCTTTGACGGCGCGGGTGGAGCTGCCTTGACAGGGGCGGCTGCCTCCGCGGCCTTCGCCGCCACTGCCGTAGCGGGGGCAGCAGCAACGGGCGCTACCTGGCGCGCAGCAGTCTTGGCCACGGGCGCGGGGGCTGCTGCGGCGGGGACCTTCTCTGCCGCGCGCTTAGCGGTTGCCGCGGCGTGGGCGGTTTTTGCCTTGTTCGCGGCGGCGGACGCCGGCGCCTTGGCAGCAGCTGAGACTCCGGCCGTCGGGGCCGTCGCAGCCGCGGCGGAGACAGCCGGGGCCGCGGAACCGGGCGCTGATGCCTGGTGGGTCGTTGCAGCGCCGCATCCGGTCAGGGACACGGCACCAATGGTCATTGCAATGGCTAGTTTTCTATTGAACAAAAGACCCTCCGGGGCATAGACAGGCGCACACGTATGTAACCACAACGAGGTGATGACCGCGTGGGGGAAGCTCTTTTCGGCCCCCCTTGGCAGGGGGTCGTAGCGGCTGTATCGCCACTCGACGCTCCGGGCCCAGCATTCGGGCATCCGGGGCCCCTCTGGGGCCAGGTCCTCTGGACCAGTCGCCAACGTTACCGGTTCGTGACCATTGACTGCAAACCGAAACTGGTTGTTGTGACTCGGGGAGTAGCGTTAGCCGGCGTTCCCCGGGCGGGTCTGGTTCCCGGCTGAAAATGGTTCGCGAGGACGAAGAAGAGCCGCCGTCGCATGGAGCGACGTCGGCTCTTCTGCCGAGGGTAGGTGACCCGTTAGCCGTTGATGACTTGGGGGATGCCGAGGGCTTTGAGGCCTTCGACGCCGAATTCCAGGCCGTACCCGGATTGTTTGGCGCCGCCGAAGGGGACGCGGGGGTCAACGGCGCCGTGCTTGTTGATCCACACGGTGCCGGCCTCGATGCGG
>NZ_JBFTKK010000009.1:0-180491 GCF_056395905.1 Arthrobacter sp. 05T444
TCGCGGACCGAGTCGAACAGTGAGGGGATGTCCGCGCCGGAGGCGTGGCCGTAGGCGCGCAGCCCGTTGCGGGACGCCCCGCCCAGGAGCTGGTAGACCGGCATCCCGGCGACCTTGCCCTTGATGTCCCACAGCGCCATGTCCACCGCTGCGATCGCGGCCATCGTCACCGGGCCGCGGCGCCAGTACGAGGACCGGTACAGGAACTGCCAGGTGTCCTCGATCCGGTGCGGGTCCTTGCCGATCAGCAGCTGCGCGACGTGTTCCTTGAGGTACGCGGCCACGGCCAGTTCGCGGCCGTTCAGGGTGGCATCACCGATGCCGGTCACGCCGTCCTCGGTGGTGATCCGCAGGGTCACGAAGTTACGGGAGGGGCTTGTCACGAAGACTTCCGCGGCAATGATTTTCACAACAGGTCCTTTCGAGCGGGGGGGCTGGGTCGAGGCTGGTTCTGGAATTTAGTTGGAGTTGGGCGCGAGCGGTTTGGCGGCAGCCCTTGAGGCGGCGGCTTCCGAGGATGCGGCAGCCGTTCCTTCGGCTCCGACTTGTTCACTGGTGCGGCGTGCCCGGATCTCGGTGAGGATCTCGGCGTGCATGGCGTCTGTGAGGTTGTACTTGGACATGACCAGGACGGCCAGGATGGTCAGCACGGCGGGGATGGCGCCGGCCGCGAGCTGGATTCCGAAGATGGCGTCGGCGGTCTGTGCACCGCCGGACTTGTAGCCGCCCAAGGCCAGTGCGTAGGCGGCGAGCGCGCCGCCCACAGCCTGGCCGGTCTTCCGGGTAAAGGAGAACAGCGCGTAGGTGATGCCCTCGGTCCGGACACCGGTCTTCCATTCGCCGTACTCCACCGTGTCGGCTTCCAGGGCCCACACCACGATGTTGACGGCGAGGACGCCCACGAGGCTGACCACCAGGCCGGTGAAGCCGATCCAGACCTGGCTGGCAGGGGTGAAGAAGATGATGGCGCCACCGATGACGGTGAGCAGGGACGAGTAGATGTACACGCGCTTCTTGCCGACGCTGCGGACCAGCTTGGGCATGAAACCTGCCAGCACGAACGTGACGACCAGCTGAATGATGGACAGGACCGGATACAGGTCGAGGCGGCCGAGGACGTCGCGCAGGTAGTACAGCTGCACGGAGGTCAGCGCGAGGTAGCCGGAGAGGAAGAAGAAGGAGCTGATGCACAGCATCAGGAGGGGCTTGTTGCCCTTCAGGGTTTCCATGCTCTGCTTGAGGGACACGTTCGGGACCGCGCGGTGGACGCGTTCCTTTGCGGTGAGGACTGTGAAGAAGTACAGGGCCGCGCCGATCACGACGAATACCATCGTGATGGTGGTGAAGGTTGCCTGCAGGTCAGCGCCGGGCTTGATGAGCGGTGCCACGAAGATGCCGAGGGCCGAACCCACCAGCAGGCCGCCAACCATGCGTGCCGATCCCAGCTTGGCGCGCTCCCCCGGGTCCTGCGTCATGGCGCCAGCCAGGGAGCCGTAGGGGATGTTGACCAGGCTGTAGGCCAGGCCAAGGGCTGCGTAAGTGACGTAGGCGTAGAGCAGGGTGCCGGACTCGCCCAGTTCGGGGACGGAGAAGGTTGCAACGCTTAGGAGCAGCAGCGGGATGGAGCCGAACATGATGAATGGACGGAACTTCCCGAAGCGCTTGCTGAAGCTACGGTCCACCATGCGGCCGGCAAGGACATCGGCGAACGCGTCGAAGATCCTGACGGCCAGCAGCAGGGTGCCGGCAGCGGCGGCGGAAATGCCCGCAACGTCTGTGTAGTAGACGAGGAGGAACATGGTGGCCGTGGTGAAGGCCAGGTTGTTGGCGGCGTCGCCGGCGCCATAGCCGATGATGTTCAGTTTGCTCAGTTTTTTCATGATTGGGCTCCTTTACCCGGTGCCGTCCCCGCGGGGCCGGCGAAAAATGATGAAAACGTTAGGGGGTGGTGGTGCCCGCTATGGTTTTGTCGCTGCCGTTCTTGACTCCGGCGAGCGCGGTCCAGCGCTGGCGCAGGGCGAATGCGGCGGGTTTGGGCCGGCGGTCGCGGGTGAAGACGCCCTTCTTGTTGCCGTCCACCCGCATGATGCCGTTGGACGTTTGGAAGTCTGCGAAGTTCCACACCTGCTCGCCCACCATGGCTTCTACCCGGTCGAAGACGCGGTGGTACATGGTCAGGAAGGCTGCCTGGTATTCCTCGCTCCAAGGCTGCTCATAGATGGAGTGGAAGCCGGGCATGGTGTCCGGTCCGTACTCGGTCATGATCATCGGCTTGCCGTACTTGGCTTCCCATTCCCGCAGCTCCTTCTCCAGGACCTGCTCCGCTGTTTCCAGATCCCCGTTGTTCAGGTACCAGCCGTAGTAGCGGTTGAGCATGATGACGTCGAAGAGGTCGCCCAGCAGTTCCTTGTCCGGGGTGTCGAACATGACGTTGACGTAGCCCACGGGGCGGGTGGGGTCCAGCTGACGGGTAAGTTCTGCCAGCGGCTGGAAGTATTCGCGGGCGCCTTCCTCCGAACCGTTGGGTTCGTTGGCGATGGACCAGATCACTACGGACGGGTGGTTCTTGTCGCGGGCCACGAGTTCCGTAATGGCCTGGCGGTGGTTCGCGGCGGTATTGGCGTCCACGCCGCCGTCGACGTACGTCTTTTTCGCTATGCCGCCGAACACGGCGCCGAAGCCAAGGTGCAGGCCCACGGCAGCGGTTTCGTCGATCACCACGATGCCGTGGCGGTCAGCGAACTCCATGACTTCCTCGGCGTACGGGTAGTGCGAGGTGCGGAAGGAGTTGGCGCCCACCCAGTCCAGGAGCTGGAAGTCGTTGACCATCTGGGCGTTGCTGTGGCCCTTGCCGATGGCGACATGGTCCTCGTGCATGCCGAAGCCGGTGAAGTAGAAGGGCTCCCCGTTGATGAGGAATTCCTTGCCGCGTACTTCGACTGTCCGCACGCCCACGGGCAGCGTGTAGCTGTCCAGCAGCCGGCCGCCGTCGTGGATTTCAGCGGTCAGGTTGTATAGGTATGCCGCGCCGGGCTTCCAGAGCACGACGTCGTTGATCACCAGGGCGCCCTCGGCGCCTTCCGCGCGGGACACCTCGACGCCGTCGGCATCCTTGAGGGAAACAGTCACCGTTTCGCTGCCGGAGCCGCCCGCCGTCGCGATGGTGTAGTCAACGGTGCCGGTGGCGCCGTCGAAGCCGGTCACTGCCGTGATGTCGTCCACCGTGACGGCGGGCGTGCTGTAGAGCCAGACGCTGCGGTGGAGCCCGGCGTAGTTGTAGAAGTCATGGAGGTAGCTCTGCTGCCGGCGGCCGTCCTCGGTGACGGTGATGCTGCCCGGCGGGATGGTGGCCTGGGTGAGTTCGTTGTTCACGGAGATCGTGAGCCGGAAAGCCTGGCCCGGGGTGACGTGGTCCGTGATGTCGGCGCTGAACGGCATGTAGCCGCCGGTGTGCTCGGCGACCAGGACGTCGTTCACCCAGACCATGCCTTCGTGGGTAGCGGAGTCGAGGCGGACGTGGACCCGCTCCCCGGCCCAGCCGCGGGGAACGCGCACTTCGCGCTGGTACCAGACGTAGCCCACGTGGTCGCGGATGGCCTTGTCCGGGAAGACGTCGTTGTAGCTGGCCGGAACACCCATTTCGAGGCTGGTTTCCAGCGGAGCCTTGAACCATTCCTGCCGGTGTCCGGCACGGTCGAAGTCCACCTGGAAGCGATAGAGGCCGTCGAGGTTGACCATTTCACGGGTTTCGTTTGCCTGGGGCTTGAGCATTTTGGCGAAGTCCTTACGCGTCATTGCGGGGTGGGTCTGGGGAGGATTGCGGGTGCCCGGGGTCGCGGCCGGGTTTTTGCTCTTGTTGTAATCCTAATCACTTGGCAATCATTTGGCAAGCGGTTGCCATCTTTTTGTTGAAAGTTCATGAAACACTGCTGCCCGACTCCCCGTGATCCGGGAGCCGGGCAGCAGTGCACGTACGGAGGACGCTACGGGAAGACAGCCAGCTCCCCGAACGTTCCGCACAAGTCTGCAATCAGCTCGACGACGGCGGGGTCCCCGGCCAGGGCCGGATCCACCAGGCCCAGCAGGGCACGGATCCGCTCCGCGCCGCTGAGCCGGTTGGCTTCGGCCGCCTCACTAGCCAGCGGATCCTGGAACGCTGCCGCGGCGGCGCTGTAATCCATCCACGCAGCGATCATGAGCGCCGCCGCCGCACCGGACCGCCCCGCTGCACGTTCGGCCCGCAGCACCGGAACGGCGCGCATCCGCAGTTTGGTGCTGCCGTCCATCGCAATCTGCGCGAGGTGGTGGGCAATCCGGGCATTGCTGAAGCGTGCCAGCAACGCAGCGCGGTAAGCCGGGATCTGCAGTTCCGCAGGATTTCCGTCCGGCCCGGAAAGGTTCGCTTCCGCCTCGTCCCAGAACTTTTCAACGGCCTGCAGGCAGAGCGGGTCCGCCAAAGCCTGGGCCACTGTGGTGTGGCCGTGAAGCTGCCCGGCGTAGGCCAGCAAGGAGTGCGCGCCGTTCAGGAGCCACAGTTTGCGGTTCTCGTACGGTTCAATGTCGGCCACGAACACGGCACCGGCGTCTTCCCAGCGCGGGCGTCCCGCGGGGAAATCCCCGCTGAGCACCCAGTTGGCGAAGGGCTCGGCCACCACGGGTGAATTGTCGCGGTAACCGCACGCGGCCTGGACGGCGGCAATGTCCGCATCGGTGGTCCGCGGGGTGATGCGGTCCACCGAGGTGCTGACGAAGCTGATGTTGGCGTCAATCCATCCGGCCAGGCCTGCGTCCCACGCCCCGGCCATGCCCACCACGGCGTTGTGCGCCACGGTGCCGTTGTTGGAAAGGTTGTCGCAGCAGACCACGGCGAGCGGTCCGGCGGCAGCAGCCCGGCGGGCGGCGAGGGCCAGCACCAGCCGGCCCAGCGGCGTCGTCGGATTTCCGCTGCCGGACGCCATCAGCGCAAGGTCGGCAACGACGTCGGACGCCGTCCGGTCGAGTTGCCCGTCGGCGCCGAGTCGGTAGGCAGCTTCGGTGATGGTCAGGGTGACGACGGCGGTGGCGGGCGCGGCAACCAGCTCCGCGAGCCGCTGCACGTCGGCGCCGTCCACGGCCTCCACGATGCTGCTGACCACAGTGAAGGAGTCGCCGCCGTCAGCGCGTTCCACCAGGGTGAACAGCCCGTCCTGTTCGGCCAGCGCCAGCGCTGCGTCGGGGCGTCGGCCGGTGAAGGCTGCGATGCCCCAGTCGGCGGCGTCAGCCGACAGGTGGGTGTACCAGGCCTGGTGCGAGCGGTGGAAGGCGCCCAGTCCCAGATGGACGATCCGCACGGGTGCCTTGGCAGACGGCCTCAGGCTGCGGCTGAGTTGGGGAAGTTCGACGGCGGGTTCCGGCGCGGATTTCAGTTCGATGCTCACAGCTTGAAGACCCTTCGGGGCGAGCCGTCGACGATGTCGACGATCAGTTCATGGGCGCGGTCCTCGCCGACGCGGTGCTCCGCTACCAGCCTGGCCAGGAAGGAGGCCTCGATCCGGCGGGAGGCATCGTGGCGCGCGGGGATGGAGCAGAAGGCCCGGGTGTCGTCGATGAAGCCGGACGAGCGGGAGAACCCGGCCGTCTCCGTGACGGCTGAACGGAAGCGCAGCATGGCGTCCGGTGCGTCCAGGAACCACCACGGGGCACCGAGGTAGACGGACGGGTAGAAGCCTGCCAGCGGCGCGAGTTCGCGGGAGAACACGGTCTCGTCCAGGGTGAAGAGCACCAGGTGGAAGTCCTTGGCGGTGCCGAAGTCCTGCAGCAGCGGGCGGATTGCCTCGGTGTAGTTGGTGGCGACGGGAATGTCGTGGCCTGTGTCTGCACCGTAGGCGTTGAAGGTGGGTTCGTGGTGGTTGCGGTAGGACCCCGGGTGGATGGTCATGACCAGGCCGTCCTCCACGGACATCCGCGCCATCTGGTACATCATGTGGGCTTCGAAGTCGTCGCGGTCCTGCGCCGTGGCCTGGCCCGAGCGGGCGCGGTCGAACAGCTTGGCCGCATCGCCGGCGTCGAGCTTCAGCGTCGCGGGAGTGCGGACGCCATGGTCCGCGGAGACTGCGCCGTGTTCCACGAAGTAACGACGCCGGTTTTCCAGAGCCGTGACGTAGCCGGCATAGCCGGTGGCGCCCTCGCCCGCTGCCGCGATGAGCCGGTCCACGTTCGCGGACCAGGTGGGGTGCGCGATGTTCAGGTAGGCGTCGGGGCGGAAGGTGGGAAGGACTCGTCCGTGGAACGTGGGGTCCTCGGCGATCGCCTTGTGGCTGGCCAGGCTGTCCAGCGGATCGTCCGTGGTGGCCAGCACCTCGATGTTGAAGTCCTTGAAGAGCTGGCGGGGCCGGAAGCCCGGCTCGAGCAGCTTGGCAGATATCGCATCGTAGCTGGCATCGGCGGTCTCGGCGCTGATCTCCTGCTGGAGGCCGAAGACGCTGCTGAACTGGGTGCGGAGCCAGTAGCCGGAGGCCGTTCCCTCGAACAGCGGCCAGGCCTTGCAGAACTCGTGCCAGACGGTACGGGAGTCCGGTTCCCCCGTTGCCGGGCCCTTCAGCCGGTTCAGGGGAACGCCGCTGGCGTGGATCAGCCGCGTGACGTAGTGGTCCGGACTGACCAGCAGCGCTGCGGGGTCCGGGAAAGGGGTGTTGTGCTCGATGACTGCGGCGTCAACGTGCCCGTGCGGGGAAATGATGGGGAGGTCCTGGACGCGCTGCAGGAGGTCGCGCGCAATGCTTCGCGTTCCGGGATCCGCGGGCAGGAGCCGGTCTGGGTTGGCGGCAATCGACTGTGACATAGCTCAATGGTCCGGTCTTCCCCGGGTATTTGTCAACCGGTTGCCAAATATTGCCAGAGTGTCCCGGATTACTGTTCGCTACGGTTCCGGACTGTCGCACCTGCGATCCGGGCCGCGGTTGTCCGAGACCGGCGCGGATATCCGGAAATGCCGCGGACTTGCTCAGCCCGCGGGCAGGAGCCGTCCGCTCGAGCCCCGCAGCACAAGCTCTGTTTCGACGCGCAGGGTGGCGGTCGGCTCCCCTGCGCCGTGCAGCAGGTCCAGCAGCAGCGCGGCAGCGCCGGAGCCGCACTCCCCCAGCGGCGAGCGAACGGTGGTGAGCGGAGGCGTGGTGAAATCCGCCCCGAAGATGTCGTCGAAGCCGACGATGCTGATCTGGTCCGGGACCACCACCCCCGCGGCCTGGAGTTCCTGCATGAGCCCGATGGCCAGGAGGTCGTTGTAGGTCAGCACGGCCGTGGCACCGCTGGCGCGGACGTCGCGCGCCACCTGCCGGCCGCCGTCGACCGTGGGTTTCGTGGATTCCAGCCGCACGGCGTCGAGCCGGGACCATTCGCAGGCGGCCTGCACGCCATCCCAGCGGCGGGCGGACATCCAGGACTGCGCAGGACCGGCAACAAAGGCAACCTTGTGGTGCCCGTTGGCCGCCAGGCTGCGGACTGCCTCGCTGATGCCCTTGTTCACGTCGGGAACCACGCACGGCACGCCGTCGACCTCTCGGTTGATGACCACCACGGGCTTGTCGCGGGCGATGGTCCGGATGTCGTCGTCGTCCATGCGCGGACTGGCAAGGATGAGGCCGTCCACGGTGGCCATCATCCGGCGGGCAGCCGTCAGCTCGGTGACGGCGGACTCGGCGGACTCGGCAAGTACCAGGGTGTAGTCGCGGAGAGTCGCGGTGGTTTCTGCGCCGCGGATGATGTCGAAGAACGTGGGGTTGGTGATGTCCGCGACGATCAGCCCGAAGGTGTTGGTGCGGCCGGTGGGGAGGGCCCGGGCGAACGGGTTGACGTGGTAGTTCAGTTCGGCGGCGGCATCCTCGATGAGTTTCTGCGTCTTGGCGCTGACGCGGCCGGGCTTGCTGAGCGCGCGGGAGACCGTGGACGGATTGACGCCGGCAACCTTGGCAATGTCGTAGATGGTGGCGTTGGATTTTCCGTCCCGGGCGTTCTTCTTGACCGGACCTGTTGGTGCGGCTACGTCCGGCGTCTTGGGTTCAGTCACCGCCCCATCCTAACGAGGAAACAACCCAACCAGGTCGCAGTTGTGGCCGTTTTGAGCGCTCAAACGGCCACAACTGCCAGTTAGTTGGGCGAGGGTTGGCCAGCGGTTGCCGGGCTGGGGTTGCGGGTTGCTGGAAGGGACTAGGAGCGCTCGGGGAACTTGCCCTCGTCCGCGATGCGCTTGTTCAGCTCGGCGAGGAACTCGTCCTCGTCGAAGTCCAGCCCAACCTCCGTGCCGGTCCAGCTGGAGAGGTGGATGGCGTTGGCCAGTCGGACGCCCTTGATGCCGTCCGATCCCGGGGCCAGCAGTGGGGTTCCGTCCAAAATGTTGGCCGCGAAGTTCTCCAGGACGCCGGAGTGCTGCGCGCCCCAGGCGGACTCGAACTCGATGACCTCTGTGGTGTAGTACTCCTCGGGATTCAGCTCGCCCATGAAGAGTTTGCGGACATCGTCCATGTCCATGCCGTCGCTGAGTTCACGCTCGGGCTTCTTCAGGCGCGTCACCGTGGCGGTTTTGGAGTTTTCGACGACGATCTTGCCCTGGTCGCCCAGGATCTCGAAGCGGTCGGTCCCCACGAGGTCGTGCGTGGCCGTCACGAAGACGCCCGTGGCGCCGTTGCCGTAGTCCACGACCGCAGTGACTTCGTCCTCCACTGCGATGTCGCGGCGGAAGCCGTAGGCAACCTTGGAGTAGACGGACTTGGGCACGCCGCAGATCCACTGCCACAGGTCCAGCTGGTGCGGTGCCTGGTTGACCAGCACGCCGCCGCCTTCGCCGCCCCACGTGGCGCGCCATTCACTGGAGTTGTAGTAGCCCTGCGGGCGCCACCAGTTGGTGATGATCCAGTTGGTGCGGCGGATGCTGCCGATCTCGCCGTTGCCGACGATCTCCTTGAGCTTCTGGTACAGCGGGTTGTTGCGCTGGTTGAACATGATGGCGAAGGAGAGCTCAGGCTTGCCGGCGGCAAACTCGTTGAGCTCCCTAACCTGCTTCGTGTAGACGCCGGCGGGCTTCTCCACGAGCGCGTGGATGTTGCGCTTGAGCGTTTCGATGCCCATTTCCGGGTGCAGGAAGTGCGGCACGCAGGTGACCACGGCATCCACGTCGCCGCTTTCCAGCATGGCGATGTAGTCGTCGTAGAAGGCAACCTCCGGGTACGTGGCCGAGGCCAGCTCCTTCTTGGCGGGGTCAGTGTCGCAGATGGCGCCAATCTCCATGTTCGGGACCAGCCCGTCGGTGATGAACCTGGCGTAGGCGCCGCCCTGCTGGCCCAGGCCGATGATGCCCAGGCGTACTTTGGTGCTCACAGTTATTTTCCTTTTCGTTGGTTGAGCTTGTCGAAACCGGATGATCGGGATCAGTGGTTAGAAGAGGCCCGCGTGGCCCATGGCCACCAGGTTGTCGTAGGAGGTCTGCAGGGCATCCCACACAGTGCGGCCGTAGAGTTCGTCCTGCTCCACGAGCATGTACTGGGCGCCGGCAGCCTGCGCGGCCGGAATGATGGCGGGGAAGTCCAGGTTGCCTTCGCCCACTTCGGCGAACTGCACTACGTTCTTGAACTCCGCCATGAAGCCCATAAAGTCCCCGGAGTCCAGCAGCCCGAAGGAGGACTCGGGCAGTTCGCCGATCCGGTAGTCCTTCAGGTGCACCATGGCCGTGCGGCCCGCGTACTTTTCCAGGGTGCGGACAGGGTCGAGGCCGCCGCGCTGTACCCAGTGCACATCGATTTCCATGCCCATGGCGGGGGAGTTCTCGGCGATGATGTCCAGCATGTACTTGCCGTCGAACTTCGCGAACTCGATGTGGTGGTTGTGGTAATACAGGCCGAGGCCCTGCTCCCGCAGGCGTTCGGCGTATTCGTTCGCCTGCTTGGCGAAGTCAATGACTGCGCCAATCGATTTCATGGCAGGGAACGGCAGCATGCCGATCCGAAGAAGCTTGGAGTCGAGGCGCTTGGCGTCATCCACGATCTTGTCGAAGTCGTCCCTGAGCGAGTCACCGGGACGGCCTTGGGGTGTCTCCATGGCCACGGACAAGGCTGCAATATCCATGCCCAGTTCGCTGCGGGAACGCTCCAGTTCAGCGACGTTTTCCGGAGTCATGGGAATCTGGGAGATCTCGACGGCGTTGTAGCCGATCGCGCTGACCTTGCGGAGCGTTTCAAACGCGCCGAGTTCGGTGAAGCTGTCTTTCAACATCATCGCTTGTACGCCAATTTTGGCCACTGTTTCCTCCGTGGTGTTCCGGGCCCCTAAGGGCCATTTTGCCGGTTTCGTGCTGTCACCCGAAGCCGCCGCCCGGTGTTAGGGCGAACGCCGTTAGGCGACGGCGCCGGCCTGTTCAATTTGATGCTGCTGGTTTTCCAGCAGCCGGTGCCGGCCCGCCCGGCGCTGTTCCTGCCGGTCAGGATCGGGGACCGGGGACGCCAGCAGCAGCCGCTGGGTGTAGGGGTGGTCGGGGTCGGTGGTGACGACGCCGGCGGGGCCCTGTTCGACGATCTCCCCGTGGTACATCACGGCGACGCGGTGGCTGATGTGCCGGACCACGTCGAGGTCGTGGGAGACGAACAGGTAGGAAACGCCGGTGTCCCTCTGGATCTGCAGGAACAGGTCCAGCACCCGCGCCTGGGTGGACAGGTCCAGAGCACTGACGGGTTCGTCGCAGACAATCAGCTTCGGCGAGAGTGCCAGGGCCCGGGCGATCGCGACCCGCTGGCGCTGGCCGCCACTGAACTCACGCGGCAGCCGGTGGATGGCGTCCGAGGGCAGCCCCACCTGGTCAAGCAATTCCTTGACCCGCTTCCTGGCCGCTGCCGATTCCATGCCCTGTACTCCGAGTGGCTCGGCGAGGATGGCGCCGATCTCCAGGGCCGGGTTCAGCGAGGTGTAAGGATCCTGGAAGACCACCTGGAGGTCGCGGCTGAGCGTGCGCCGTTGCTTGCGCGTGGCGTGGCTGATGTCTTTGCCTTCGAAGATGATCTTTCCGCCCGTCACCGGGGCAAGGCCGAGGACTGCCCGGCCCAGGGTGGTTTTTCCGGAACCGGACTCCCCCACCAGGCCGAGGGTTTCGCCCTGGCCGATGGAAATGCTGATGTCCGTCAGGGCCCGGAACGGCTTGGCCCGGAACTTCTTGCTGGGATATTCCACAACCAGGTTGTCCACCGTCAGCAGCGGGGCGCTCTCCGTGGTGCTCATGCGACCGGCTCCTTCTGGCTGGATACAAGCATGGACATGGGTTTTTTGCCTTCGAGCATCGATGCCAGGAGAGTCCGGGTGTACTGCTCTTTCGGGTTCCGGAGGATGTCACGGACGGACCCCTCCTCCACGAGCCGGCCGTTCTGCATCACGGCTACGCGGTCGCAGAGGTCCGCCACCACACCGAAGTTGTGCGTCACCAGGACGACGCCGATGTTCAGTCGCTGCTGGAGCTCGCGCAGGAGATCCAGAACGTCGGCCTGAACAGTAACGTCCAGGGCCGTGGTGGGCTCGTCGGCGATCACCAGGTCCGGTTCACAGCTGATGGCGCCGGCGATCAGCACACGCTGGGCCATGCCCCCGGAGACCTCGTGCGGGTAGGCGCCAAACGTCCGGTGCGGATTGACGATTCCGACGTCGGTCAGGAGCTTCAGTCCCCGCGCCGTCGCCTCAGCCTTGGAGATTCCCAGGACACGCACCATGGGCGTGACCAGCTGGTAGCCGATGGTGAAGGCGGGGTCCAGGTTGCTCATGGGCTCCTGCGGAATGTAGGAGATCCTCCTGCCGCGCAGCTTGGACAGCCTCGCCTGGTCGACGCGTTCCTCGCCCGGTGCCACGGTGTAGTTGCCGTCGAACTGGATGGAACCGGCCACGAGCCGGGCGTTGTCTGGAAGCAGACCCAGGATGGAGAACGCCGTCTGGGATTTGCCCGAACCGGATTCACCCACAATGCCCAGGATCTCGCCGCGGTCCACGTGGAAGGAAACGTCGTCCACCACCTTCTTGACGGAGCCGTCTGCCTGCGGGTAGCCGACGCCGAGGTTGGTCACCTTTACCAGGTGGTGCTCGGTTCCGGCGTCCACGGCGGCCACCGACTTACGCGACGGGCGCGCGGCGGCGGGTGCCGGCGTCGAGCCCTTAACCAGAGCCCTGGCGCGGCGGTGCTTGATCTTTTCCCCATCCTCCAGGGCGTCACGGATGGCGTTGCCCAGCAGGACCAGCCCGCCGATGGTCAGCGCCATGGCCACAGCGGGCCAGAACAGCAGGGTTGGGTTCAGGTAGACGTTCTTGAAGCCTTCCGAGAGCATGACGCCCCAGGTGGCCTTGGTGGGATCGCCCAAGCCCAGGAACTCGAGTCCGGACTGGATGGCGATGGCCACGCCGGCAATCGCCGCTGTCTGGATGATGATCGGTGCCCGGACCACGGAGAAGATGTGGCGGGCAATGATGCTGAGGTCGGAGAGCCCGGATACGCGCGCAGCGTCAACATACAGCTCATTCCGCACCGACTGGACGGCCGTGCGGGTCAGCCGGAAGTAGGACGGGCTGATCAGGACGCCGAAGGCGATCATGGACATCCATACCGACGGGCCGAAGGCCGCCCGGATGGTCAGCAGCACGATCAGGCCGGGGAGGCTCATGAGGATGCTGACCACCCAGTTGGAGACCGCCTCGAACTTTCCGGAATAGTAGCCGGCGATCAGGCCGGCCGGCAGGCCGATGACAATGGCGACGCCGGCGCACAGCAACGCCGAAAGAAGCGTCAGCTGCGCACCGAACAGCAGCCGGCTCCAGACGTCGCGCCCGGCGCTGTCGGTTCCCAGGATGTTCACGGAATCTGGTGCGGCCAGGGTCTTGGCAATGTTTGCGTGATTCTGGTCAAAGGGCGCCAGAACGGGCGCGAGGATGGCCAGAAACGAGATCGCCAGCAGAATTACCGTGGCAGCGATGCCAAGGGGGTTCTTGAACAGGCGCCGGATCACGGTGGAGCGGACCACACTGCCGCTCTGCCCCGCGTGATTGGAGGGCGTGGGGGCGGCAGGTGCAGGGGCGGCAGCTGCCGAGGTTTCCACGGAATCGCTCATGACACACGTACTTTCGGGTTGAGCCAGCCATTAAGAATGTCCACCAGCAGGTTCACCACGATCACGACGACCACCGTGTACATCACGACGCCCATCACCACGGGAAGATCCGACTGGCCGGTAGCGGCGACCGCCAGCGGACCCATGCCTGGGAGGGCAAAGATCTGCTCGATGATGACCACGCCGCCAAGCATGCCGATCAGCTGCAGGCTCAGCACGGTCAGGCCGGCCGGAGCAGCACTGCGCAGTACGTGCTTGAAGAGGATCTCGCGCTCACCGATGCCGCGGCTGCGCAGGGTGCGGACATAGTCGCGCTCAAGCTGTTTGATGACCGCGCTGCGGATCTGCTGCGCGCCTCCCGTGACGCCGTTGATCAACAGGGCAATCACGGGAAGGGACATGGAATAGACCCACGCCTCGGCCCCGGAGTCCGGGGAGATGGTGCTGGTGGCAGGGAACAGTCCCATCTGGATGGCCAGGATGGTGACCAGGATGACGCCAATCACGAACCCGGGGATCGAGTCCCCGATGATGGCGCCAACCTGGACCACCCTGTCCACCCAGCCGCGCTTGACGGCCGCCGCCACACCGATCAGTGCGGCGCAGATGGCGATCAGGATCATTGCGGTGAAAACCATGGTCATGGTGACCGGAATCCGGGTGGCCAGGGAATTGGCCACCGGTTCCGAGCTGAACCACGAAGCACCAAGGTTTCCGGTCAGGGCATCGCCCAGCCAGGAGAAATAACGGGTCACCAGGGGCTGGTCCAGCCCCAGCTCGTGTTCCTTCATCGCCACTTGTTCAACAGTGGCCTGGTCACCCAGGATGTTCCTGGCGATGCTTCCGCTGGAGACATAGAGCAGGCAGAAGGTGAGCGCGGAGACCACAAACAGCACCACCAGCCCGCTTCCCAGCCTTTTCGCAATGAACCTGATCATGGTGTCCTACTTGGCCGGTGAGTAGTTGTAGATGGACGGAACGGCCTGCTGGATCTGCGGCGTGACGTTCACCTTGGAGTTGTGGTAATACATCTGGTTGACCCGGAACAGCGGGGCGAACCATGCCTGTTCGACGACGTACTTGTTGACTTCCTGAGCCAGCTTGCCGGCATCGGCGCCTCCGTTGCGCACTGCCGCGATCTTGGCGTCCAGCTCCGGCGTCGCATTCTTGAACGGGTTGTAGAGCGCTTTGGTGGAGACAATCTGGTCGGTGGCAACCGTGGGCTGGCCCTGGAAGAGCGAGAAGTACATGCTGGTGAACTTCTGCCCGGCAATGTCAGAGGTGAAGGTATTGGTCAGCGCGGCGCCAACCTTGAGGGTGATGCCCACGTCCGCCAACTGCTGCTGGACCACGGAGATCTGCGTTTCGAAACCGGGAACGCCAGGGATTTCCAGGGTTACGCCACTTTCGAAGCCGGCTTCCTTGAGGAGCTGCTTTGCTTTGGCCGGGTCATAGCTGTAGTAGTTCTCCAGCTCCTCGGTCCAGGCCCCGCTGGCCTTGCCGAACGGCTGGGACGTCGGGGTGCCCTGGCCCAGCATGACTTGATCGAGGATCGTCTTGCGGTCGAAGGCGTAGTTAATGGCCTGGCGGACCTTGACGTTCGCGAGCGCCGGGTTCTTGGCGCCGTCGCGGTCCAGGAGGAGCAGGCCCTGCCAGTCCACTTCGTTGGCAGCCAGCTTCATCTTGGCGCCCTCCGCCTGCTTGCCGTTCTTGGGATCCAGGATCGTGGCATCGACCTGGCCGGAGACAAGGGCGTTGGTGCGGGCGGTAAGGTCCGGCAGGATCTTGAACGTCAGCTTGGAGTACTTCTGTAGGTCCTTGTTCCAGTAGTCCTTGCGGGCAGTGAAAACGGTCTGGGAGTCCTTGACCGACGCCGCCTTGTCCATCACGTACGGGCCGGAGCCCACCGGTTCCGTCTTGATGCCTTCGCTTCCAAGTGCCTTGGGGCTGCCCATCAGGCCCGCAGCCTGGCTGAGGAAGTATTCCAGGGCCGGGTCCGGGGTGGTGAGGTTGATGTCGATGGTGTCGGCATCCACAACGGCCACATCTTTGACCGCATTGAGCTGGGCCATCTGCGGGCCGTTGGCCTTCTTGAAGTGGTCCATGTTCGCCTTGGCCGCTTCGGCGTCGAACTTGGCTCCGTCGCTGAAGGTGACGTCAGTCCGCAGATCCACAGTGAGCTTGGTGCTGTTGCTGTTGTACTTCCAGGCGGTAGCCAGCATAGGGCTGAGCTTTCCGTCCGGTTCGCGGAGGATCAGGGTGTCATACACGGCCTGGTAGGGCTGGAGGACGTGCCCCACGTGGGCCTGGGCCGGGTCCCAGGAACGTACGTCCTGGATCGTGCCGATCGTCAGCGCAGTGGCGGCGCCGGCGGCTGAGCCGGAGTTTGCGGTGCCGCCGCACGCGGTCAGGGCAAGCGCCGCGCTGACTGTTAGGGCGGTCGCTGCCGCCTTGGGACCTAACTTCATTGTTGGCTCCTTGGATCTTTGGAACGTGATGCTTACGGAATAGGCCGGTGTGGCGTGGACCACACCGGCCTTGCGAGATTCAGCGTACGCATTGTTGCCGGCTTTGGCAACCGATTGTCAAAATCGGTGCAATATTGGCTTGAATGCGTTGGAAATGTAGCGGTCTTAGCCTCTTCGAATTGCTACAACCTGTTGCCCAACAGATATCTCAGGACATCCTGTGGGCTGGCGCCGGGTAGCTCTGCCGGTAAATATCCTTGATGATGCGCAGCGACTTTTCGGCCTCCGCGGGGCTGATCCAGAACGTCTCCGCCTCGTCCAGCCGGCCATAGAAGTCGTTGATCAGCAGCTCGTGCGACACACCCCAGTAGGAGCGGCCGCCGGAGTCGCTCTTGCGCTCCGGAATGACCTCTACGCGTCCGTCCGCATAGGTGACCGTGAGGCTGTCCCGCAGGCTCAGGACGGCCCTTTCGGTGACGACGTCGAGTGTCACCGGCGCGTTGAAGGCATTGGCCAGGGTGGCATAGAAGGCGCTCCGGGCACCGTTGGCATGTTCCGCAACGAATTCCGCGGTGTCTTCCACCTCAATAGTGCCGGCCAGGAAGCGCGTGGAAGCGTTGCCGCTCACCGTCACGACGTCTCCCACCAGCCACTGGAGCAGGTCCACGGTGTGGATGGCCTGGTTCATCATCAGCCCGCCGCCACCGCCGGCCCACGTCCCCCGCCACGGGCGGCTTTGGTAGTACTCGGCGGAACGCTGCCACATCACTGTTGCTGACGCTCCCACCACGGCCCCCAGCTCGCCCGTAGACAGCAGCGAGTGCATGGCCTGCGAGGTCGCGTTGTACCGGTTCTGGAAGCACACGGCGATTTTCGCGCTGGCTGCGGAGGCGGCTTCAACCAGCCGCCGCCCCTCCGCCAGCGTGTGGGCCAGCGGCTTCTCCACGATGACGTTGACGCCGCGCTCCAGGCAATCCGCAGCCACCGAGGCGTGCTGGTCATGCGGGGTGCAGATGTGCACCACGTCCGGCCGGACGGCCTCGATAAGGGCCATGTGGTCAGCGAAGCCGGGGACGCCGTAGGCGGCCACCGCGGAAGCCAGCCGCCCCGGATCCGAATCGCAGACCGCAACCAGCGTGGCGCCGTCGAGCTTTGCAACCGCTTCGAAATGCACGGCGGAAACGTCGCCGCAGCCGATGACCGCCGCCGTCGTGCTCAAGAGAGTTCAACCCCGTTTTTCGCGGCGAGCGCGGCAAAGGCGCGGGCCGCGACGCCGAAGGCCACCGGCCCCGAGAATCCGCCCAACTCATGGGCGCTGGCCAGGTGGGGTTCCAGCGAGGCGAACCCGGTGAAGCCGTCCGCCTTCAAGGCGGCAATGGTGGCGTCCAGTTCGCCGTCGCCCTCGCCGGAGGGCACCACTTCGCCGCTGGTGGACAGCGCATCCTTGACCTGGAAATACTCAAGGTAGGGGCGCAGCATGGCGTAGCCGTCGGTGTGGGGCTTGACGCCCACCTGGACGAAGTTGGCGTTGTCCCAGGCGATGCGCAGCGACGGGGAGTCCACGGTTTTCATGATGTCGAGGACGCGTTCGGGGGTGTCGCCGTAGATTCCCTTCTCGTTTTCATGCAGAAGCACGACGCCGGCCTCCGCGGCTTCCGCGGCCAGCGCACCCAGGCGGGCGATGACGTCGTCCCGGATGTCTTCCTGGCTCTGGCCTTCGGCCCGGTAGAACGAGAAAATGCGGATGTATTTGGTATCCAGGCCCTTGGCCACGGAGATGATCTGGCGGAGCCGCTGCACTTCGTGCTCGACGGGCAGGGAGACGTCCACCTTGCCGATGGGGCTGGCCACGGCCGAGACCTTGAGGCCCTTCTCATCGAGGATTTCCTTGAGGGTGGCAACCTGCTGCGGTTCCAGCTCGGAGACATTAGTGCCCCAGGCGCTGCGCACCTCAATGTGGCTGGCACCTAAGGCCAGCAATACCGCGGCCTGCACCGCGGGATCCGGATCTATTTCATCGCCGAAGCCTGAGAGCGGCCAGACTGCGGTTGTTGATTTGCTCACGCGGATCTCCTGGGTTTAGCGGCCGCCGCGGTGGAAGCTCGCATTCCTGCCCCAGCGCGGTGACCCAGTTCACAAACGGTGTCCAGCCCAGTTTAGCCAGTCTGGCCGACAATGACAACCGATTGCCAAACTTTGACAATCTGTGGCATTCTTTGCTGACGGGATCTGTGGCGACAGTCACAGGCCCGCCTGTCCGCCCCCGGCCATTCCGGCCCGGCCACCACGTTCAGAGAGGAGCGCCGTGGCTACGACGCAACCAGCAGCAGTGGACCGTCCGCCCACCATCCATGACATTGCCGCGCTCTGCGGCGTCGCGGCCTCCACCGTTTCCCGGGCCCTCTCGACTCCTGACCGCGTCAACATCAGGACGCGGCTGCGGATCGAGGCGGCTGCGGCCCAACTGCACTACATCCCCAACAGCCAGGCGAAGGCGCTCAGCTCCGGCCGGACAGGTGCCGTGGGAGTCCTGGTCCCGGACATTACCAACCCGTTCTACTTCGACCTCATCAGGGGCACCCAGCTCCAGCTCAAGGCGGCCGGGTACACCCAGTTGCTGGTGGACACGGAGGAATCCGATGAGGTGGAAGCCAGCACCATGGAGCAACTGCGCAAGAGTGCGGACGGCATCATCGTTGCCGCATCCAGGCTCAGTGACGAAGCCCTGCTGGCTGCGGCCGCAAAGATGCCCATGGTCACCATGAACCGCGACGTTCCCGGGGTCCCTGCGGTCCTCATTGACACCCCGTCCGCCACCAGCCAGGCCCTCGACCACCTCATCTCGCTGGGCCACACCCGGGTCGCCTACATGGCCGGCCCCACGACGTCCCAGTCCAGCGAACGGCGCTGGACCGCATTGTCCGAGGCGGCCGAGGAACGCGGCGTGGAAGTCCGCAGGCTCGGACCGTTCGCCCCCAAGACGCAGTCCGGCGCAGCTGCGGCGGACGCCGCCGTGCACAGCGGAGTGACTGCGTGCATCGCGTTCAACGACCTCATCGCCATCGGCATGCTCCAGCGCCTCCGGGAACGCGGCATCGGCGTTCCCGAGGACATGAGCATTGTAGGCTGCGACGACATCTTCGGCGCCGACTTCTGCAATCCGCCACTGTCCACCATGGCGTCACCGATTGAACAAGCCGGCCGCGTGGCGGTCTCCATGCTGCTGGCCCAGCTGAACCCGCTGGCCGGCGGCGGAACACGCAGCAGGTCGGTGATGCCCACCCACCTGACGGTCCGAGGCTCCACCGGCCCGGCACCCGGCGCGACCCACGCATGGAAGTGAAGGTGCGGACACAGTTGAGCGTTGCCGACGCCGCTGACTAGGCTGGGCACATGCGCGAACTCCAGGCCAAGATCATTGAAGAAATGGGCGTCCAGCCCCGGATCGATCCTCCCGAGGAGGTGCGCAAGCGCGTCACTTTCCTAAAGGAGTACCTGAAAGCCACCCGCACAAAGGGCTTTGTTTTGGGTATTTCCGGAGGCCTGGACTCTTCGTTGGCGGGGCGCCTTGCCCAGCTCGCCGTCGAGGAGCTCCAGGCCGAGGGCACCGAAGCCAACTTCGTGGCGGTCCGCCTCCCCTACGGCGTGCAGCATGACGAAGACGACGCCCAGGCCGCCCTGGACTTCATCCAGGCCAAGACGGAGTGGACCTTCAACATTTCGGCGGCCGTGGACGGATTCGAGGACGAGTTCGAAAAGACCGTCGGATCGGAGATCTCCGACTTCCATAAGGGCAATACCAAGGCCCGGACGCGCATGATCGCCCAGTATGCCCTGGCCGGTGAGCACAACTACCTGGTTATCGGCACGGACCACGGCGCCGAGTCCGTGACGGGGTTCTTCACCAAGTTCGGCGACGGCGGTGCGGACATCCTGCCGCTCTTCGGCCTGAACAAGCGGCAGAACCGTGCACTGCTTGCCGAACTTGGCGCCCCCGCACGGATCTGGGAGAAGGTGCCCACGGCCGACCTCCTGGACGGCAAGCCCGGCCGCACGGACGAGGACGAACTCGGCATCACGTATGACCAGATCGACGACTACCTCGAGGGCCGTGATGTCCCGGAGAACGTGGCCGTGGCCATCGAGCAGAAGTTCCTGCGGACCCGGCACAAGCGCACCGTTCCGGTCAGCATCTTCGACACCTGGTGGAAGCACGAGGGTCCGGAGGAGCCCAGGGCAGGACTCTGATCCGGGCTCCTAGGGCAGCAGCACGATCTTGCCGCGGCCGTGGCCCGTCCTGCTGATCTCCAGTGCATCGGCAGCCTCAATGAGGGGCATCCGGTGGGAGATGTGGAAGGTGATCTGGCCGTCCGCAGTGAGGGTAGCCACTTCCTCAACGCGTCCTTCCAACTGCCGGACGGCGGCGATTCCGGCTTCCGCCGAGTGCTTGCCGGGAACTGTTGTTACGGCGCGGCTGCGGTCCTGCAGCAGTTGGGCCGTCGCGGCAACGGCCTCGTCGTTGCCGATGGTGTCGAACACAGCGGTGACATCACCGGTGGCGTCGCTCATATCCCGCACCCGGTCCGCCAGCCCCGCTCCGTAGGTCACGGGTTCGGCACCCAACTCGCGGAGGTACTCGTGGTTGGACTCGGACGCCGTGCCGACCACCCGTGCCCCGAGTGCTACGGCGATCTGGACCGCGGCCGAGCCCACTCCTCCGGCCGCGGCATGGATGAGGAGGGTGTCTCCGGGGCGCACTCCGAGCTGCTTCAGGGCAGAGTACGCGGTGCCGCCGGCCACGGGGATGCACGCCGCCTGTTCGAAGTCGACGCCGGCAGGGAGCGGGGTGAGCTGTTCGGCCGGGACCAGGGCTTCCGTGCGGTAGCCGCCGGTGAGGCCGTTCCAGATCACTTCATCGCCGACGGCAAACCCCTCGAAGGCGGGCCCCACAGCTGTGACCACGCCGGCTGCCTCACTGCCGGGCACCGCCGGAAAATCCAGCGGTGCCCATTGCTTCAGGTAGCCGGCCACAAGTTTCCAGTCGACAGGGTTGACGCTGACCGCCCGGAATTCCACGCGGACTTGGCCCTCGCCGGGCTCAGGCAGTTCCTCGGCTCCTACCTTCAGGACCTGCGGGCCGCCGTATTCGTCGAAGTAGATCCTGGTGCTCATGGCTCTGGCTCCTTTGCTGCTGTCCCTGCCCTCTAGTGCAAGGGTAGGCAGGGCACTGCAGGCGTCACAAGGAGACATCTGGAGTCCGGTCAGCGCCTGACTTCCACCTCTCCCACCATGCCCATGTAGTCATGCAGGGCGCAGAGGTAGTCGTACTCGCCCACCTTGTTGAAGGTCACGGTGAATTTTGCCCCGGGCTCCATCAGGCCGGAGCTGAGGTCCCCGCCCTTGAAGTTCTTGGGATTGCCCACCGGCGCGAACACATTGGCCGGTTCATGCCCGAACGTCACGGTGTGCGGCGCACCCATCCCGGCATTGACAAAGGTCACAGTGTCGCCGAGGTGGACGACTATCTCATGGTGGACGAACCGCATCAGCATCGCGGTTCCGTTGTCCGTACCGGCGATCACCTTGTGGTTGCTGGCCTGCTTGCGGGCCGCCTCCCATTGCTTCTCGCCGTCCCGCACGATCTTCCGTTCCTCTTTCTTGGTCTGGCGGTCGTACTGCGACTGCGTGAACGGGTAGTCGGTTCCGGCGGCCCGGACATGGACCGTACCCTTCATCGCCATGCCATGCACAACGCAGTAGTAGGTGAACTTGCCGGTGTGCGTGAACTTCAGCATGTAATGCTCCACCGCTTTGAAGCCGGTGTTGGAGACATTGGCCATGATTCCGGAGTTGTAGTACGAGTGGCCGTCATACGTGGTGCCTCCCTGCCGGCTCAACTGCTTCGGATCAAAGGGGTTGAACGGCGTGAGCGGCTTGCCTTTCGCCAGGAACGTCACGGTGTGGATTTCTGCGGCGTTTGCCTCCCACTTGATCTTGTCCCCGGCGTTGACATAGATGTTCGACGGAAGGAAGGACATGCCCTGGATGGCCTGGTCTGAGGACTCCGAGCCGACTTGGACGGTCCAGGTCCTCGGCGAGTTCTCATCGTCGGCAAACGCTGCGGTACTAAGTGACAGCGGCAGGAGGATGGCCGCCGAAAAGGCGAGGAGAAGGCGCAGCAGGTGCGGCCTTTGGTGGTTTTTTGGTTTGAGAGTCATGCGACTCATTCCTTTTACGCTGGGCGTTGGCAGCCGCGAAGCGGCCGGGAAGGTACCGGCCCGCAGATTGCGGTACCGGACCGATGCCAGAGCGGCGCGGATCCAGCGGGACCCTTCTGCTTTTCTCTGTCGCCCAGCCCAGGGAAGGGAAGAGGCCTCGGAACCGGACCCGCCACCGAACTAGGCGACAACACGGACTTTCCGGTTCTCGAAGGGATAAGTTGTGGTTCTGTTGAGCCGTCAGAGCCCGGATTCGTGGCCGACGGCGTGCGGTCTAAGCCGGTCGGTCCGAGACTACAGATACAGTTCCCATGGTGCTCCGCGTCGAGGAAATTGTCGAGATGCCGAGGGTGGTCAGCCGGCGCTGGGCGTGCGGAGCAGGGCTGAGATCCGGTGTGCCTCTTCAAGGAGGAGCCGGCCCAGGAACTCCTGCCGGTCTCCGCGGAAGCGCGGCTCGATCCCGGTCAGGGACAGTGCCCACGCCGGACGGTTGGCCTGGTCGAACACGGCCGCGCCCATTCCCCAGCTGCCTTCCAGCACCAGGCCGGGGTTCACCGAATAGCCCAGCTGGCAGGTTTGCTTCAGGTTAGCCCGGACCAGTGCCTCCGGGTGCCCTTCTGCGAACTTTCCGGCGTGGACGGGCCACCCGGACAGGACCTGCTCCCGTTCGTTCTCCGGCAGGAAGGCAAGGATGGCCGTGCCTGCCGATGCCACGCCCAATGGAAACCTGACGCCCTCATGCAGTACGAACGAGCGCACTGGGAAGCTGCCTTCCTCGCGCAGCAGGCAGACGGTCTCGGTGCCCCTGCGAACGGAGAAGAAGGCGCTCTCGCCCGTTTCCTCCGCCAGCCGCCGCAGGCTGGGCCTGGCAATGTCCTCCAGCGGGAACCGGGCGGAGGCCACCGATCCCAGCAGCAGGACCTCCGGGCCCAGGACCCAGTTGCCGGTCCGGGCATCGTGGTCCAGGAGTCCTTCCGCGGCCAAAGAGGTGAGAAGGCGGTGGACCGTGGGCCGGGTGAGGCCTGACTCTCGCACAAGTTCCAGCAGGGAGCTTCCCTCCGGCCTGCGGCCCGCGATTCGCAACAGTCCGGCAATGCGGCTGACCACCTGGGCCCCCTGAACGGGTGTCGGGTTCATAACTCTCCTTCGTGTATCCATAATGTGGATACACAGAACACTACCGTCCATACTATAAAAAGAGCCATGCGTAGGGATAATTTCGTCCTTGACAGTGCCCCTCGGACGCCCGTACGCTCAACATCCAAGGCCTGAGTCCACAAAGTGGAACACGCGGTGAGCATGTTTCGAGACGGTCCGCCAGCAGCCCATCGGAGCCCCCACGATCCAACCCCCACCGATCCAACCCCCAACGATCCAACCCAGCTCAATGAGGAGATGCGATGTCCAAACTTAGATCCGCAGCGGCCGAGGCCTTGCAGGATGTGCTCCGGGACGGCATGACGCTCGCCGTCGGCGGCTTTGGCCTGAGCGGCATCCCGGCGGACCTGATCGAGGCCGTCCGGAAGTCGGGCGTCGGCGACCTGACGGTGGTGTCCAACAACATGGGCGTGGACGGCAAGGGTCTCGGTGTCCTGATCGAGGCCGGCCAGGTCCGCAAGGTGATCGCCTCCTACGTGGGCGAGAACAAGCTTTTCGCCGAGCAGTACCTGGCCGGCCTGCTGGAGGTAGAGTTCACGCCGCAGGGCACACTGGCCGAGCGGCTCCGCGCCGGCGGCGCCGGCATCCCCGCGTTCTACACCAAAACCGGCGTGGGCACCCTCGTTGCCGAAGGCAAACCGCTCGCGGATTTCGACGGCGAAACGTACGTTCAGGAGCGCGCCATCCGAGCCGACGTCGCACTGGTCCACGCGCACACGGCCGACACGGACGGCAACCTGATCTACCGCTTCACCGCCCGCAACTTTAACCCTGTGGTGGCCACCGCCGGCGCCGTGACGATCGCCGAGGCCGAGGAGATCGTGGAGCCCGGCGAGCTGGACCCGAACCACGTCGTCACCCCCGGCGTCTACGTCCAGCGCCTCGTCCAGTCGAGCAAGCGCGTCAAGGACATCGAGCATCGCACCGTACGCCCGCGCGTCGAGCCCGTCCCCGCCTAACCCAGCGCGAACGAACACTTCAGCCCCTCGATTTTGAACCCCAAGGAGAAACCCATGGCCTGGACCAGGGATGAAATGGCTGCCATCGCGGCCGAGGAACTCAACGACGGCGACTACGTGAACCTGGGCATCGGCATCCCCACGCTCGTGGCCAACAACCTGCCCCAGGGCGTCCGTGTCGTGCTCCAGAGCGAGAACGGGCTGCTCGGCATGGGCCCGTTCCCATTCGAGGGCGAGGAAGACGCCGACCTCATCAACGCCGGCAAGCAGACCGTCACCGTGCTGCCAGGCGGCAGCGTCTTCGACTCCGCCACGTCCTTCGGGATGATCCGCGGCGGCCACGTCAAGGTTGCCATCCTGGGGGCCATGCAGGTGTCCGGCAGCGGCGACCTCGCCAACTGGACCATCCCCGGCAAGATGGTCAAGGGCATGGGCGGCGCCATGGACCTCGTCGCCGGGACCCCGCGCGTCGTCGTCCTCACCGAGCACAACGCGAAGGACGGCACCGCCAAGATCGTCAAGGAGTGCACCCTGCCGCTTACCGGCCTCCGCGTGGTGGACCGGATCATCAGCGACCTCGCGGTCTTCGACCTGGAAAAGACGGACGACGGCGGCCGGCAGCTCACGCTCACCCGCCTCGCGCCAGGGGTCACCGTGGAGGAAATCCGCGGGAAGACCGAGGCGGAGTTCACGGTCGCACTCGAAAATGCCGCCCCCGCTTTGGAAGGAGCCTCAGCATGAGCCTCAAAGATCAGTTCGGCAAGGACGTCCTGCTCACCGGCTGGGGCCACAGCCGCTTCGGCAAGCTGACGGATGAGACCCTTGAATCCCTGATCGTTCAGGTCGCCACCGAGGCTATCGGCAACGCAGGGATCGAACCCGGCCAGATCGACGAGATCTACCTCGGCCAGTTCAACTCCGGCATGATGCCGCTGGCGTTCCCGTCCTCGCTGGCGCTGCAGGTCTCGGAGCAGCTGGCCAACGTCCCCGCCACGCGGGTTGAGAATGCCTGCGCCTCGGGGTCGGCCGCGTTCCAGCAGGGCACCAAGTCGCTGCTGGCAGGCACCGCAAAGACCGTGCTTGTGATTGGCGCCGAGAAGATGACCCATGCGGGGGCGGACGTCGTGGGTGCGGCACTGCTGGGGGCGGATTACGACATGGCCGGCAAGGCCTCCACCACCGGCTTCACCGGGCTGTTCGCGGAGGTGGCCAAGCATTACGGGAAGCGCTACGGATCCAGCGTCGGGAACCTCGGCGACGTCCTGGGCACCATCGCGGCCAAGAACCACCGCAACGGCGTGGACAACCCCTACGCCCAGCTCCGCAAAGACCTCGGCGAGGAGTTCTGCCGCACAGTGTCGGACAAGAACCCGATGGTGGCCGATCCGCTGCGCCGCACCGACTGCTCCCCCGTGTCCGACGGCGCCGCCGCCGTCGTGCTGTCTGTCTCACCGACCGCCGGGGTCACTGCCCCGGTCCGGCTCGCCGGATTCGGCCACGCGAGCGACTTCTTCCCCGCAGAACGCCGCGACCCCACCGCCTTCGCCGCCACCCGCGTCTCCTGGCAGCGCGCCCTGGCGATGGCCGGCGTCGGGATCAAGGACCTGGACTTCGCAGAAGTCCATGACTGCTTCACCATCGCCGAGCTGCTCATGTACGAAGCAATGGGCCTTACGGAACCTGGGCAGGGCGTCCGCGCCATCGAGGAAGGCTGGGTGTTCAAGGACGGGAAGCTGCCCGTCAATGTATCCGGCGGCCTCAAGGCCAAGGGTCACCCCGTGGGTGCGACGGGCGTTTCCCAGCACGTCATCGCAGCCATGCAGCTCACCGGCACCGCCGGCGACATGCAGCTGGCCGGCCCCCGCCGGGCAGCGGTGCAGAACATGGGCGGCGTAGGAATCGCCAACTACGTCAGCGTCCTCGAGGCCGTCTAAGCCCGGGCGCCGAACCGTCCTGACCTTCTTTTGTCCGCAGACCGCGGCGACACGCGAATTCACCCGCGTGTCGGCTGCGTGGCCGCCGAATGAAGGTCAGGACGGCGATGCGGGCATGGCCATCTAGCTCCGGCCCCGGATCAGGGCCGCAATGTCGGCAAAGCCCAGGCGCTCCGCATTGTCCAAGGCCGTCCGGCCCTGGGGGTCACGGATGGAGGGGTCGGCGCCGGCCGCCAGGAGCAGCCGGACCACTTCCTGTTGCCTAGGACCGCCATTGTTGAGCAGGACGGCCTCCTGCATGGCAGTCCAGCCGAGGTTGTTCACGTGGTTTACGGGAATTTCCGCGGCGATAAGGATCCGGACCGTGTCCACATGGCCGTGTTCGCTGGCCGGTATGAGTGCAGTCCCGCCGTAGCGGTTGGTACTGGACACATCCGCACCGTTGGCCAGGGTCAGCCGAAGCACGTCGTTGAACCCTTCTGCTCCGGCGTAGAGGAACGCCGAATCCTGGATCGCGTCCTTGGCGTTGACGTTGCCGCCGGCCTGGATCAGCTGCTTGACCAGCCGCGCATTGTTGGCTTTGGCTGCAAGGATCAGCCGCCGGTCGAGCTCCGCCTGGGCCTCCCGGGGCAGCGCCGGGCGAGAAGCCGTGGCCCCTGTCGGCGTGGAAGTCTGCGACTTTGCCGGGCTTGGCGTTCCCGGGCGCGGTGTGGCCACACTCGAGATGGCCGCCGATGGCGCACTGGGTCCGGCAGTGGCAGCGCTGTCTGCCGCGCCTCCTACCCCCACGGCGCTGCATCCTGCCACTGCTGCTGCCACGGTAACGGCCGCCAGTGCGCTCACAACCGGCATCCGTCCCGGCGCCGACGTGTACCGACGCCGTCCAGCAGCGTTGAACCGCCTCATGAACCGAACCTACCCAGCGATGGCATCGGCACCCGCTGCCGCGCAGGCTTCGTCGAGCTTGCCGTCCGGGGCGCCGCCCACGCCGATGCCGGCCACGGACACGCCGTTGACCTTGAGCGGCACTCCGCCGGGCAGGAAGAGCGTGCCGGGAAGGTCGGCGATGCTGGGGCTGTTGCCCATGATGCGCTTCGCCAGCTCGCTCGTGGGGGCACCAAAAGCGGCAGCGGTATAGGCCTTCCGCTTGGCCGATTCGATGGTGTGCTCAGCCGCGTTGTCGCCCCGGAGGATTGCCTGCACGGTGCCAAACCGGTCGACCAGCGCTACCGTGACGAAGGGCAGCTTGTCCGCCTGGCACTTGGCAAGCGCCGCGCCCACCGCCTTGGCCGAGGCGCCGACGGTGATCCGGCTCTGAGCCACAACGTTGGCTGGCACCGGCTGCACGTCCGCGGCAGGCACGGCAGCGGGTACGGCGGCGGACACCGAAGCCGGTTCAGCCGCCCGCGCCGAGGAACCGCTTCCGGAGTTGGCGGCGGCGGTCGCACCTGCCGTCAGGACGAGCGCTCCGGCTGCGGCGGCGGCAAAAACCTTGCTGGACTTTTTCACGGTAGTTCTCCTTTTAGCGCTGAGACTCAGCTGAATCAGGTGGCGGAATCGGGTACATTTCCATCGTGCCGCCTGCCCCGAACGCGCACATCGGGCCTTCGTGGGCACCGTGCTCCCCCTAACGGCCAGCGGGATCAGCCAAAAGGCTGAGAGACGAGCAACGGCGCGGGCAATAGCATGGTGGATAGCACTCCCTCCACCGGAACCGGACGCCATGCCTTCCTCAGCCCCAGCACTCCCCCAGGAAACCCTGCCCGGCCGGACAGCCCAGGCATCAGGCCCGCTGGGCAGGATTGACGCCGCGGTCCACCTGGGTTTCGCGGTGCTGCTGGTGGCGTCGGTGGTGCGTTACGTGATGCGGCACAGCCCTGCTGACAACCTCATGGTTCCCGGCCTGGCCGCCGCCGCCTGCGTTCTCTACGCCGTCATCGCCGTGCTTGCCCAGCGCGGGCGTCCCTGGGCCGTCTGGATGTTCATCCTCGTCGCCGTGTGGGCGGTCCTGGTGGTTGCCGCGCCCAGCTTCGCGTGGTGTTCGTTTGCGCTGTTCTTCCTCTGCCGCACGGCATTCCAGGGGGCGGTGGCCTACATCGCAGCGGGCGCGACGGCGGCCGCCACCGCCGTCGGGCTGTTCCGGCTCAGCGACGGCCCCGACCTCGCCATGCTGCTTGGTCCGCTTGCCGTCGGCGTCATGCTGACGCTGATCTACGACCGCATCGAGCACGACGCCGCGGAGCAGCGCCGCCTGCACGCTGAGGTGTCGCTCGCCCAGGGACAGCTGGCCGCCAGCGAGCGCCGGGCCGGCACCATTGCCGAGCGTGAGCGTGTGTCCCGCGAAATCCACGACACCGTCACGCAGGGCCTGGCCAGCAGCCTGCTGCTCCTGGAAGCGGCGAACCGCGCCTGGCCCGCCCCGTCGTCCCGGCAGGACCTCAGCCAGGCCAGCGGGCTGCTCCGCCGGAACCTGTCAGAAACGCGGAGCCTCGTCCACGAGCTCGCTTCCCCCGGACTGGACGCCTCTCCCCTGCCCGAGGCCCTGCTGCAGGCCGCCTCGCAGTATGTCCCCGGGGCGCGGCTGCTGGTCACCGGCGAGCAGCGGCCCGTTCCCGCGGACGTCCGCCACACACTCCTGAGGGTAGTTCAGAGCGCGGCAGCCAATATCCAGCTCCACGCGTCCGCAGCGAACGTGACGCTGACGCTCGGCTTCCTTCCGGAGGCCGTCACCCTGGATATTTACGACGACGGCGGCGGCTTTGATCCGGCGGCGGCAGCACCGCCATCGGACGCCGGAGGCTACGGGCTGCGGGCCATGCGGCAGCGGGTGGAACAGCTGGGCGGCGTATTCTCGTTGGAAAGCACCCCCGGCGAAGGGACCATCGTGGCCGCGCAACTGCCTGCCAGGGAGGACGCATGAGCGCCATCACCGTCCTCCTCGCTGACGATCACCTCGTGGTCCGGAGCGGGCTCAAGGCGCTGCTGGGAACCCAGCCGGACATCGACGTCGTGGCCGAGGCCGCATCAGGCGAAGAAGCCTTGGCGAAGGTAGAGGAACATTCCCCAGCCGTGGTGGTGATGGACCTGGCCATGGGCGCCGGCATGGACGGCATCGAAGCCATCCGGAGGATCCGCGAACGCAACCGGCGGCAGGCGGTGCTCGTGTTCACCACGTACGATTCCGACGCCGACATCGTCCGCGCGGTGGACGCCGGCGCCATGGGCTACCTGCTCAAGGACGCCGCACCGGAGGAGATTTTCGCCGCCATCCGGGGTGCCGTACAGGGCAGGAGCGTGATGAGCGCCCCGGTGGCCTCCCGGCTGTTCCAGCAGCTGCGGAATCCCGACGAGGTCCTGACCCCGCGCGAAGCCGAGCTGCTGAGCCTCCTCACCGAGGGGCTCAGCAACCGCGAACTCGGCCAGCGGCTCTTCATCTCCGAGGCCACGGTCAAAACCCACCTGGCCCACATTTACGCCAAGCTCGGAGTGGAAACGCGGGCAGCAGCCATCGCCACCGCCATCCGCCGGGAGGGCATGCGCTAGGCCGGGCCGCCACGTACGCGTGCGGGGTCTACACTCGTTCAGGTCACGCCCACCTTCCGACAGGAGCAGCCATGCGCGCCACCATTATCCACGGCCCCGGAGACATCAGGGTGGAGGACCGGGACTATCCGTCCGTCCAGCTTCCCACGGACGCGGTGGTCACGGTGACTGCAGCATGTGTGTGCGGCTCAGACCTGTGGCCGTACCGCGGCGTGAAGCCAACCCACGCGCCCTCCGCCATAGGTCACGAATTCATCGGCGTGGTGGAGAGCGTCGGCGATGATGTGAAGGCTCTCAAGGAGGGCGACTTCGTGATAGCCCCGTTCGTGGTGAGCTGCGGTGAGTGCCCGCAGTGCCTGAACGGCGTCACAGTCGCCTGCGACCGGCTCGCCGGCTGGGGCGGCAAGGACGATGCAGGATTAAGGATAGACGGCGGCCAGGGCCAGGCAGTGCGTGTCCCCCTTGCCGAGTCCACCCTGGTCAGGGTGCCCGACGTCGGCGACCCAGACGATGCGCTCCGGAAGAACCTCCTGACGCTGTCCGACGTCATGGCCACCGGCCACCACGCCGCCCTCAGCGCCCAGGTCTCTCCCGGCCGGACCGTTGTGGTGGTGGGCGACGGCGCCGTGGGGCTGTGCGGTGTCCTGGCAGCCAGGCGCTTAGGTGCCGAGCGGATCATCGCGATGTCGCGCCACGCTGACCGGCAGGCCATCGCCCGCGAGTTTGGCGCCACGGACATCGTGGAAGAACGCGGGGACGACGGCGTGGCGAAGGTCCGTGAGCTGCTCGGCGGCGTCCTCGCGGACTCGGTGCTGGAGTGCGTGGGGACCAAGGAGTCCATGGAACAGGCCCTGCATTCGGTCCGTCCAGGCGGCGCCCTGGGGTTCGTCGGGGTACCGACCGGCGGCGCCGAGATTCCGCTGCGCTATCTGTTCGATAGGAACATCACCGTGGCAGGCGGGATGGCTCCCGCCCGTACATATATCCCGGAACTGCTGGCAGACGTGCTGGCCGGGACCATCAACCCGGGCCGGGTGTTCGACGTCGAAATGCCGCTCGAGGAAGCAGCCGAGGCCTACAAGGCAATGGACGAACGCCGGGCCATCAAGGTGCTGCTGACTCCATAAGACGGACCCGCTCCGGCTATTGCATGGCCGCGGGCCGGGGTCTAGCGTGATCGGCATCAGCATCCACCGCCCCTCAAGGAGCCGTCATGGCCGGGTTTGTGCAGATCATCGAATTCCAAAGTTCCCGCATCAAGGAGATTGAAGAATTGGGCCGGCCGTCAAGGACCGAGGGAGCGACTGACCCCACGTTCCGTCGCATCGTGGCCACCGCGGACCGCGACCGGCCGGGGACCTACTTCACCATCGTCGAATTCGATTCCTACGAGTCGGCCATGGAAAACTCCAACCGGCCGGAAACGTCCGACTTCGCCGCGAAGATGGCGGCGCTGTGTGACGGACCACCGGTCTTCCGCAACCTTGACGTCATGTGGGAGGACACGGGCGAGGCTTCGGACGCTCCCTAGCGGCCGAAATCCGCGAAACCGGGAGCCGGAAATGGCCTCCCCGCAGCACGCCGACCAGGACAGTCTCGTGCTGGAGCTCGGCAGCCTCGGCTCGGCACCACTTTCCCGGGTGGGCGGCAAGGCCCTCAACCTCGGGAAGCTGGCCGCTGCGGGTTTCCCCGTGCCGCCAGGTTTCTGCCTGACCACCTCGGCCTACGCACTGGCGGTTCCACGGGAGCTGGACGCTCTGGCCGCTCGCCTTGACGGGATCGGCCCCGTGGCGGCCTCCACCGACGCCGAGGCAGCGATTGCCGAGCGCCAGCTTGAACGGAGGCAGCCTGCCGAGCGCCAGCTTGCCCAGCGGGCGCGGGAGCTTGTGGGGACGTCACCGGTCCCACCGGAAGTCGCGGCGGCCCTCCGCACTGCCTACGCAGCGTTGGGTGCCGCGCCCGGCGCCGAACACGCCCCGGCGGTGGCGGTTCGCTCCTCCGCCACCGCGGAGGACCTGTCCTTCGCGAGCTTCGCCGGGCAACAGGATTCGTTCCTGGATGTCGTCGGTGCCGACGCTGTGATCGAGGCCGTCCGGCGATGCTGGGCCTCCCTGTGGACCGACCGGGCGGTTGCCTACCGCTCGGCCAACGGGATCAGCCATCGTGACACAGGACTCGCCGTCGTCGTCCAGCTTTTCGTCGACGCCGCCACTGCGGGTGTGTTGTTTACCGCCAATCCGGTCACCGGCACACGCGGTGAAACCGTCATCGATGCGAGCCCGGGACCAGGCCAGGCCGTGGTCTCCGGGGCAGTCAATCCGGACCATTTTACCGTGGACAGTGCGACGGGGCGGATTCTGCAGCTTGTCCGCGGACGCGTCGGTGCGGCCACTGCCGACCTCGAGCCCGGCAACGCCGGTGGCCAGCCGAGCCTTGCCGACGCCGAGGTCCGTGCTCTGACCGCGCTGGGCCTCGACGCCCAGCGGCTGTTCGGCGAACCCCAGGACGTCGAATGGGTCATTGACGCCGGCGGCATGATTTGGCTGACCCAGTCGCGTCCGATCACTGCGCTGTACCCCTTGCCTGATCCATCGTCCGCGGAACCGTTCGGCGTTGAATCCGAGCCAACATCCGACGTCCGCGTTTATCTGTGCGGCTCCCTGCTCCAGGGGCTGACCCGCCCCATCACGCCAATGGGGCTTTCCGCGCTGGGCATGTGGGGCGACCGCAGATCGCCGTGGACCTACGTCAGCCCCGGCCTGCGCATGTATATGGACCTCACCCCTTTAGTGCGCAGCAAGTCCGGCCGCCGGGCCCTGGTGAGAATGCTCCCCGTGGCGGACGGTCGCTCGGCAGCCGTTCTCCCCGCACTTCTGGACGACCCGAGATTCAGCGTCATCAAGCACCCGCTCAGGAAAGCGCCGGCCACAGCGGACGGGGCCCGCGGAGGCGGTTCCTTTGCCCGCCCTGGCCTGGTGACGTGGCTGCTTCCGGCCCTGATTCGAGCCGTTCTCCGGCCGGAAGCAGAATTGCGCAGGGCACGGACCTTCGAACAACGCCTCGCGAAGGATCTGGCACTGCGCGAGCCCGCTACCGCCTTCCGGCGCCTCGACCACGCCGAGCATGCAGCGGTGCGGACGGTTGATGGCCTCTTCCGATCCACACTGCCGGGGCCCGCCACGGGCTATACGATGCTGGCCCTGGCCCGCTGGCTTCTGCGCGGAATTGCCGAACCTCGCGAGCTGGAAGCAGTCCTCCGCGGATTGCCCCACAATGTGACCACCGAAATGGACCTTGAACTCTGGCGTTTTTCCGTGTCCATCGCCGGGGACCCCGCCTCGCGCAGTGCATTCCTCGACAAACAGCCTGATGAACTGGCCGTCAGCTACGCCGCAGGAGAGCTGCCCGCTGTGGCGCAGTCCGGCCTGCGCGGATTCCTGGAACGTTATGGCCACCGCGCCGTGGCGGAGATCGACTTGGGCATGCCCCGGTGGGCCGAGAAGCCGGACCATCTTCTCGGGATGATTTCCAACTACCTTCGGGTGGAGGATCCGGAACAGGCTCCGGACCGGCAATTCCAACGGGCGTCCGATCACGCGGAGGCGAGAATTCGCAGCCTCGTTGAGCGGGCCCGTACAAGGAGCCAGCTGCGGGGCCGTCTGGTGGCGCTGTGCCTGCACCGGTCACGGCAGCTGTGCGGGCTACGCGAACTTCCGAAGTTCTACGTCGTCACGGTGCTCGGCGAAATGCACAGGCAGCTCACCGCCGTCGGCGCCGAGATGGCCAGGACCGGTGCCGTCGCCGCCGCCGCGGACGTCTTCTTCCTCAGCTTCGACGAGGTCCGCGTGGGCCTGCGCGGGGCCGATCTGAAGGGAATGGTGACCGACCGCCGTCAAATTTATGATGCTGAACTGCGGCGCCGGCGAATTCCCCGGCTCCTGCTCTCCGATGGCACGGACGTCGAGGCCGTGGTCGCCGGTGCGGCCGCGGCCCCCGGAGGAATGGTCGGGACACCCGCATCCACGGGCACGGCCACCGGACGGGTCAGGGTGATCCTGGACCCTGTGGGCGCGCGCCTGGAACCCGGGGAAATCCTGGTGGCGCCTTCCACAGATCCGGGCTGGACGCCGCTCTTCCTGACCGCTGGTGCGCTGGTGATGGAAATGGGCGGCGTCATATCCCACGGGGCGGTGGTGGCCCGGGAGTACGGCATCCCCGCCGTCGTGGGCGTGCCGGACGCCACCAGCAGGCTGCGCACCGGTCAGACCGTAACTGTGGACGGCGCAGCGGGGACTGTTACCGAGGTTGCGACCGCCGCAACCGACGATGGGACCGTGAGGTAGTCCGGTCCTTGGAGGAGCAGATCGGGGACCCTCCGTAGCCCGCGGAATGCCCCGGGATTTCGTGCTGCTGCAGGCGGACGTCTTCAAATTCGCCCTGCCCGGGACCAGGAAACCGCAGGTCCGGCCACCCCCTGCGGACCGAATCTGCCGTTACAGGAGGGACAGTTGATGACGGTAGCTATTGCACGGCCAGCGTACGCACCCTAGGTTTGAGACAGCGGAAGACAGTCTCCGCATCTGCCTGCCGTCGGAGCAGGACCAGAAAAGGGTTACAAAGGAAGTAGTAGTAATGGCAACAGGCACAGTTAAATGGTTCAACGCCGAAAAGGGTTTTGGCTTCATCGCTCCGGATGACGGATCAGCAGATGTTTTCGCGCACTACTCGGCAATTGCCAGCAGCGGCTACCGCTCCCTGGATGAAAACCAGAAGGTCGAATTCGATGTGACCCAGGGTCCCAAGGGCCCGCAGGCAGAGAACATTCGCCCGCTGTAAGGCTTGAAAACTGCCCGGGATGTGCCGACTGGCACATCCCGGGCAGTTTCTTAACTACTTACATGGACGGAGTTCGTGGACCGCCGATCCGGACCGCGCAGACACCCCATACCGGGGCGATCTCGGTAGAGTGCCCACTATGGATGACAAAGCGATTCTGCACCGCTACCTCCGCACGCGCCGGGCCCAGCTGCTCGCAAAGCTCGACGGCCTCGGTGAGTATGACGCCCGCCGCCCAATGACGCCCACCGGGACCAACCTGCTGGGCCTGGTCAAGCACGTTGCGAGCGTGGAGCTGGGCTACTTCGGTGAGGTGTTTGGCCGCCCCAGTGAGCGGGACGTCCCCTGGCTCGACGACGGCGCGGAACCGGATGCTGATATGTGGGCGACGGCTTCGGAGACCCGCGATGAGATCGTGGACCTGCACCGCTTCTCAGCCTCCCACAGCGACGCCACTATCGAGGAACTGCCCCTCGACGCGCCCGGCGTGGTGCCGTGGTGGCCCGAAGAGCGGAAGCACGTGACCCTGCAGCAGATCCTGGTGCACATGTGCGCAGAGACGGCCCAGCACCTGGGGCACGCCGACATTCTGCGGGAACTCATCGACGGCTCAGCCGGTCAAGGGCCCAACGACCCCAATATCCCGCAGCGGAGCGCCGCCGAGCAGACGGCGCACTTCGGCCGGATCGAGGCCGCGGCACGCGAAGCGGCGACTCCGGCGGAAACACCCGCAACGCCGCCGTTCGTGTCTGAACGCTAGGCATCAGCGCCCCGCGGTTCGCCGGTTTTAAGCCTTGGGTTTCGGCGCCGGCTTTAGCGCCGGCTTTAGGCTCTGGGGCAAGCGCTAGACGAAGGCCGACACCCCCGTTACCGCCCGCGCCACGATGAGCGAGTTGATCTCGTAGCTGCCCTCGTAGGTGTAGAGGATTTCAGCGTCCCCGAACAGCTTTCCCATTTCGAAGTCGCTGCTGATGCCGTTGCCGCCCAGCAGCGAACGCCCCATGGCCACCGAGGCACGCGCCAGCCGGGTGGTGGTGGACTTGGCCATGGCGGCCTGGGCCATCTCCAGTTTGCCTTCCTCCTGGATCCTGGCAAGCTGGGCCATCAGCGCCAGGGACGCGGACGCATTGCCCAGGATCTCGGCGAGTTGCTGCTGGATCAGCTGGAAGCGGGCCAGCTCCTTGCCGAACTGCCGGCGCTGCAGCGAGTAGGCGCGCGCGACGTCGAACGCGGCCAGCTGGATCCCGGCCCCCTGCCAGCCGACCCAGGCACGTGAGTCCCGCAGGAGCTCGTTGGCCTTGGAGAAGTCCGTAGCCCCGGGGAGCAGGCTGGCCTCCGGGATCCGGACGTTGTCCAGCACGATGTCCGCGTTCTGCATGATCCGCAGGCCGATCTTGTTGGCGATTTTAGTGGCCGTGTAGCCGGGCCGGTCCGTTTCCACGATGAAACCCTTGATCTGCTGGTCGGTCTCATCCCGGGCCCACACCAGGGCAAAATCAGCAATGGTGCCGGCTCCGATCCAGCGTTTGGCCCCGTTGATCACCCACTCGCCGTCCTCGAGCCGGGCAGTGGTGGCCAGGCCGCCGGCGATGTCCGATCCGTGGTCCGGCTCTGTCAGGGCGAAGGCCCCCAACTGCGTGAAGGCAGTCAGTCCGGGCAGCCAGCGCTGCTTCTGTTCGTCGGAGCCGAGCTCCTGGATCATGCCCACAATCAGTTCGTTGTGGATGCCCACCAGGGCGGAGAGCGACACGTCGGCCCGGGCCACCTCCACGTACATGAGGCCTTTGAAGAGCTTGGACGTGCCGTCCGTCTGCAGCCCGCCGAGTCCGCGCTTTCCCATCTCAGCCAGCAGCCCAAACGGGAATTCCTCGCGGTTCCAGTAGTCAATGGACTGTGCCCTCACCCTGGCCTGCAGGAACTCCCGGATGTCCAGGTAGCGCTTCCGCTCGTCAGGAGGGAGTAGGTCGGCAATGTACATGAGGTCGGCGTCGGGGAACGGCGGCGCGGAAACCTCCGGCCCGCCTGCCGCCTGCGGAGGCACCGTCCGCCGGGCAGCATCAGCACCTGCGGATTGCATGCCTTCCGATTGCATATCTGTGGATGGTGCGCTGTCACGTCCTTGTGGCTGCACGGGCATGTATCCCTTCGCTCTTCCAAACCCTTGGATGTCCTAGTATATTGCACAGTGATGTGGATCACTAGGACGTGCATCCCGAGGCGAAAGGTGCCCCATGACAGTCACCGATGACTTCCGTGCAGCACGCGACCAGCTGCTGGCCCTGCGCGATGACTACGGACAGGCCCGGGGCAGCTTCCAGTGGCCACGGTTCGAGGAGTTCAACTTCGCCCTGGACTGGTTCGACACCGTCGCGGCGAATCCGGCCACCGGCGGCAACCCCGCGCTGGTGATCGTGGAACAGGACGGCTCGGCCACGCGGCGCAGCTTTGCCGAGCTGTCGGCACGCTCAAACCAGGTGGCCAACTGGCTCCGCAGCCAGGGCGTTCGGCGCGGGGACCGCATGATCATCATGCTGGGGAACCAGGTGGAGCTGTGGGAGCTTATGCTGGCCGGCATCAAGCTCGGCATCGTGCTCATCCCCACCACCACCCTGATGGGTCCGGCGGACCTGAAGGACCGCGTGGAGCGCGGCGAGGCGGCGTGGGCCGCCGTCGGAAGTTCCAACATCGGCAAGTTTGCCGACGTTCCCGGCGCCTACACACTGATTGAAATCGGCGAAGCCGGCACCGCACCCACCCGCGCGGTCCAATACTCCGACTCCGCCGCCTCCGCCGGGGACTTCACCCCGGACGCAGTCACGAAGGCCGATGAGACCCTGCTGCTGTACTTCACCTCGGGCACCACGTCGAAGGCCAAACTCGTGGAGCACACGCACACGTCCTACCCCGTGGGCCACCTGTCCACCATGTACTGGATCGGCCTGGAGCCCGGGGACGTGCACCTGAACGTTGCCTCCCCGGGATGGGCGAAACACGCCTGGTCCAACGTGTTTACGCCGTGGATCGCCGAAGCCTGCGTGTTCATCTACAACTACGACCGCTTCGACGCCCGCGCCCTGATGGACCAGATGGACCGCGAAAAGGTCACCAGCTTCTGCGCCCCGCCCACGGTCTGGCGAATGCTCATCCAAGCAGACCTCACGCTCCTCCGGAACCCGCCCACCAAGGTGGTTTCGGCCGGCGAACCGCTCAACGCCGAGGTGATCGGGCAGGTCCACCGGGCCTGGGGCCAGACCATCCGGGACGGCTTCGGCCAGACCGAGACCACGGTGCAGGTGGCCAACACCCCGGGCCAGCCGGTCAAGATCGGCGCCATGGGCCAGCCGCTGCCCGGTTACGATGTGGTTCTCGTTGACCCCGCCACCGGGGAAGAAGCCGACGACGGCGAGCTCTGCCTGCGCCTGGACCCCCGCCCCGTGGGGCTGATGAAGGCGTACTATGGCGACCCCGGGAAGACGTCGGACGCCTTCCGCGGCGGCTACTATCACACGGGCGACATGGCCAGCCGGGACGAGCGCGGCATCATCACCTATGTAGGCCGCGATGACGACGTCTTCAAGTCCTCCGACTACAGGCTGTCCCCGTTCGAACTGGAGAGTGTCCTGATCGAGCACCCGGCGGTGGCCGAGGCCGCAGTCGTGCCTTCTCCGGATCCGGTCAAGCTGTCCGTGCCCAAGGCCTTCGTGGTCCTCGCAGCTGGCCATGAGCCCGGGCCGGAACTTGCCGAGGAGATCCTGCGCTACTGCCGCGACCACCTGGCTCCCTTCAAGCGCATCCGCCGCATCGAATTCGCCGAGCTGCCGAAGACCATCTCCGGCAAGATCCGGCGCGTCGAACTGCGGCACAGCGAAGAGATCCGGCACGCCGGCAATTCCGTTTCCGGCAGTCCCCTCGCCCAAAACCTGGGCACGGAATATTCGGAAACGGACTTTCCGAGCCTGAAGAACCAGGGGTGAGCGATGGGAAGACCCCTGCCCCGCGACCCCATCGCCGACGCCCAGCGGAACTGGGAACGCCACGGCTGGGGTAATGTCGCCGCGCCGATGGCCGCCATTACCGCGATCATGCGCACCCAGCAAATTCTCCTGGCCCGTATCGAGGGGGCGCTCAAGCCGTTTGGCCTGACCTTCGCACGCTACGAGTTGCTTGCCCTGCTGAGTTTCGCCCGGAGCGGCGCCCTGCCCATGAGCAAGGCGAGCGCCCTGCTCCAGGTCCATCCGACGTCGGTGACCAACGCCGTCGACCGCCTCGAAAAGGCCGGCCTGGTGATCCGTTCACCGCACCCCACGGACGGGCGCACCACACTGATCGAGCTCACCACCGAGGGGCGCACCGTTGCCAAAAGAGCGACGGCGGTACTCAACACCGAGGTTTTCAGCCAGTCCGGCTTCGCTGACGGTGAGGTGGACCAGCTGATCCGGATCCTGGGCGATTTCCGCCGCCAGGCAGGGGACTTCTCCGATTAACGGCGGACTCGCCGGCCGTGCCCGCAGTGGAGTCCTCAACTTAGCGGCCGGGCACGGCATCCTCGCCTGCTGCCCGCGCGGACGGCAGGAGTAATTCCTGCACGAAGGTGTCGAGCAGGGCCGCCTGATGCGGACTGTTGGCAAGCTGCACCAGATCGGCCGCCGTGCTGGACAGCTTGACGTTGGTGTGCTGGCTGTGGGTGGAAAGCAGATCGAAGGCGGCATCGGAGCCGATCCGCAGGATCCCCATGAGTATTCCCTTGGCCTGTTCAATGGTGCTTCGTGTCCCGACGGCCCCTTCGACCGCCTCGCGGGACGCCCGTTCGGTCTCCCAGCGAAGCGTGCTGGTGAGGTCAATAATGAACCCGTCCACCGCCCGCAGGACGCCTGCCTCCACCACCGCCTCCCCCGCAGTGAGGACGCGGTGCTCGCGCAAGCGGGAGTCGATAAGGCGGTGATAGCTGCAGAAAAATCCCCCCGAAACACAGGCGGCGGCGAATATGTCGCGGCAGCGGTCCCTGTCTTCGGGGTGTTTGTGGGAGTAGAGCAGTTCGATCGTCGGCACGATCTCCCCGCGGCAGTAACCATGGAGGGCATAGATTTCATCGGACCAGTGCAGCTCAAGGGACTCCGCATCATAGCGGAACGTCCCGGCCACGCAGTCCGCGTCGCCAAGGGCGCTGGAGTACGTTTTTACGCTCTTCGGCTCGTTCATCGCGACATCTTCAGCCGCCCCGCGTCCGCTCATTTCACCCCGGGCGGCTGTCCGCTGGAGGAGGAAACGAGGGACCGTACCGGGGCGGACACCGTGCACGCCTGCCGCACCTCGGGGCGTGCCGGGAGGCCGCGCCGAAAGCCTGCCCCTGAACCGCCCGCTGGAACCGCAGCCGGGCGGCGCGGAGGCTGGCGGTCAGCCGGTGCCGCCGAAAGTTCCGTCACGTGGCCCATGCCTGCATACTCGCGAACAGCTGCAATACCTTCCACTGCTGCTGCCTTGTCGGGAAAGGCCCGGGACACTGCCATCACGGTACCGTCCGGGGCTGTGAGCTGAAATCTGAACGAAGCATCAGCGTCAATGAATAGTTCGAACATGCCGGCCATGAAGTCCTCCCCGATCAAGAGAATTATCAGGCTTCCGATGACGCCGTCGGCACCGGAAGCGGTCGAAGTGTTCCCTTATCGCGCCACAAATGATGGCGGGCGCGAATTGATGAATTCATGAAAGTGTGAACCAGTTGTGCCCATTTTTCAAGGTCAGTCCACGCCTTAGCACCGCCCCGGGCGTCCGTCCGAGACATTAGGATGCAGGATTTGCCTGCCCGGGCAATCGGCGGTCCTAAGACAGACCGTTCTGTCTCTATACTTGATTCTAGGCGCGGCTATTCGTCCCCGCCGGTACCGGATTGGGGATTGCGGCGGAGGGAAATTCGATGGATGACATGCCAGGCGGCGTTGTCCTGACCGATGTGAAAGCGGACCTCTTCAAATCGATGGGCCATCCGGCACGCATCCTCATCCTGGAGATGCTGGTTGCCGGCCCCGTGGCTGTAAGCCGGCTCCGGGACGACACGGGCCTGGAGGCCTCGAATCTTTCCCAGCACCTGGGAATCCTTAGACGACAGCGGCTGGTCATCCCATCCCGCAAGGATGGCCGCCTGTTCTACGAACTGTCCTGCACTGACGTGAGCGAACTTCTGGAAGCAGCCGCCGGACTGCTTGGATCCGTCCGGCAATCCACAGGCGGGCTCCATACCTCCCGAAGCCTGCAGACTGCCGGCTGACGCCAGCTACCGGCCATCCCGCTAGGCCGGGCTTGCGGCCTCTTTCTGCGCGGACGATCCGAAGAGCCAGGCTGCAACGTCGCTTCGCAGGATCAGGTGGGGACTGCCAGTCGCACTGACGCTGCCGGCCGGCACGTAGTAGCCGCGGCCTGATCCCGGGCCTCCTACGGCACGGTCCAGTGCCTCCACGATCCGACGGCTCAAATGGCCGTGGGGACCGGCGGCGTGGATCTCCTCAAGTTCATCCAGGGTGAGTCGTCCCAGTACAGCAGCGATGTCTGCCACGATCGTTCCCTTCTCGCACAATTGCTTGAAGTGCAACGATAGAGCGCCGCGATTAACGGCGGGTGAAATCGCGGCGGCGATCAGCCGTACTCAGTACAGGAAAATGTCGAACCATGCCCGGTTATGGGCGTGGAGCAAAACGAGGAAGAGCACGAAGTCGAAGAGCAGGTGAACGGCCACAATGTAGGAAAGTGACTTCGTCACGGAGAATATGCGGGCCTGCAGGAGCGCGAAGGGAAAGATGAAGAGCGGCGCCCAGGCCCGGAATCCCAGTTCCCACAGGAAGGACGTGAACAGGACGGCCTGCAGGAGGTTGGCCTGCCAGTCGGGCAGGTGCCGCCGGAGCAGCGCGAAGGACGTGCAGATGAAGAACAGCTCGTCCCAGATACCCAGGGCGTTCGTTCCGACGAAGAGCCGCGCGATACCGTCGGGGTCATGTACGGCCGGCCAGTTGGCATAGACCCCTGTCCTGATCATGTAAACGGGCAGCACGGCGTAGCCCAGCACCACCACAAGGGGCAGGTACAACTTCTCTCCGCGCGTCCACTTATTGCCGGTCATGACCGGAAAGACCACTGCGTGTTCTTTGGTGATCCAGCGCGAAACGGCATACGGAATCCCCACGGCCAGGATCATGGCGGATCCCATGATGAGCATGTGCGAAGTGCTGATATCCGTGGTGATCGGAACAGCACTGACCGCGGCGACCCCCACCGCAATCAGGACGAGGTCGCGCAACAGCGCCCGGTCAACGAACGCAGCAACCACCAGCGCAGCTGCCAGCAGGGCGTAGCCGGGAACGCTCTGGTCCAACGCGAACAGGGTGAAGCCGGACAGCGACAGCATCGCCGCCGGGATGACGCGCAGGGAAGTCCCCTTGACAGTGCGCTGCACGGCCAGGGGGATGTTCACCGGTGCCTGAACTCCGGCTGGCGCTTCTCCGAGAAAGCCGCCATGCCTTCTTTCTGGTCCTCTGTGGCGAAGAGTGAATGGAAAAGCCTGCGCTCAAAAAGCACGCCCTGCGCCAGCCCCGTCTCAAACGCCGCGTTGACCGCTTCCTTGGCCAGCATGGCGGCGGGTTTTGACTTGGACGCGATGACTTCGGCTGCCTGCAGCGCCTCCTCCACGGTGTCTGCTGCCGGCACTACCCTGGCCACGAGACCGGAGCGTTCCGCCTCTTCGGCATCGATGAACCGGCCGGTCAGGATCATGTCCATCGCCTTGGCCTTGCCCACAGCGCGGGCCAGCCGCTGGGAGCCGCCCATGCCGGGAAGCACTCCAAGATTGATCTCCGGCTGGCCGAACTTGGCGTTGTCCCCGGCGATGATGAAATCGCACATCATCGCCAGTTCACAGCCGCCGCCCAGGGCGAAGCCGGACACCGCCGCAATCAGCGGAATCCGCAGCCTGGTCAGGTCTTCCCACCCGCGGAACCAGTCGGCGTCGTACATCTCGATGTAGCCCTTGGAGGCCATCTCCTTGATGTCCGCACCGGCTGCGAAAGCCTTGCCTGAACCTGTGATCACCACGGCGCCCACCCCAGGATCGGTGTCCATGGCTGACACCGCGGCAACGAGCTCATCGAGGGTCGCCCTGTTCAGGGCGTTCAGCGCCTCGGGCCGGTTCAGGGTCACCAGGCCCACACGGCCACGGCGCTCCACCAGAATGTTCCCGTACTCCTGCGACATGCGTGCCCCTCATGGTTGGTCGTAAAACTAAGACTACTGACCGGACTTGTCCCGGATGTCGGTGATGATGCCGGAAAAATCCCGGCCGGCACCGCCCTCGGCGGCGAAGGCGTCATATATTTCCGAAGCCAGCGGTCCCATGCGGGCCGCAACGCCCGTGCTTTGGACGGCGTTGAGGGCCAGCCTGAGGTCCTTCGCCATCAGCGCACCGGCGAAGCCGGGCTGGTAGTCCCGGTTCGCCGGGCTCGTGGGCACCGGCCCCGGGACAGGGCAATTTGTGGTGAGCGCCCAGCACTGCCCGGACGCTGCCGAGGCGACGTCGAACAGTGCCTGATGCGTCAGCCCCAGCTTCTCGCCGAGGACGAAGGCCTCGCTCACGGCGATCATTGAGACACCCAGGATCAGGTTGTTGCAGACCTTCGCCGCCTGCCCGGCACCGTGCTGCCCGCAATGGACCACGCGCCGGCCCATCACCTCCAGCATCGGCCGCACGGCTTCAAAGTCCTCCGGCAGGGCGCCCACCATGAACGTCAGGGTGCCCGCCTCTGCGCCCACCACACCGCCGGAAACCGGCGCGTCGATTGCCCGGTGCCCGGCTTCGATTGCCAGCCGGGCCGCCTCCCGGGCCTCATCAACGTTGATGGTGGAGCAGTCCAGGAACATGGTGTCCGGGCCGGCAGCCGAGAGCAAACCGGCCCGCCCTTCTTCGCCCTGGTAGGCGTCCAGCACGTGCCGGCCGCTCGGGAACATGGTGAGGACCACGTCCGCCCCGGCCACTGCTTCGGCGGCGCTTCCCGCGGTGGGGACGCCGTGCTCACGCGCGGCTTCGAGGGCCGCCGGCACGACATCGAATCCCGCGACTGTGTAGCCGGCCTTGACCAGGTTGACCGCCATGGGACCGCCCATATGGCCCAGCCCGAGGAGCGCTATGTGCTCCTTCTTCTCCGCCGGGCCGGTGGCAGCCGCATCGCCGCTGGGCCCTGAAGCGTCCGGTGTCGCAACGTCAGGCATTGTCAGTCTCCTTCTCCAAAAGAACCAGCTCCCTGTCCCCCAACGGCGCAAAGAACCGCTCGACGTCGGCCGCGTGCACTTCCGACAGCGCGGGTGGCCGCCACTGCGGATTTCGGTCCTTGTCCACCACCTGCGCGCGGATCCCTTCGCGGAAGTCCGGGCCCGCCAAGCAGCGCAGTCCCACCCGGAATTCCTGAACGAGAGCCTCGTCGAGAGTGAGCCCCGCAGCGCGCCGCAGCGATGCGAGGGCCACCTTCACCGCCGTGGGTGACTTGGCCTCGATGGTGTCCGCAGCCTCAGCCGCCTCACCGCCCGCAGCCCGCAGCGTCCGAAGGATTTCCTCGGCGTCGCCGGCCGTGTAGCAGGCGTCGATCCAGTGCCGCTGCGCCTCCAGCCCCGAGGCCGGCGGCTTTTCGGCGAAGCGTCCGACGGCGGCTTCCGCGGTTTCGTGTTCAAGCGCTGCCGCCAGGTCTGCGAGCTTTTCGGACCGGACAAAGTGGTCGGCAAGTCCCAGGAACAGCGCATCGGCGCCGTCCAAATGGGCGCCGGTCAGGGCCGCATGGGTGCCGGCCTCCCCCGGCGAGCGCGCGAGCAGCAGGGTGCCGCCGACGTCGGGCACGAACCCGATGGTGGTTTCCGGCATCCCCGTCCTGGTCCGCTCAGTGACGATGCGGACGGAGCCGTGGGCGGAGATCCCCACGCCGCCGCCCAGGACCAGTCCGTCCATGAATGCCACATACGGCTTGGGATACCGGGAGATGAGCGAGTTGAGCCGGTACTCCGCTTCCCAGAAGCCGGCGGTCTCATCGCCGCCAGCCAGGATGTCGCGGTAAATGGCCACGATGTCCCCGCCCGCGCACAGGCCCCGTTCACCGGAACCCTGCACCAGGACGGTGGCCACGCCGTCGTCGTCGGCCCAGGCGGTGAGCCGGCGCAGCATTGCGGCCACCATGCCGGCGTTGAGCGCGTTGACCGCCCTGGGGCGGTTCAGCGTGATGACGCCCAAGTGGCCGCGCCGTTCAAACAGGACCTCCGCATCGGCATTGTCAGTATCAGTCGGGATTGAATCAGAGCGCCGCTCAGCCATCAGCTTCCTTCCGGCATGATGAAGCTGGCCCCTTGGCGGATACCCGAAGGCCACCGGGTGGTCACGGTCTTGGTCTTGGTATAGAACCGGAAGGCGTCGGCGCCGTGCTGGTTGAGGTCTCCGAAGCCGGACGACTTCCACCCGCCGAAGGTGTAATAGGCAATGGGCACCGGAATGGGCACGTTGATGCCCACCATGCCCACTTGGACCCGACTGGCGAAGTCGCGTGCGGCGTCCCCGTCTCGCGTGAAGATCGCCACGCCGTTGCCGAACTCGTGCTCGCTGCAGAGCCGGAGGGCTTCGTCATAGTCTGAGGCGCGCAGGACGCTCAGCACGGGGCCGAAGATCTCCTCCTTGTAGATCTTCATGTCCTTGGTGACGTTGTCGAAGAGCGTCGGTCCCACCCAGAAGCCGCCGCCGTAGCCTTCCACCGCAAGTCCGCGGCCGTCCGCCACCAGCGTGGCGCCTTCGTCGACACCGGACTGGATGTAGCCCTCGATCCGCTCCTTGGCAGCTGGCGCCACCACCGGCCCGAAGTCCGAGTCCTTGTCCAGGCTGTGGCCGACCTTCAGGCCCTTGATTCGCTCCTGGAGCCGTGACACGAGCCTGTCCGCAGTATCCTCACCCACCGGAACCGCCACGGAGATGGCCATGCAGCGTTCGCCGGCGGACCCGTACCCTGCCCCGATCAGGGCGTCGGCGGCCATGTCGAGGTCCGCGTCGGGCATGATCACCATGTGGTTCTTGGCCCCGCCGAAGCACTGGGCGCGCTTGCCGTGGGCGGCCGCGGTGGCGTAGATGTACTGGGCGATGGGCGTGGAGCCCACGAAGCCGATTGCCTTGACGCGTTCGTCCTCAAGCAGCGCGTCCACGGCTTCCTTGTCGCCGTTGACCACGTTGAACACGCCGTCCGGCACGCCGGCCTCCGTGAAGAGCTCGGCCAGCCGCAGGGGCACGGACGGGTCCCGTTCCGAGGGCTTGAGGATGAAGGCGTTGCCGGCCGCGAGGGCCGGGCCGGACTTCCAGAGCGGGATCATTGCAGGGAAGTTGAACGGCGTGATGCCCGCAACCACGCCCAGCGGCTGGCGCATGGAATGCACGTCAATGCCGGATCCCGCGTTGTCGGAGAACTCGCCCTTGAGCAGATGAGGGGCCCCGGCAGCGAACTCCACTACTTCGATGCCGCGCTGGATGTCGCCCTTGGCGTCTGGAATGGTCTTGCCGTGTTCCGAGGACAGCAGCCTGGCCAGCTCGTCCAGGTTCTCGTTCACGAGGTCCACGAACTTGAGCAGGATGCGGCCGCGGCGCTGGGGGTTCATGCCCCCCCACTCCAGTTGGGCCTTTTCCGCGCTGGCGATGACGTTGCGGACCTCCTCGGAGCTGGCCAGCGGCAGCCTGGCCTGGACCTCACCGGTACAGGGGTCATAAACATCGCTGAACCGGCCGGAGGTGCCGTCGACCCTGTGGCCGTCAATGTAGTGGGACAGTTCGCGCACCATGATGGAATGCTCCTTTGCATGTGACCCAGGTCATCTTGGACCTGAATATACTCGGACTTCCTACTAAATTCCAGAGTCCAGGAACCGGCATGCGCGCGCGTTCCGCCTTTGGTGCCCCATTCACCCCGGGCCCAAGTTCGGTAAGTTAGGAACTGTGAAGATAGCTACCTGGAATGTGAACTCCCTCCGTGCCCGAGCTGACCGAGTGGAAGCCTGGCTGCAGCGCTCTGACTGCGATGTCCTGGCCATTCAGGAAACCAAGTGCAAGGACGACAACTTTCCGTGGGAGCTGTTCGAACGGATGGGCTACGAGGTGGCGCACTACGGCCTGAACCAGTGGAACGGCGTGGCAATTGCTTCCCGGGTGGGGCTCGACGACGTTGAACGCGCGTTTGTGGACCAGCCGGTGTTCGGCAAGGCGGGCAAGGACCCCATACAGGAAGCCCGCGCCATGGCAGCGACCTGCGGCGGCGTCCGCGTCTGGAGCCTCTACGTCCCCAACGGCCGCGCCCTCAACGATGAGCACATGCCCTACAAGCTCAAGTGGCTGGACTCCCTCAAGAACCACGCCGCCGGCTGGATCACGGAGAACCCCGAAGCGCAGATCGCGCTGATGGGCGACTGGAACATCGCGCCCACGGACGACGACGTCTGGGACATCGACATGTTCCTCTCCCAGGGGCTGACGCATGTCAGCGAACCCGAACGTGCCGCATTCCGCGCCTTCGAGCAGGTCGGCTACTCGGACGTGGTCCGCCCGCACACCCCCGGCCCCGGCGTCTACACCTACTGGGACTACACACAGCTACGCTTCCCCAAGAAGGAAGGCATGCGGATTGACTTCGTCCTGGCGTCGCCAGCCCTTGCCGCGCGTGTCACCGGAGCCTCGATTGACCGTGAGGAACGCAAGGGCAAGGGCGCCTCTGACCATGCCCCCGTGCTGGTGGAGCTTGCCGACTAATGGGGACAGACAACCAGTGACGGGGAGGCAATCATGACGGGAAACCTCTACCGGGGCCAGGCCGGCCTGCCGTTCTCGTCCACGCTCCGGGTCTATGAGCCGCTGGATGCCTTCCCCGAGGACCAGCAGGCTGCCCTCAAGGCGGCCGGCAAGCGTGCTGCCTCCCGCGCCGCCGTCGAAAACGCCGAGCTGCTGGCCTCGCTCGGACGGATCACCAGGCCCGGCGGCGATCCGTTCCCCACAGGACGGACCGATCTGGTGCGCATCACCCGCGCGCCCGGCGTGCCGGTGGAGAACGGTGCCAAAGACGCGGCGGACACGGAAAAATCCGACGGCGCTGCACTCCTTTACTGCCCCAGCCAGCTGGTGCTGCGGGCCGGGCTGGCGGCCAATGCGCTGATGGAGGGAATCCACGGGCCGCTGGCCGAACTCCTGATTCCGGAAGAGCAGCGCGACAGGCACCAGGAGCGGATCGATCTGGTCAACGCGCGCGAAGGCGCCACCCGCGTGCACACCCGGGCGTCCACCTGGGGCATCCCGTTCAGCTGGTTCTCCCTGTTCCTCGAGTCTGATCCGCAGGAAGTGGTGGAGTCCGGCGGCCGGATCCTCACCGTCCGGGTCTGGACGCCCATTGCCCAGGCCCTCGACCGGGTGCGTTACGCCGTGGCGAACCTCGCCCTGGCCGCGCCGGACCTCGACATGCTCGATGACCTCACGCAGCTCACCGAATGGCTGGAGCTCTTCCATGCGGATGCCATGGTCGAACTGGACTACGGGGCGGTGGCAGACAAGGTCTACCCGGATGATTCGCCCATGGACGTGCGCCTTGGCATCGAGTGCCTCGCCGAGGGAGACATGACCGGCGCAGCTGCCGCCTACCGCAGGCTCGCTTCGCGCTGGATCCCCATCCGGCAGCTGGCGCGGGCATCCTGACCGCCTGACGCCCGCTAGGCGCGGGGCGCCGCCGTCGTCCGTCTGACGATGAGGCGGTGCGGCGCGACGGTGGAGTGCACCGCGCCGGTGATCCCGACGAGTTCATCCAGGAGCATCTTGGTGCCCAGCTCGGCCTGCTCATCGGGCCGCTGGCCCACAGTGGTGAGTCCCAGGGCTTCGGAAAAGTCGTGGTCGTCGATGCCGATCACCGACAGGTCCTCAGGAACGCGGACGCCCACGCGGTTCGCCTCAAAAATGACGCCCATGGCCATTTCGTCGGAAGCACAGAAGATTGCTGTCGGCTTGGGACCGTGCTGGCCCCACAGCCGCCTGAATGCTTCCTGGCCGCTCCGGACCGTGAAGTCTCCCCACTCATCCCACTCCGGGCGGACCTCGAGGCCGGCCGCGGTCATGACGTCCTGGAATGCAAGGATGCGGACGCGCGGAACGTCGAAGTTGAGGTCGGTTTCGTCGTCGCCGTGGAGCAACGCGATGTCGCGGTGGCCGAGGCCGATCAGGTGCTTGACGGCGGCGGACGCTGCTGCGTAGTCGTCAATGCCAATGTAGGCGCATTCCTCAACGTGGCCGCCCACGACGACCAGCGGAATGTCGATCTTTTGCAGGTGCTCAAGCTCCTCATGGGACAGCGCCATACAAAGAACCAGGAGCGCATCGATCTGCTTGTAGACCATGGTCTTGCTGAAGAGCCGTTCACGGTGGCTGCCGTGGCCGCCGAGGTTGAACAGGGACAGGTTGTACTGCCGTGCGTGCAGCTCGCGGTCTGCGCCTTCAATCGCTTTGGAGAAGAACCAGCGGCTAACGAACGGGGCCAGCACGCCAATCGTTTTGGTGCGTCCGGTGGCCAGGCCCGAAGCCGACGAGGAAGCCACGTAGCCGAGGGCGCCTGCCACTTCCAGGATTTTTTCACGGGTTGCAGGCGAAACCCTCGGCAGCCCGCGCACGGCCCGGGACACCGTGGCCGTGGACACTCCGGCGGCGGCAGCCACGTCTTCGATGCTTACTCCGGAGTGGCCGCCGCGCTGTGCCCGGTCAGTTGTGCGCGCCACGGTGTCCCTTCAAAGCCCTTATGCTGATTTCCGCCATGTCGTTCTCCCAGCGGCAAGAAACCATTTTAGTCCGGCCCGCTGTCAGCTGTGCCTGGTGGCGGTGCGCGCGGGCAGGCGCCTGCGGAGCCTGATCATCCCGTACAGCGCCAGCAGGATGGCCAGCAAGCCCAGCGCCCAGCCGAGGGCCGGCTGGGCCGTGAGCTCCATCCAGATGGTGAAGACGAGCAGCACCACGGCCCAGAAGCCAAGGAATCCGATGATGATGTCGAAGTCCTCGCCCGACCGGACACGCTTATGCCCCAGCCAGGCTGCCTGCTTCTTGCCCCGCGGTGCTGCCCCGTCTGTCACTTGACTGCACCCGCTGTCAGGCCGGCCACGATCTTGCGCTGGAAAACCAGCACCAGGATGACCAACGGAATGGTCACGATGGTGCCCGCCGCCATGATGGCGGTGTAGGGAATTTGGTTTGGCTGCGCCCCGGCGAAGTTGGCGATAGCCACTGTCACCGGCTGGGTCGCATCGCTGGACAGCTGGCTGGCGATCAGGAATTCATTCCACGAGGAGATGAACGCCAGGATCGCAGTGGTGAAGATAGCCGGGGCGGCCAGCGGCATGATCACCTTCCGGAACGCCTGGCCCTGCGTGCAGCCGTCCACACGGGCCGATTCCTCAAGTTCCCACGGCATTTCGCGGAAAAACGAGGTCATGGTGTAGACCGTCAGCGGCAAGACAAACGAAATATTCGGAATGATCAGCGCCTGGTAGGTGCCCATCCATCCGATGTTGGTGAACAGCTGGAACAACGGGGTGATCAGGGCAACGCCCGGGAACATGGAAGCACCCAGGATGAAGCCCAGCACCAAGTACTTGAACTTGAAGTTCAGCCGGGCCAGTGCGTAGGCGGCGAAAACACCGATGACCAGCGACACCAAGGTGACGACTCCACCGATGAACACGCTGTTCAGCAAAGCCTGGCCGAACCTGTTGCCAAACGATGTGTCGAACGCGGTATTGAAATTGTCCAGGGTGACGTGCGTCGGCAGGATCGAGGTGTCGTACGTGAAGCCCACATCGCGGAAGGCCGTCACCACCATCCAGTACGCCGGTGCAAGGCACCAGATCAGGACCACTGCGGCACTTATGTAAGTGCGGCCCTGCGCCCACTTTTCCCGGTTCTGGGCCGCCTTCCTGCCCCTGTCCTGCTGCGCGCGCAGTTCGGTTGTCGCGGCGGTCATTTCTTCCCCTTACCGGTGGCGCCGCTTTGCTCCACAACATTCGCCCCGAGGAAGCGGACGAAAATGAAAGCGACAAGAAAGATGATGATGAAGGTGATGGTCGACAAGGCCGCGGCAGAGTTGAAGCCTTGCCTGATCTGGTTAATCACCAGGATCGACAGCGTGGTGGTGTTGTTCGCGCCGCCCGTGAGGATGTACGGAAGGTCGAACATGCGGAGCGCGTCAAGGGTGCGGAACAGGATGGCCACCATGAGCGCAGGCTTCACCAGCGGCAGCGTGATCATCCGGAACCGCTGCCAGGCAGTGGCCCCGTCCACCTTTGCCGCCTCGTAGACCTCGGCAGGAATCATCTGCAGACCCGCGAGGATGAGCAGCGCCATGAACGGAGTGGTCTTCCACACATCCGCGATGACCACCGCCCACTTGGCGGGCCATTCGCTGCCTGTCCACAGAATGGAGGTGTTGAACAGTTTGTTGGCGATTCCTTCGAAGGCGAAGATGAAGAACCAGAGCTTGGCGGTCACGGCGGTGGGAATGGCCCACGGCACCAACACGGCCGCACGAACGAGGCTCCGGCCCTTGAACGTCCTGGCCATGATCATGGCCATCCAGAAGCCGAGGACGGTTTCGAAAGCAACGGTCACGACGGTGAAGAAAAACGTTGTTGTCGTGGCCGACCAGAACTGGGCGCCGAGTGTTCCTGGCGGGCAGGCGACGGTTCCGCCGGCAGGTGCCGCACACTGCTGCGCGAGCCAGTTCACGTAGTTCTGGATGCCGGCCGAGCCGCCGGCGGTGAAGAGTCCCGTGGCCGGATCGAGTCCGGCGTCTTTTTGGAAGGACATCACGATGGCACTGATGATCGGGTAAACGATCACAATGCCCAACGCGATGACGGTGGGGGCAAGGAGCCAGGAAGCCCACTTACCTTGGCTGAGGATCTTGTTGTCCTCACCCACGCCCTTGGGGGCGTGATGGACGGGGGTACCGCCCGACGCCGGTGCCTTGACCGGCGTCGGGCCTAATTCGGTTGCCATGGCAGACCTACGATCCTGCACCGGCGGATTCGATGGACTTCTGCATGTCTGACAGTGCAGTGTCCACGGGCTTCTCGCCCTTGATGGCTGAGTAGGCGTTTTCCTGGATGGCCTTGGTCACCGCCGGGTAGAACGGGGAGACCGGGCGGGGAACGGCTTTCTCAATGGACGTCTTCAGGACCGGCAGGTACGGAAGCTTGGCCACAAGATCCTTGTCGGTGTACAGGGATCCCAGCACCGGGGCCAGCGAACCCTGGGTTGCGTAGAACTTCTCGGACTCTTCCGAGGTCATGAACTTCAGGAAGTCCAAGGAAGTGGCCTTGTTCTTGGAATAGACGCTGACAGCCAGGTTGTGTCCGCCCAGCGACGAGGCGCCGGCGCCGGTCGCGCCGGGGATCGGTGCGATGCCAAGCTTGTCCTTCACTGCAGACGAACCCTCAGTAGTTGCCAGGTTGTAGACGTAAGGCCAGTTGCGCAGGAACAGGAGCTTGCCGCTCTGGAACGCCTGCCGGCTCAGCTCCTCCTGGAAGGTGATGCCTTCCTTGGGAATGTTGCCGTCTGCGTATGCCTTGGCGAGGTTCTCCAGGCCGGCCTTGGCCTCGGGGGTGTTCAGGCTGGGCTTGCCGTCCTTGTCCAGGACCGATCCGCCGGCGGAGTTGATGGCCTCGGACGCGTTTACGGTGAGGCCTTCATACTTGCTGAACTGGCCGGCGTAGCAGCCGATGTTGTTTTTCTTGGCGATGGAGCACATGCTCATCATCTCGTCCCACGTCTTGGGTGGGGTCGGCACCAGGTCCTTGCGGTAGTAAAGCAGGGCTCCGTCAGAGGTCTGCGGCGCGGCATACAGCGTGCCCTTGTACGTGCCGCTGTCAACGGTGGGCTTCAGCATGGCGCCGGTGTCGATGGCCATCTTGTCCTTGAGCGGCTGCAGCCAGCCCTTGGCAGCGAACTCGGCGGTCCACACTACGTCAACGTCCACGACGTCGTAGCCGGCGTCCTTGGCCTGGAAGTGCTGCACGATATCGTCGTGCTGCTGGTCGGCCTGGTCGGTCTGCTCCTTGAAGGTCACCTTCTCGTTCGGGTGCGCGGCGTTCCACTTGGCAACCAAGGGGCGCACGACGTTGCTGTTGTCCTTGCCCTGGACGTAAGTAATGGGCCCGCGCCCGTCAAGGCCCGCAGCGGCGTCGCCGCCGGCAGCACCGCCACCGGTGGCACCCCCGCCACCGCCACCACAGGCGGAGAGCGTTAGGGCGAGAACGCCGGCAGTAGCTACCGGTAGTAAGAATTTCGGGGTTTTCATTGGCAGGAGACTCCTCGCTGAGTGACAAGACAAATCACTGGTGCATTTGATGTGGTGACAGTCACACTAGTAACGTTGCCGGAACAAATGCAAGCGTTTACACCTAATTGTTACCGGAGAGGCAACCATGAGCCACCGCCCGATTTCAACGCCCGGTTCCGACATCGGGACGTGGTGGGCCAGCGCAGTCGTCTATCAGATCTATCCCCGTTCCTTCGCCGATGCCAATGGCGATGGCATGGGCGATCTCCTGGGCGTCACCGCGCGGCTACCGTACCTGAAGAAGCTCGGCGTCGATGCCGTCTGGCTGTCGCCGTTCTACAAATCCCCGCAGGCGGATGCCGGCTATGACGTGGCCGACTACCGCCAGGTGGACCCGATGTTCGGCAGCCTCGATGACTTCGACGAAATGTTACACGAGGCTCACGACCTGGGCGTGAAGGTCATCGTTGACCTGGTGCCGAACCACACCTCGGACGAACACGTGTGGTTCCAGGAGGCCCTGGCTGCGGAGCCCGGCTCAGCCGCGCGGGAACGCTACATGTTCAGGCCGGGGAAGGACGAAACGGAGGGTTCCGGCGACGGGAACACGGCCCCAAACAACTGGAAGTCCATTTTTGGCGGGCCGGCCTGGACGCGGACCACCAACGCGGACGGAACCCCCGGCGACTGGTACCTGCACCTCTTCGACACCAAGCAGCCGGACCTCAACTGGGAAAACCCTGAGGTCCAGGAGGAAATGCGATCCGTGCTGCGCTTCTGGCTGGACCGCGGCGTGGACGGCTTCCGTGTGGACGTGGCCCACGGAATGGTCAAGGAGGCCGGGCTCCCGGACTGGGAAGGCGTGGCCGCCATGGTGGAAGGCTCGTCCGAGGGCCGGCATCTTCCGGACGCCCCCGGCGCCCACCCGGAGGCAGTCGAACCGCACACAGCCCACCGCGCAAGCCTGGCGGCCGGCAGCGCCGGCGCGGATGACGCCGTCGGGGCGAAAGTAGCCGTGCTCGATGCGCCCGGGGAGGCCCTGGACCACCAGCCGGTGTCGCCGCTGTATCCGCCGTCGCCGTTCTTTGACCAGGACGGCGTCCACGACATATACCGCGACTGGAACCGCGTGCTGGCCGGGTATGACGGTGACCGCATGCTGGTCGCCGAAGCCTGGGTGGAGCCTGCGGAGCGCCTCGCCCGCTATATCCGGAAGGACGAAATGCAGCAGGCGTTCAATTTCGATTTCCTCCTGGCCGGGTGGGACGCCCAGCGCATGGCCGTAGCCATCGAAGAGTCGCTCGAGGCAGCCGCTTCGGTCGGCGCACCGACAACGTGGGTGCTGAGCAACCATGACACGGTGCGGCACACGACCCGCTTCGGACTTGCGGACCCCACCACCTTCCCGAAGGGCATCGCGGCCGAGGACGAGCAGCCTGATGCCGCCCTGGGACTCGCGCGCGGCCGTGCGGCCACGCTCGTATCCCTGGCGCTGCCAGGTTCGGCCTACCTCTACCAGGGCGAGGAACTGGGCCTGCCGGAGCACACCACCGTGCCGGCGGACGCGCGCCAGGACCCGACATTCTTGCGCACCAACGGAGTTGAGCGGGGACGCGATGGGTGCCGCGTTCCGCTGCCGTGGAAGTCCGGCGAGCCCGGCTTCGGATTCGCCGAGGCCTACACGGCGGCCGTTTCACCTTCCAGCGGAGCACCTTCCAAGGGGGCACCTCCCAGCGGAACGCCCGACGGCGGATCATCAGACGGCGGATCGTCAGACGGCGGGGCAGGTCACCGCCAGCCCGCCGAGCCGTGGCTGCCCCAGCCGGCGTCCTTCGGCGAGCTGGCCGCGGACCTGCAGGACGGCGTCGAGGGTTCCACGCTGGAGCTGTACCGATCCGCGCTGTCGCTGCGCAAGAGCCATGGCCTGGGCTCGGGATCGTTTTGCTGGGCCGACATCCATGACCCCGAACTCGGCGTCCTGGCGTTCCAGAACCGGGGCATCCTGGTGGTGGCCAACATGGCAGCCGAGCCGACGCCCGTTCCGGATGGCTACCGCGTGGTGTTGTCGAGTGCGGCCGGACCCGCGGGCGCCGGGACGGCCGCCTCCGTTGCGGCCGAAGCCGTGACTGACGCAGCAGTTATTGTGCCGAACAGCGCAGCTTACCTCGTGGCGGGATAGCCGGACGCCGAGGACAAGAGTGCCGCGTTAGGCCGAAGAGCGCTGCGTTCCGCGGGGAACGCAGCGCTCTTCTGCCTTTATCCGGCGCGAATGGTGGTAGCACAGACCGGACGCTGCCCGGTAAGCCTGCCCGGGGTGCCGGGGCACCACGGCGCCGGGCGCGAGTGACTCGCGAAAAGGCTACTTGCCGCCCTTGAAGAGCCCGGCAAGCTTGGCCCCGAAGCCCTTGACGTTCTCGGTTACATCGCCGGCGAGTTCCTTCGCATTTTCCGCCACGTCTCCGGCGAGGAATTCCTTGACACTCCCCGCCGCCTGACCGGCAAATTCCTTGACGTGTTCAGCGGTCTCGCCCGCGAACTCCTTGACGTTTTCGGCAGCGTCGCCCGCAAATTCCTTTGCATGGCCCACAGCGTTTTCGAGTCCGTCCTTGGCAGCCTGGTTTCCTGTTACGTCTTCGCTCACAGTGTTCTCCTTCATCGACGGGCTTGGCCGGGCGGTTGGGCCCGGATACGGGCCGTGGCTGCCGCAATGGACAACCACGCCTCGCTCTTCAAAACTATGGCCAAGGCGTGCCTGCACCAAACGGGAACGCGGCCGGACCTGCAGGAGGTCACATTCAGCGGACGCGCTCCGCACGGCTGAAGCGGCTGCGGGCTCCGGCGGCAACATGCACCAGCACGGGAGTCTTCTGGCCCACGACCGCTTCCAAGGCCGCGACCAGTGCTGACGTGTCCGCCGTGAGTGTGTGCGGGGCGACTCCGGGCCTCGGATGCAGCCGGATCTTCAGGGCTGGCTGCCCACGGACCTCGTAGGTGGTGACCGTGGCGCCGGCAAGATCGGGACGTTCAGCCAGCGCATTCTTCAGTGCCTGTTCTGCGACACCGCCGCCGATCCGCACGTCTCCGGGAACGCTGCCGGGATCTTCGGCGGCCAGCAGAAGATCGGCACGTCCTTTCCCTTGCTGGGCGACCCAGGCCACCATGAGGACGATCAGCAGCACGAGGGCAAGGGCCAGGACAATCCAGACCCAGCTTTCCTGCCGGCCAGGGAACCTCGTGCCGTCAAAGAGCCGGTTGGCGCCGTCCCAGACGTCTCCTGACCAGGACTGCCACCAGGATCCAACGGCGGGAACAGTGGCCAGCAGCATCAGCAGGATGCCAACAGCCAACAGTTTGAGGCCGAGGATGCCGATGAGGATCCTGTTGAGCAGCCGGGGCGTGTTGTTCATGCGCCAATCACCCCCGACGTCGCCAGATTAACCCGCACCGCAGGCATGGGAATCGGCGCCATTGAGCGAAGTTCGTCCTCAACTGCTTCGCGGACGGCGTTCTCACTCACCGGTACACCGGAGGTCGGGCGGACATTCACCACGGCCTGCCGCTGGGATACCACCACCATGACCTGCTCCGACGTGACGTTTGCCGCGAGGCGCGCCCGGCGGGCCAGGGCGGACGCGATTACTTCGTCGTCCACCACCACGGCCACCCGGGGGTCGTCCAGCAAGTGCCGTGCCCGGCGCCCGGGCAGTATGGCGCTGAGGAAAAAGAAGAGGCCCGCAGCCGTGACCACTGCGCCGGTAACCCCCAGCAGGAGGGGCGGAATGCCGTTCGGAAGCGAAACGATCCGTTCGGCTGCCGTCTGGGGATCGACAAGCCAGGGCGGCTGGCCGACGGCCCGGACAGCCGATTCGAGGAGTGCGTAGAGGCAGAAGAGGATGACGAGGGTGGCGGCGATCCCTGCCGCCGCAGCGCGGGAGGAATGGGTTTCCCGGTCCAGGATCCGGCGCATGTCCAACGACGCGGAGTGGCCCGGCCCGCCGGAGGCATCCGCCGGCTCCTCGCCGGTTGGGTTCTGCTGTTCGATGACGGAGCTCAACGGACCCGGCCCCTTTCCGTGACGTGGGCACCGCTGATGCGGATATCCACCCTGCTCAGCCGAGCACCGCTGAGTTCGGTGACCCTGGCCAGGATCTCGGACTTGGCGGCAATGGCCCTGTCCCAGATGGAGCCACCGAAAGCCGGCACCCGTGCCGGGTCGCGGAGGACAGCAGTCAGGGCGGGAATCTTGATAGGCGTGACCAGTGACAAGGCCAGCAGGCCGTCGTCGTCCGACCAGTCTGCGCGGACGTCGTGCGGCGGAATCCCCAAGGCGTCACCGGCTGCAGCCTTGGCCAGGCTGGTCAGGGCCTGGGTGCTGATCCGGTTGTGGCCGTTGTAGAGCTGGCTGGGAGCCGCCCCGGCTTCCGCGCTCATGATGAGGAGCGCCGGCCGCTGAGGGCATCGATGACGCTGCGCAGGTCCAGTTTCCCTTCTGCGGCGCGGCCCAGAAGGGCACCTATGCCCATGAACAGGAGGGAAATCAGGAACCCCCACAGGCCGAACTGGAGCGACATGAACGCCACGAAGGCGCCGATTCCGATTCCCACGACCGTCAGGCTCACAGGATCGCCTCCCTCTCAGCTGCCGCCGCTGCCCCTGCTGGTTTCACCGGCGGGGCAATATAGACATCGGTGATTTCGACGTTCACCTCTATGACCTGCAGGCCAACGAGTTTCTCGACTGCCGAATAAACGGCGGCCCGGACCTGGTTGGCCAGGGAGTGCAGCGGCGTGCCGTACGCCGCGACCAGGGTGATATCAACCGCGACCTGGGTTTCGCCAACCTCGGCATGTACCCCCGCTGCGTGGTCTGAACTGCCTACCGCGTCCCGGATGGCCCCCAGCGCCCTGGAGGAACCGGTGCCCAGGGAGTAAACCCCTGGCACGGCGCGGGCGGCGATTCCGGCCACCTTGGCTACTGCCGTTTCAGAGATGACCGTCCGGCCGCTGCCGCCGGCCTGACTGAGGGCCGTTTGTGTGCGCGTGCCGGCAGGATCCGTGTTCGGGTATTCCATCAGGCGCTCCCCTTCCGTTGATCACAACCCTATCCCCTAGGTCCGACATCGTCAGGGGTAGAGCCGCGATTCGCCCTTCCGTTCCGGCACCGTTCCTTGACATCAGGAAGCACCCTTTATAACTAGGAACTAAAACTAGGAACAGTTGCTGGCCAGCCATTTGGTCACGGGGGCCATGGCGTCCTGGAACTTACCGCTGGAATACACCGTCTGGTCGCTCAGCCCGGCCACGGCCACTTCATTAAGCCTGGCGAAGTCTGCCTTCAGAGATTCCGGGACGCGTTCCGCCGTTTCACTCAGCTCCGCCTTCTTCTGCTCAAGTTCCGCGGTCTTGCCCTGGGCAGCGGACAGAGGCAGCAGGGAGGCACCGGTGGCCTGTTGGGAAATCGTGGTGCATGCCTCCGCGGCGGTGGCGAAGCCTCCAAAAGCTCCGGATGTTGTGCCCGCGCTCGGCGCCGCGGCGGGGTTGCTCGAAGAGCCGGAACTGTCTGGAGAAGAGGACGGCGACGGCGCGCTGCCGGCTGTCGGGGCGGAGCAGGCGGTCAGTGCCACAGTGGCGAAGACGGCGGCGGCGGTCAGCGGACGGGCAAAGTTTTTCACAGTTCACATTTCCTGGATCGGTTCCGCCGCCGAACGGCGGCCTTGTCTGGCCGGCGGAGGCGCCGGCCGTGTGTCCCCCGGCGTGCGAGTCTAGCCGGGGCGACACCCTGCTTTCCAAGTTGACAGCCCAAGGTTTCTGGCTGACGGGGCGTACGAGGCGCAGGTGTTTAACAGCGGAGGCGCCCGGAACTGGTCCGGGCGCCTCCGCCGATTTACTGCAGTGTTGCCGTTCTACGGGTGAGCCCGGCGTTACTTGTAGTGGCCTTCGCCGCCAACGCGGACGTTGGTGGGCAGGTAGCCGAACGGGCCGAGGCCGTTCTGGCCGAAGCTGCGGTCAACCTTGGAGACACCGTCCCGGAAGTTGATCTTCACGGTGGGCGACAGCGAACCGCCGCGGACGCCGTTCACGTTGTCGATGAAGGACTGGACCAGTCCGCCCGGCTGCACGTAGTGCGAGTAGGCCTGGAACTGGCGGCCGTTCTGGTTCGGGGTCGGCGCTTCCGGGGATTCCGACGGCAGGTTCAGGTCCGTCGGGGAAGCCAGGGCGAGGCCGCTGTTGTTCATCGGCTGGTAGTCGGAGCGGATGCCGTTGCCCACGAAGCCGTAGACGCCGTCCGGGCCGCGCATGCCAGCCGCGTAGGTGAACTGGTGGCTAATGGTGAACAGGTAGTACTTGTTCTTGCCGCCTTCATTCTGGATGAAGATCTGCGGGCGCTCAGTCTGGTCATTGACGCAGTTGGCGGAGAGGACAGGAGGCAAGAAGTGCCACTTGGTCAGGTCCTTGTTGTCTGCTACTGCCAGGCCGACGTTTGCAGTCTGATAGTAGGCGCCCTTGCTGTTGACCTCGTCACGCTTCTCCGCGTTGGGGTCACCGGGAGCGTAGCCCAGGTCCTCGTCCTTGCACTTGTAGTCGCCGCGGGTTCCGCCGGTGTTGCCTTCGAACACCATGTAGGTCTTGCCGGGGTGTGCCGGGTCGGCGAAGGTGTAGGGGTCCCGGAACGCGAAGCCCGGGTTCTGGGCCTTGTTCTGGTACATCTTTCCGTCCGGCTCCAGCAGCTTGGTGTGCTTGAAGCCGTCGAAGGTGACGCCGTTCTTGTCGGCGTGAATCTTACCCAGCGCCTTGGCAATGACGGCGTCAGGGGCAATTCCACCGCCGCCGGAGTTGCGCTCCTTGACGTCGTAGAACGTGGTGGCCGTGTAAAACACGTTCACCTCGTTCCCCTTCATGAGCCGGGTGGAACCGGACCATTCGGTGTTACCGATGGAGGTGTTGTCCAGGAACAGGTGTCCGCCGTAGTTCCACTTGTCCTTGGCCGGGTCAGCGTTGGTCTTGCGGAAGAAGTAGCCGATGCGCGCATTCCAGTGGCGCTGGTCGAAGCCGTAGCCTGCGTGGCGGTCGGCGACCAGCGAGAAGATCACGTCGTAACCCTTGTAGCTGATCTGGTTTGCGTGCTCATCGGTCAGGGACCAGGTGTCCCAAACCCACACGTCGTCATTCATGGCCGGGAAATCCTGGGGGATCTCCGGCATGGTGACGTCCGGACTCATGGAGTTCTGGCCGGGCTTTACCGTGGAGTCGCTCTGCGCCATGATCTGCTTGGCATCAGCGCGGGTCCACTTCGAGGTGAAGTCAGACGCCGGATCGTGCACCTTCTGCGTGTGCTTGGTCGGCAGCGGAAAGCCCGGGGCGGGGGCCGGCATCTGGGTGTTCGACGGCGGATCCGACGGCTCGTTGGCCTGCGCCGAGGGAACTGCCAGGAAAGCCGTGGCAGCGACAGCGGCCGCCAGTGCTGCGGCGGCTGGTCGCCACCGCAGCATCCGGGTGGTGTTGGGGTGCTTGTGCATTTTTTGCTCTTCTCGCGGAGATAAATTTCGTGGAAGACGGGCTGACGCCCTGTCCCCCGCACTCCGGAGGCCTCGCTGACACGGCATGCGTCGTCGAGGACGCCGTTGTGTCGAGGGAGAGCGGGGTTTGGGTAGAACCCCGCTTGGATGGCTCGGAAGGTTTGTGCTTTTCCCGGCCCACATTCAACGGTAGACAACGTTGTCACCCGAGTTCAACACGGTTTTCGGAGTGCGGCCGGCCCAGCCCATAATTTGTGCAAGCGCTTACATCTTCTGTTGGCGCGCGCGTGCCACGATCACATATCCGAGTCAAATGTTGCTTAACAAATATGATTTCTTTTCGTCATCCACTGTCCGTTTACCCAACCGCTGCTCCGTAACGGCCCTATTCGGTCTGGAAAAGGGCCGTTACGGAGCAATCGACATCACGGGGAGTGGTGACGGGGATCATGGAAGATAGTTGTCATCCGCCACGCATCCAGTTGGCGCAGCTGCACCCCTCCAGTGGAGGAGCCCGAACAGGACCCCCGCCCGGTGTCGGGCAGGCGCGTGTGTCGGGCAGGCGCATGCCGTCAGCGGCTTGGCGTTCGCGAAGATCTCCAGGGCGGAGTGGTCCACACCCCGCGGAGCTACAAGCGGCCGTGAGGGAGGGCCGGCGCATGCTGAGGACGCGCGAACCGCACAGATGCACGGCAACGATTTGGCGCCACCCGACTTCGCCCGACCCTGGACCACCCGCGCGTCTTCGGAGCGCTTGTGGGGCGCTAGAGAGGTCGCGGGGTTAAAGAAGAAAAGCACCAGTTCCGAAGAACTGGTGCTTCCCAGTGGTGGCTCCGACCGGCGTCGATCCGGTGACCTTTCGATTTTCAGTCGAACGCTCTACCAACTGAGCTACAGAGCCTAGGTGACATGTCACCATGAGAGCCGGAATTTCTTCTGGCAATCAGAGCGACCCTGACGGGACTTGAACCCGCGACCTCCGCCGTGACAGGGCGGCGCGCTAACCAACTGCGCTACAGGGCCTTGCTTGTTTCTTGCTGTTCACAGTATCGCTACTGCAATTTTTCAAGGCCTTTAGCCTACCAGACTTTCACACCCGGTTTGACCACTTCCTTGCGTACCCCCAACGGGATTCGAACCCGTGCCGCCGCCGTGAAAGGGCGGTGTCCTAGGCCGCTAGACGATGGGGGCCTGAACTCAATCCGGCTCATTCAGGGCAAAAATAAAGGGCCGAAGCCATTCGTTTTTGTCCCTCCGAGTTGCTCCGAACTGGACCTCTAAAACTATAGGGCCTACCCCGGGGAAATCCAAAATTGGCCGGGATGACACTTCGGAGGCCCCGGAGTGAGCTGCCGAAAATTGGCAGTTTCTCGTTTAGACGTGACCGATTTCCGCCAGCCCTGGAACGTGGAACAGGACTACATTGGCACCATGGCAACCACCGCCGACACCAGCCCCATGCAGCCCGCACGTCCCCACAAGGGATCTCCGTCAGCTGCACCCGCCCCTGCCCCCTCCGCGACCGGCGATGCTTCACGGCCTCACGGTGCGCCGACACCGGATAACCCGGCCAGGGGGCCAGTCAACAAACTGGGCGTCGCCGCCGTCGTCATCACGGTGGTCCTATGGGCCTCCGCGTTCGTCGGCATCCGCGCCGTCGGACCCAGCTTCTCCCCCGGATCCCTGACGCTTGGGCGGCTGGCGATCGCCGCCGTCGTGCTAGGGGCTGTGGTCCTGCCCAAACTCCGCGTGCTGCCGCGGGGACGCGAGTGGTGGCCGATCCTGGCCTACGGCGTGATGTGGTTCGGCGGCTACAACGTGGCCCTCAACGCCGCCGAACATCTCCTCGACGCCGGAACCAGCGCCCTACTGATCAACGTCAACCCCATTCTCATCGCGGTAATGGCCGGCGTCATCCTCAAGGAGGGGTTCCCGCGCTGGCTGATCATCGGAAGCCTCGTGGCGTTCGGTGGCGTTGCCGTGATCGCGCTGGGTTCGGGGCAACGATCGACGGCGGATGTGGCCGGCGTGCTTCTTTGCCTCCTCGCTGCTGCGCTCGCCGCCGTCAGCGTCATCGTCCAGAAGCCGGTGCTGCGGAAGTTCCCCGCCGCGCAGGCCACCTGGTTCGGGATCATGGTGGGGTTCCTGTGCTGCCTGCCCTTCGGTGGCCAGCTGGTGACCGAACTGCAGGCGGCGCCGCTGCCGGCCACGTTCGGCCTCGTGTACCTCGGCATCTTCCCCACCGCCATTGCGTTCACCACATGGGCCTACGCCCTTTCCCTGATCGACGCCGGAAAGCTGGCGGCCACCACATACTTGGTACCTGGCACCACCGTGCTGATCTCGTGGCTCGTGCTGAGCGAAATCCCCACGGTATGGGGGCTCGTGGGCGGCGCCATCTGCCTGGTGGGCGTGGGGCTCACGCGGAGGAGATCCCGCTAGAGTTTGGATATGCCCGCAAACCTGCCGCCAGGACTTCCCATCGTTCCTGACGGAGCCGGCGATTCCTCTGGCTTCGACATGTCAGAGACTGATTTCGAAGCGGCTGTCAGCGACGCCCTGGACCGGATCCCGGCCGATGTGGCGCGGGCCATGGACAACGTGGCGGTCTTCATCGAGGACGACTACACGCCGCAGCCGGGCGAGGACCCGGACACCGTTCTGCTGGGTCTCTATGAGGGTGTCCCGCTGACGGAACGCGACTCGTGGTGGGACGCGGGCTCCCTGCCGGACCGCATCACGATTTACCGCCAGCCCATCCTCGACACCTGCTCCACGCGCGAGGACGTGGTGGACGAAGTGGCCGTGACGGTGGTCCACGAGATCGCCCACCACTTCGGCATCGACGACGAGCGGCTCCACGAGCTCGGTTGGGACTAGCCTGTAGGCATGGGACACGACCACAACCATTCCCACGGCCTTACGGCGACGGGCAAGCACCGCAACCGACTGATCGCCGTTCTGGCCATCACAGTGGCCGTGGTGCTCGTCCAGGTGATCGGAGCAGCCCTGTCAGGCTCCCTGGCGCTGCTGGCCGACGCCGGACACATGCTCTCCGACGCCGCCGGCATTTTCATCGCCCTCCTGGCGGCGTGGATCGCCGCCCGCCCGGCCAGCGACCTGCGGACTTACGGCTACCAGCGTGCCGAGGTCCTCGCCGCCTTGGCCAATGCCCTCATCCTCGTCGTCATCTCGGTGGTCATCTTCAGTGAGGCCATCCGCCGGATCGGGTCCGCGCCGGACGTCCAGACGGACATCATGCTGTATGCGGCCATCCTCGGCGCGGCGGCCAACCTTGCGTCCCTGCTGATCCTGCGCGGCGCCCAGAAGGAAAGCCTCAATGTGCGCGGCGCCTACCTGGAAGTGCTGGGCGACCTGCTGGGATCGTTCGCGGTCATCGCCGCAGCACTTGTAATCATGCTCACCGGCTTCCGGGCCGCGGACACCATCGCGTCCGTGCTGATTGCCGTGATGATCCTGCCCCGCGCCTGGCACCTGCTGCGGGATGTGGTGGATGTCCTGCTGGAGGCCACGCCGAAGGGCGTGGAAGTGCGGATGATCCGCGAACATATCCTGTCCGTGGCCGGCGTGGTTGCCGTCCACGACATCCACATTTGGACCATCACCTCCGGTGTGCCCGTGTTCTCTGCGCATGTGGTGGTCGAGGACGCGGTCCTGAGTGCGCGCGGCGCTGACCAGGTTCTGGACAAGCTCACCACCTGCCTCGGCTCGCATTTCGACACCGAACATTGCACGTTCCAGCTCGAACCCGCCAGCCACTCCGAGCACGAGTCGCACCAGCACGCCTGAGCGCACGGCGGCTCGAGTCCCGCCCTTGGCGCAACACGCACGTCCAAAATCCGACAGAATGACTCTCGTGTTGTTTAGGATGCTGATGTGACTCGTGTTGCCAAAGTGATTATTGGCACGTAGCCTCAGTGCTGCTGGGTGATCTGCAGAGGGGCACTTCCGTGCCGCCTCCCTACTCGTTCGTCCCGGCCCTAGATGCTGCGAGGTTTGCGAATGAGTTTGTCCGGTCCCGGCCGCAAGGCGGCCGTGCTGTGCACCGCCGTCGTCCTTCTTGGAACCCTCGCGGGGCCGGCGCAGGCTGACCAAGCGCCGTCCGCTCTCGCCGCCGCCGTCACGGTTCCGGCGTCACCGAAAGTCCCCTCTCCCGAGGACATCGCCGCTGCAAAGTCCAGTGAACGCACGACGGCAAAGGAGGTCACCAGCATTGAGCACATCCTTGCCGATGCGGCCGCCGCCCAGGAGGGCACCTTTGCGCGAACCCTCGAAGCGAACAACGCGTACAGCGACGCGCTGGTGGAGCTGCGCATACGCGGCGATGCCGCGGCGGAGGCGACCGCCCGTGCCGAGGCAGCGGACACGGATCAGGCAAAGAGCCGCAAGGAGATCGGCCAGCTGGCGGGAGATCTATACCGCAATGGCGGGCTGAACCCGGCCCTGAGCAGCCTGGTCACCGGAAAGGGCGATGTGCTGCAACAGGCCTCCACGCTGCAGGCCCTCTCCGCCGGCCGCAGCCGCGCCTTCGAAACGGCCGTGAACAGCGCTTCCGCGGCAGAATCACTTACCGCGGCAGCGGCTGATGCCCGGCGCGCGGCAGACGACGCTGCGAAGACCGCAGAATCGCTCAAGGCCGAGGCCGAACAGGCCAACGCAGCGCAACTGAAAGCAGTGTCCGATGCGACGGCGCAGCGGACAGTCCTGGTCGGCCAGCTCGCCTCGCTGAGGCACACCACGGCGGCGCTTGAATCAGCCAGGGTTGATGCCTTGGACCGCCAGCGGCAGCAGGCACGCCTCGCCGCGGTAACCGCAGCAGCCCAGCAGGCCGCAGCGGATCAGCCTGCGGCTGCCAGTTCGGCGTCCAACGGGCCCGCATCCAATCAGCCGGCGTCCCCCCAGCCGGCACAGGAAAGCCAGACCGGCGCCTCCGCGCAGAAGGCTGCTCCGGCGGCACCGGCTCCAGCGCAGCCTGCGGCGCCTGCGCCTGCGCCTGCCAGGCCCGCCCCAGCCGCGCCGGCGGCGCCCGCGCCGGCACGTCCCGCAGTGCCCTCACCGGCAGTGCCTGCCCCGGCAGTGCCCGCCCGACCCGCCCCAGTGGCACCTGCTCCTGCGCCAGCTCCAGTGCAACCTGCCCCCTCACCCGGAGGCTCCACCCAGACCGCCATTTCCGTGGCCCTGGGCAAGGTGGGCAAGCCCTACTTCTACCAATGGGGCGGCACCGGCGCCTACGGCTTTGACTGCTCGGGACTGGTTCAGAACGCCTTCGCCGCGGCAGGGAAATACCTCCCGCGGACGGCGTCGGAGCAGTTCGCCCAGGCGCCCGTCCACGTTCCTCTGTCGCAGGCGGAGCCCGGCGATCTCCTGGTGTGGGGATCCGCCCCGGGCTTCTATCACGTGGCCATCTACCTGGGCGGCGGCAGGGTAGTTCAGGCCCTCAACCCCGCCGCAGGCATCACGGTGACGGACCTGAGCGCGATGGCAGGCATGCAGCTCTATCCGGTGGCTGCGCGCTACTAGCCCGACGGTTTTCCGTGCAATGTTCGCCAGCCGGTGAACGTCAGGACAGCACGTCCTTGCTGACGAACCTGCCGTACGCCAGTGCCCCGAACACGGCGATGTAACCTGCCTGCAGGAGGGCGTTGCTGGTGAACGAATCCCACCCGATCGGCTGGCGCAGCAGGTCCGCGAAACCGAACCAGTAATGGCTGAACAGCCATGGATGCAGCCACTCCAGCTGCGGCAACTGGTCCAGCACCTGGGAGCCGACGGACAGCACGATCGTGGCTGCCATGGCACCCACCGGCACATCGGTAAGCGTGGACAAAAAGAGCCCGATTGCGGAAAGTCCCAGCAGCGACACCATCTGGTAGGCGGCGATCAGGAGCATCCGCCCCACTGCTTCGCCGGGCTCCACGACGTCGCCGGACAGCAGGGTTACGGGCCCCACGGGGAAAAGCGCCGCACCGATAGCCGCGCCGGCGAGCGCCACGGCCACCGGGGCCGCAATACAGAAGGCGGCCGCCCCCACATACTTCACAATGAGCAGGCGCACCCGCCCCGCGGGAGCCACGAGCATGTACCGCAGGGTTCCGAGGCCGGCCTCGCCCGCGATCGTGTCGCCCGCAACCACTCCGATGGTCAGCGGCAGGAACAGCGGTACCGAAACGATCAGCGCCGTCACTCCGACGAAGAGGCCGTTTTGGGTGATGCGGTCCAGGAACGCGGGCCCGCGGCCCGCAGGCACCGCCGTCGAGACCCGAACGACGACGGCGATCAACACCGGGATCGCAGCCAGTGCCAGCAGCAGGGCCTGGGTCCTCCTGCGGCGGAACAGCAGCGTCAGCTCCGACGCAACCAGCGAAGCGCTCGACGGCGGCCGCCGGGCGTCACGCACGGCCATGCCGGTGTCATCACTGCGCGACATCGAAGCCCTCCCCCGTCAGCGCCACGAAGCGGTCTTCCAGGCTGCCCCGCTCAACGGTGAAGCCGCGGACGCGGACGCCGTCGGCCACCAGCGCGGCGACGATCGATTCCGGGGCGAAGGTCTCCGTGCTGCGGGCGCCATTCCCCGGCAGGCCGCCGGCGGCGTCGGGCAAAGTTGCGGTGATGACCGCTCCGGCACCGTCCGGATGACCGACGACCGGGGCCATGCCGAACCGGACCAGAACGCCCGAGGCCGCACCGGCGTCGGGCGTTAGCAGGCGGAGCTGCGCTGAACCCGCCTGGCGGAGCTCCGGCAGCGGCCCCTGTGCCACCAGCCGACCAGCACTCATGATCGCCGCGTGCGTGCAGATCTGCTCCACTTCGGCGAGCAGGTGGCTGGAAACGAACACCGTGGCGCCGTCGGCGGCCAGCGACCGGACCAGGCTGCGCACCTCCCTGGTGCCCTGCGGGTCCAGTCCGTTGGTGGGTTCGTCCAGGACCAGCAGTTCCCTGTGGGAAAGCAGGGCGTTGGCGATTCCGAGCCGTTGCTTCATGCCCAGCGAATAGGCCCGCACCTTCTTCCTGGCAGCATGTGAGAGCCCCACCCGCTCGAGGGCTTCCGCCACCCGGGCGCGCCGCGTGCCAGGCGTCGCATGCCGGTCCGCGGCGTCAAAGCGGTGCAGATTTGCTGCGCCGGAGAGGAACGGATAGAACGCCGGGCCCTCGACGAGGGCGCCCACCTGCGGCAGGACCTCGTCGAGCCGGCGCGGCATGTCCAGTCCGAGCACGGTGACCGAACCTGCCGTGGCCGCGGCGAGGCCGAGCATCATCCGGATGGTGGTGGTCTTTCCCGAGCCGTTGGGGCCCAGGAACCCGAACACGGATCCCCGGGGCACGGCCAAGTCGATGGCGTTCACGGCCAGTTGGTGGCCGAAGCGCTTGGTCAGCCCCCTGGTCTCGATGGCGAGTCCGGCGCCGCGGTCAGCGGGAGTCACCTCGCGGCAGCGGCGGCCTGCAGCCGCTCCAGGGGTACAGACCCGGCAAAGACGCGGCCGTCGTCGGTCAGCAGGACGTTCAGCAGGGACGTCGAGATCGCCCGGCCGCCGGGAACAGCGATTGTGGCCTGCCGAAGCAGCGGGTCCTTCAGCAGGGTATCGGCGGACGGCGCACCGGCGTTCGCACCGCCGGCACGGGCGGGGAACCCGACCACGGTCTCCCAGCCGGAGCCCGTCAGTGACGGGGACTTTCCAGTCGCGTTCGTAGCCTTACCCTTGGCGTGGTGCTTGCCCATGTCCTTCGCGGCATGGGGCGTTGCCGGCAGCGCCAGGTTCTTGACCGTGGCACCGGGCGGCGGCGTGAAGTTGAAGAGGCCGGCATCCGGGGCACCCAGCGTCAGGCTGGAGAACGCGGTCCGGAACGCAGGCTCGGCCTGGCCGCGTGCCCGCACCTCCACGCTGAGCGGCAGCCCCTTCTCACCGTCCACGGCGATGGCCACGGATTCGACCAGCGTCCCCTGCGAGCGCGGAGTCAGCGTCAAATTGTAGGCAGCGCGTCCCGCCACCTCGACGTCGTTACCGACGGTCACGTCCGTGGACGAGTCGATCTTTGCCAGCATCCGGGCCGCGAGCTCCTCCGGCGTTGCCATGGTTCCCGGCGTGCGGGAGTCGGGCGATTTGTGGCCTGCGGCCTTCTCCGGCAGCGTCACGTGGGTGGCGGTGTTGTCCTTGGAGTTGTACAGCCAGACGTCGTTGCCCTGCCGCACCGCGTCACGCTCGGCGAGCCGGTCCATGACCTGGACCCGCACTTTGGTGGGGCCGTCGACGTAGACGCGCGCGCTGTGCGGTCCCGCCAGCAGTTCCGCAACCGAGCCCGTGCCGGCACCGGACGAGGGACCGATCTGGGGAACATCGGGCAAGCCGAGCTCGGACGTCTGTTCCAGCGTTCCTGACAGGGACTTGGTAGTGTGCTGTCCGATCATGGCGAGCACCTGGGCAGGCGTCTTGTCGGGCAGGGGATCCCGGGCGCTGGCGGGAACGGACCCTGCCAGCACTCCGGCAGCAATTACAGCAGGTACGGCCACGGCGGGCGTCCACCGCAGCCACTTGGAGGCCATCTCAACTCCACTCCGACGTCGCAGGTTATATCCTCAGGGTACGCCTCGGCACATCCCCTGACAGCCCCTAATTCCGGCGCCGCGCTTTCGCCCGCGAACGTACTGGGCCAGACTGGACGGGACGCCGTCATCCAGCCGTGGGAGCCTGAGCAAATGAGCATCTATGCTGCCTCAACCACCCCGGCGGACGAGCTGACCGGGATAGTCGGCTTTGCCGCCCAGTCCATGGACGCGCTGGGCGAATGGGGCGTAGGGCTGTTCACGCTCGCAGAAACGGTTTTCCCGCCGATCCCCAGCGAGGTCATCCTTCCCCTCGCCGGATTCCTGACCCGGCAAGGATCAATGAGAATGGGCCTGGTCTTCCTCACCAGCGCCCTGGGCGCCTACGTGGGTGCGCTCGCACTGTATTTCCTCGGAGCGAAGCTCGGGCTGGAACGGTCCATCCGCTGGCTCTCCAAGCTGCCGCTGGTCGACCGGGAGGACTTCGAAACCGCCGAGCGCTGGTTCCGGCGCCACGGCAAGTCCGCCGTCTTTTTCGGCCGGCTCCTTCCCGGCGTACGCAGCCTTATTTCGCTGCCTGCCGGCGCCGAGAAGATGCATCTGGGAACGTTCAGCGTCTTCACCATCGCCGGAAGCGGGATCTGGAACGGGCTGCTGATCGGTCTGGGTGTCCTGCTGGGCAAACAGTATTCGATGGTGGAACAGTACGCCCGCTATCTGAACTACGCGGTGTACGCCGCCTTGGCAGTCGCCGTTGTCTGGCTGGTCATCCGCTACATCCGGCGGAGGAAGTCGGCGGAGGACCCAAATTGACTCGCATTTAAAGCCGCTTTGAGCCCGCAAAACGACATTAAGTGAGCCAGTTTGGGTGCGCGGGAGCCGTCAGCTTCCGGGCACTATGGTGCCCGCACCGCCGTCGACCGTTATGCTCTGTCCCGTCCGGAGAACCGACGTGGCGTCCGCGACGCCCACCACAGCGGGGATGCCGTACTCCCTGGCGACCACCGCGCCGTGCGAGTTGGGGCCGCCCATTTCCATGACGAGGCCGCCGGCGGTGAGGAAGAGCGGCGTCCAGCCCGGATCGGTGGAGGGCGCGACAAGGATCTCACCCGGCTCCAGGTGCGCGCCTACGGGGTCCAGGATGACCCGGGCCGGAGCAGTCACAGTTCCCGCCGATGCCGGGCTTCCCGTCAGGGCACCTTCCCCGGCAGCCCCGTCCGACGAAAGCAGGGCCTCGGGCTCGGTGCCGTCGGAGAGAAGCAGCCGCGGGATTCGCCGCCGCTCCAGCTCGAGGTAGTAGGCCCCCTGCCGCCGGACCACGAGTTCCTGCATGTCCGCGCCGTCCAGTGCTTGCCCGGCCTCGGCAAAGTCCAGGAAGAAGACGTCGTCGGCGCGGGCGATCCGGCCCTCGGCCGCCAGAGTGGCGCCCACCTCGGCCACCTGCCGCCGGACCTCGGCCAGCGCCACCACGAGCTGGTACTTGGGAAGTTCACGCAGGCCTGCGAACAGCCGGGCCCGCCGGAGCGCCGCGCGGACGAGGGCGCCCCGGACCCGGCTCCTGGCCGTGGTCTCGGCCACCAGCCGGGCCACCTGTGCCTCCGCTTCGTCTTCGGCTTTGCGGAACTGGCGGTCCGGGGCCAGGTCCGGGTCGTCGAGCCGCAGGTAATTGGCGAGCACCCCAAGGATATGGGTCGGGTCATCCCGCCAGCGGGGCATGCCGACGTCGATTTCAGCCACAGCCCGGTGGCCGAACCGCTCCAGGAACCCGGCCAGGCCCGCCTGCGCCACGGCGGGAAGTTCGCCGGCGCTGAAACGCTGCGCGAGCACGGTCAGCGGCTGTCCGGAGAACATTCGGGCAGACCCGTCGTCGGCACGGATCGCCGCTGCCAGCCGCCACAGCTCCAGGTCCATCGCGGTGGTGACGTTGTTGGGCAGGCCGCGGAGAATCGGCTGCAGCTCGATGCTCCGTTCACTTCCGGAACGTTCCTTCCCTCCCGCAAGTTTTCCTGCGAGCGCCAGCATCGCAAAGCCGAGGGCAGGCAGCGGAAGGATGGCGGTGACTATGGGAAACATTCGGGCCAGGACCTGCTCAGCGTAGTCAAGACGCTGCCGCGGCGAAGCCCCAGGAGGGAGGTTCAGGGAATCGCTGAAGTTGCTGGTGAACGCTTCGAGGCGCCGCAGTGCGGCTTCCGGGCGGAACAACGCGCGCAGCAGGGATTCCGGCACGCGGGCACGCACCGCCACGGGCCCCACGTGTTTCAGGAGCCCCAAGGGAGTTCGCCGGGTGATGGAAAACCGCGGGTCCGCGAACACCCGGCGCAGGACCGCCGCGGAGCGCGCCTCCATCACGTCAAACACCTTAGGGACGATGCGGCGTCCCACGGTGCTCCGCGCCACTGTGGTCAGGTCGAAGAAGATGCGCTGGCCGGCCTCGACGTAGGGAGAGGGGCCATTCCGTGCGTCGGGCACGTCAAAGCCTGCCGCCCGCGCAATGGAGGACGCAATGATCCGGAAGGCCGCGAGCCCCATCGGAGTGATGGGCCGGGTCAGCCCCTGGGCGAGGCTGAAGCACAGGTAGACGCGGAGGTCCTCCCCCGGCCTGGCTTTGTCCGCCATCGGATACAGCGTGGTGATGGGGCGGGACTGCGTCAGCCAGGCCTTGCCGCGCGTGTCGATCGCCCACTCGGTATCCTGGGGCGATCCGTAGTGGTTTTCTGCCCGGCCGCCCAGCGCGGCCAGCTCCCGGATCTGCGGGTCCGTCAGGCAGGCCTTCCCTGCCGCAGCAGGCTGGTCCACGCTTTCAGTGCCGCCCCCGGGTAACGCGCGGACCACCAGCCGTTTGTCTCCCAGCCGGCGCTCCAGGATCTTCCCGGACGCGATGTCCACCACGAAATGGTCCGGGTTGACCGCGCCGGACACCACCGCCTCGCCCAGGCCCGGGCTGGCGTCGATCACCGACTCGCGGCGGCGGCCGGTCACGGGGTTCGCTGTGAACATGACGCCCGCCGATTCGGCGTCCACCATGCGCTGGACAACGACGGCGAGCGCCACCGTGGACGGGTCAATGCCGCGGCTGGCGCGGTAGGCGACCGCGCGGTCCGTCCAGAGCGACGCCCAGCATTTCCGCACGGAGGCCACCAGGGCATCCGCCCCCACCACGTTGAGATAGGTGTCCTGCTGGCCGGCGAAACTGGCGAACGGCAGGTCCTCGGCCGTGGCCGACGACCTGACCGCCACCGGAACGTCCGGCCGGTCCGTGCCGCCCATCGCCTCGTAGGCGGCCTGCACCTGGGCGGCGATCCCCGGCGGGAGCTCGGCCGCCTCAATCAGGCTGCGGGCCCGGCCTGCCAGCTCGGCGAGCCTGTCCAGGTCATCCGCCGGGGTGGCCTCCAGGGTGCGGTGCACGTCGGTGAGCCCGAGCGGGGCCACCGCTTCAACGTACGCCTCGGTGGTAAGGCAGAAGCCGTCCGGCACGGGCAGGCCGGCGGACAGGAGCTCGCCGAGGTTCGCGGCCTTGCCGCCCACCAGGGGCAACATGTTGGCGCTGATGTCACCGAGGCCGAGAACCAGCGCGCCCATCGGCTACGAGGCGCCGAGCATGGGGCCGAAGCTGGCGCGGTCGGCAAGCCGCAGATCCTCCCTGTCCGGCACCACCATGACCGGGCTCTTGGCGTGGTGCAGAACGCCGTCCGACGTGGAACCCAGGAGCATCCCGGCGAAACCGCCGCGGCCGCGGGTGCCGACGACTACCAGCTCCACGTGGCGGCTTGCCTCAACGAGCACTTCCACAGGGGAGCCGTCCAGGAGCCGGGTTTCGATGGCGAGCCGGGGGAAGTGGCTCTGCAGCCAGGCGACGCCGGCCTTGAGCTGGATCTGGATGTCAGCAAACAGCGCTTCCCTGTCCAGCGGCGCCGGCACCCACGCCAGCGATCCGCTGTACTGGGGCACCGCGCAGATCACCCGAAGCGGCGCTCCGAGCCGCTCGGCCTGGGCCGCGGCTTCAAGTACGGCGACGCGGGCCTGCTCGGAGCCGTCCACGCCCACCACAACGACGTTCTCCACGGGAGCGCGGCCGGCTTTGGCCTGTTCAGCCCTGATGTGCTTGTCCTGCGTGGTCTCCCCCAGGCGGTCCGAGCAGATCAGGGGGACGGTTACTGTGGCGCATTTGGCGTGTGCCGGCAGCGCGCTGCTGACCGAGCCGAGGAGCCGTCCCACGAAGCCTCCGCGGCCGCGCGTTCCGACGACCAGAAGCTCGGCGGTTTCGGACATTTCCAGCAGCACCCCGGAGGCGTCGCCGTTCTCGACGGCGGCGCTGACGTCGACGTTGTAGCCGGCAACCTTGTCCACCGCATGCTTCAGGATGGCCTCCGCACCCTCGCGGATCACCGAGTCGTCCACGGTGGCGTAACCGCCGTCGAGGCCCGACGCCGCGAAAATGGGGACGGAGTACGCGGTGACGATGTGAAGCGGACGACGCCGGCGCTCGGCTTCGCGGGCTGCCCACACCAGCGCACACTGCCCATGGTCTGAACCGTCGACGCCGACCACTATCCCCTGGGGCCTGGCGGACCTGCCGTCGCCATCCCGTGCCGGGTCCGGATGCAACTCGTGTGCGCCCATTCGGTCCGCCTCCTCGCGATACTGCCCTGATGATGCGGCTATTCTGCCAGACAGAGGCACAATCGCCGTCACCCGGCAGGCCTTCTTTACCCGGGTGTAGAAAACCTGCTCTTTGACACAACTATTCTCGGTCAGAGAGTACTTAGCAAGCATGCCCGGAGCACAGCAATCGTGCCTCCGGCGACTGAATCTCAGGCCCTGTTATGCATGGCTGCCAGGGGGCTTTACCGTGACCCCGGGCCGTTCCCCGCCAATGTTCCCGGAGGGCTATCCAGAGTCCGAAAAAGTCTGTATTCTTCGAGGCACTGTTGATCCGAGATTTGTGTTTCAGAACACGTCCGGACGATATTTTGTGTCTGCTTGCTGGGGCAGCGGACCGTGCAGGGCACGGACGCCCTGCGCTTCGAAAATCTCGAGGAGGAAGCTCTAGTGTCAAGCATGCCCGGTCTCAGCGGAGCTGAACGGACCACCACTGTGGTCATCGGCGCCGGCCTTCCCGGCCTGGCAATCGCCACCGAGCTTCGGCGGCGAGGGGTGGACTCCATCATCGTGAGCGGGCTGGAGTCCCCGGGCGGCGGCCAGACGTCCCAGACGGCACCCCTTCAACGGTGCGACGCGGCCGATGGCTCTTCGCGGGAGGAGCGCAACGAGATCCTGCGCCACCTTCGCAACTATGCTTCCAGCCACCAGCTGGACATCCGCAGCGACACCTCTGCGGTGCTGCTGGATAAGATGGGATCCGGGACAGCCGGACCCACCCTCCACCGGTGGGCCGTCCACACCCCCGACGGCGTACTGCTGGCGGACCATATCGTGCTCACGCGCTGCGCCAACAGCCAGCTCCGCAGGATGCTCACTGATCTCGGCATCTCGGTGGGCCAGAACCTGGTGGCTGCCATGCGCGCCATCGGCATCTATCTGGTGGGGGTGGGCGGGCTCATCACCCCGACACCCAAGGAAGTACTCCGCCAGGCCAAGGTGGTGGGCCAGGCCATCTCGGCGAAGGTTCACCCGGACAGCGTCCCCTCAGTCCTCACGGGAAGCTTCGCGGCCCTCCCGGCCTCCGTCCAAGCCGTGTAACCCGGCTACGACGACCGGCCTCCCGGTCGCGCCCCGGTGCCCTCGCCTTCGGAGTCAGCCGCATCCCCCGCGCCGGAATCCTCGTCGTCGCTCCCGGTCACGAGCCTGCGGCGAGCGAGGACACCGAGTGTAACCAGCAGCCCCAGCGCCACGGCTGCGAACACCACCAGGCTCCACGGGAACGGTTCCGAGGCGTCCGGCACCTTGTCCGGAGCCGGGGTGATTCCCGGCTGGGGTGTGCCTGCCGTGGGAACCGGGGCGGCCGCCGTCGAGCCTGCCGCCCCGGCGGTTGCAGTGAAAGTGAAAGTCCCTTCAATGGGGTGCGAGTCCGAACTGACCACGCGCCAGACCACTGTGTACTTGCCCGCAGGCGCGCCGTCCCGCAGCTTCTGCGAGGCCACGTTGTCAACGATCTCCACCTTGCCGTCTGCCCAGTCGCCTCCGGACGCGTCGCTGACCTTGATCTGCGAGCCCAAGCCGAGCGGGTTGTTGTTAAACGTGACGGACACCTTCGCGGGAGGCGTGGCCACGGTGGCACCCGCGGCCGGGCTGCTGGACTCGGCGGCGTCATGGGCTGAGGCCGGGCCGGCGCTGAAAAGCATCGCGGCAAAAGCGACGGCGCCCAGTACGGCGATGAGCAGCTGGCGGGTGGAACGCATGGGCGGATTTCTCCTCGTGTTGGCTTCCTTACAGACTAGGCGAATTTGCCTGGGAGGATCCCTGCAACCCAATAGGATTCAACCAACCCCAAAACTCCCGGAGGACTAATGCTTAAGCAGGGCTCTGCACTGGACCGGTATTTCAAGATTTCCGAACGGGGGTCCAACTTCTCCCGCGAGATCCGCGGCGGTTTTGCCACGTTCTTCGCCATGAGCTACATCGTGGTGCTGAACCCGCTGATTCTTTCCGGCCCGGATTCCTCCGGCGCCACGCTCGGCTTTCCTGCCGTGGCTGCTGTCACCGCATTCGTGGCGGGCATCCTCACCATCCTCATGGGCGCCTGGGCCAAGCACCCGTTCGCCATGGCCACGGGACTGGGCGTCAACGCATTCGTGGCCGTCACCGTGGCCACCAACCCGGGGCTGAGCTGGCCGGACATGATGGGCCTGGTCCTGCTGTCCGGCGTCACCATGCTGATCCTGGTCCTCACCGGATTCCGCACCGCGGTGTTCAAGGCTGTTCCGGACGGACTCAAGACGGCGATCGTGGTGGGCATCGGCCTGTTCATCGCCCTGATCGGGCTCGTCAACGCCGGGTTCGTGCGCCGCATCCCGGATGCGGCCGGCACCACTGTCCCGGTGGGCCTGGGCTTTGACGGCAAGCTCCTGGGCTGGCCCACGCTGGTATTCGTGTTCGGCCTCATCCTGACCATCGGCCTGCTGGTCCGCAAGGTCAGGGGGGCCATCCTGATCGGCATCATCGCCTCCACCATCCTCTCCGTCATCCTCGAATTCACCCTGCACATCGGCCCGAGCTTCGACGGCAAGAACGTCAACCCGCAGGGCTGGTCCCTCGTTGCCCCCACGTTCACGGAGTGGGCTGCCCCGGACCTGTCCCTGATTGGCAAGGCCAACCCGCTGGGCGCCTTCGAACACTTGGGCTTCATCGCCGCGACGCTGCTGGCGTTCGTGATCCTGCTGAGCATCTTCTTCGACGCCATGGGCACCATGGTGGGCCTGGCCAACGAGGCCGGAACCGTGGACAAGGACGGCAACATCCCCAACGTTGACCGGGTGCTGCAGGTCGACGCACTCGGCGCGATCGTGGGCGGCGGCGCCTCCGTGTCCTCCAACCAGATCTTCGTGGAGTCCGGCGCAGGCATCGGGGAAGGCGCGCGGACGGGCCTGGCCTCGATTGTGACCGGCCTGCTGTTCCTGGTGGCCATGTTCTTCACGCCGCTCATCAACCTGGTGCCCTTCGAAGCCGTGGCCCCCGCCCTGGTGGTGGTCGGCTTCATGATGGTGGCCCAGGTGGGCAAGATCGACTGGAAGGACTGGGGCATCGCCCTTCCGGCCTTCCTGACCTTTATCCTGATGCCGTTCACGTACTCGATCGCCAACGGCCTGGGCGCGGGCTTTATCGCGTATGTGCTGGTCCGCACTTTCCAGGGCCGCGCACGGGACGTTCACCCGCTCATGTGGGCCGTCGCCGCCGCGTTCCTCCTGTTCTTCGGCATCGGCACCCTCGAGCACGCCCTGGGCATGGCCTAACCGCGTTCCCTTTCGCCGAGGTGGCATTTGGCGGCAGTGTTTCCGAGACATTGCCGTGAAATGCCACCTCGCCGTTTAAGCCGGGTTGGCCCGGGGGCGCGGTTCCGGGATTTCAGACAGGACGACGGCGGCCTGGCTGGCTTTCGCTGACTGCATGCGGTGAGCTTGAAGCATGGATTTTCCCGCGCTTTCCGTCAATGCCCAGCCCCAGCCCTGGACGGGGCGTTTCGACGGCGACGGCGATGCGCACCGCCGGTGGTGGCAGGCGGTGGCCCCTTACGCGGCGGCCGCCGGCGGAGCCACCGCTCCAGACAAGGCTGCCCGCCCGGCAGTGATCCTCGGCTTCTGCAGCGATGAGGGCGTGCGGCGCAACAAGGGCCGGACCGGCGCCGCCCAAGCTCCTGCCGCCATCCGGAAGGCGCTGGGGCCCCTGGCCTTCCACCTGCGCAGGCCTGTCCTTGACGCCGGGGACGTCGCAGTCACGGACCGCGGACTTGAAGCCGGACAGGCCCGGGCCGGGGCGGCTGTCGCAGCACTGCTCGACGCCGGCAACCTCACCGTACTGCTGGGCGGCGGCCACGAAACCGCCTTCGCTAGCTACCTCGGTGTGGCCGGCTCCGAAGCCGTCCGAGGGGGCAAGCGGCTCGGGGTCCTGAACCTGGATGCCCACTTCGATCTCCGCGACGAAGCCGCGCCCAGCTCGGGCACGCCGTTCCTCCAGATGGCCCAGGCGGAAGCCGCCGCGGGGCGCGAACTGAAGTACGCCGTCGTCGGCATCTCCGAACCGAACAACACGCGTGCACTGTTCGACACCGCCCACCGCCTCGGAGTGGAATATCTCCTGGATGAGGACTGCACGGCGGACGCGGTGCACGCATTCGTTGCGGACTTTCTTGCTGACATTGATGTCCTGTACCTGACCATCGACCTCGACGTGCTGCCGGCGTCGGTTGCCCCCGGGGTGAGCGCGCCGGCGGCGTTCGGCGTCCCGCTTCCGGTGATCAGCGCTGTGTGCCGCCAGGCCGCTGCCAGCGGGAAGCTGCTGCACGCGGACGTGGCGGAACTCAACCCGGCACTGGACCTCGACAACCGCACGGCCCGCTTGGCGGCGCGGCTCGTCAACACCCTGCTGGCGTAGGCCAGCGGGCGGGTCCGCAAGTCACGTCAGCAACGTTCAGCACCGTTCGGCACCGTTCAGCGGCGCGGGGCCGGCGTGGCAGGCCGACTCGGTGCCGGGCTGGCGGGCGGGCGGGCAGGTTTAGTTGCGGGCGGCCGCGGAGCGGGGGGAGGCTTCCTGACCATTGCAGCGGGCGGCTTGGGGAAGGCAGCCGCCGGGTACAGGCTGGCCACCTTGAGCATGTAATTTGCCCACTGGGGGCCGGCGATCATGTATCCGTCGATGCGGCCGTAGAACTTTCCGTTGATGGTGAGGTTCCTGCCGGGCCGCTGCTGACCCTCCAGCGCGTCGCCGAAGAAGGACGCTGTGGCCAGCCCGGTGGTGTAACCAAGGACCCACGTGGCGCCGTTGCTGTTGTTCGTTCCTGTCTTGGCCGCGACGGGGACCCGGCTTTGGACCTTGGGGTTGATGTAGATGCCCGATCCCACCTTAAGCACATCCTGAAGCGCCGCATTCACTCCGCGGGCCACGTCCTTGTCTACGGCGTCACGGCAGCTGGGGGCCTGACCCGGCAGCGGCTGGCCGGCAGCGTCCGCCACCCGCAGGACCGCGAACGGCTCACAGTAGCGGCCATCGGCGGCGAAAGTCGCGAAGGCATTGGCCATGTGCAGCGGTGCCACGCCGGTGGCGCCCAGCAGATTGCCCAGCTGGTGCATGTTGACCGGGGCGCCGTCCAGGCCGCTGTGGATGCCTACGGCGTCGACCATGTTCTGGATCCCGCAGAAGTCCAGCTGCGCCGCTGAGGCAAACGTGGCCGTGTTGATGGAGTTGTACAGTCCGTAATTGACGGGCATCTTCCGGTAGTAGCCGTCCGAGGCGTTCTGAAGGTCGTCGGCGGCTTCCAGGCCGGCCCTTCGCTGTTTCGTGCTGTAGGCGCCGAGCACTTTCCCGCAGGAAGACCGCCAGCGGAATCCCAGCGGGTACTCCCGCTTTGAGGCGTTCACCGTCTCCGTCATGGTCCTGCCCTCGTGCAGCCATTCGGCGAAGGTGAACGGCTTCATGGTGGAACCCGGCTGGAAGCCGCCAGCGCCGTTGAGGTCGTTGCCGTTGACGTCCTTGGAATCCACGTTGAAGTTCAGCTGGCTATCGAATTTCCCGCGCTGGGGAAGGAACACCGTATTCTGCGCCATGGCGAGGATCTTGCCGGTTCCCGGCTGGACGGAGACCAAGGACGAGCCCCACTTGTCCGGATTGGCCCCGGCCGTCGAGTTCACCTGTGCCTGCGCTGCCGCCTGCAGCCTGCTGTCCAAAGTGGTGGTGATGGTCAGCCCGCCACGGTACAGCTTTTGCTCGCGTGCCTGGGTGTCCGGGCCAAACGCCGGGTTGTTCAGGATCAGATGGGTGACGTAGTCGCAGAAGTACGGGGCTATCGCGGCGGCGGCACAACCCTGCCGGGACGGCCTGACCTTCAGGCCCACGCCGGACGCTTTGGCGGCGTCATGCTGTTTCTTGGTGATCTTGCCCTGTTCCAGCATCGCGTCCAGGACCTGGTTGCGCCGCTTGACGGAGTTCTTCGGATTGGTCACCGGATCATAGAAGCTGGGGCTGTTGACCAGCCCGGCCAGCAGGGCCGACTGGGGCAGGGTGAGTTTGCTGGCCGGAACGCTGAAGAAGTACTGGGCGGCCGCCTCGATGCCATACGCGTTGCGGTTGAAGAAGACGATGTTGAGGTAGCCCTCGAGGATCTGGTCCTTCGTGTACTTCTTTTCCAGCGCCATGGCGAGCCGCATCTCGCGCAGCTTGTCCCCCATGCTCTTCTGGCCGCTGAGGACCACCTGGTCCTCGCGTCCTGCGGATATCAGGGACTCGTTGGCCACGTTGGTGACGTACTGCTGGGTGAGGGTGGACGCCCCCTGCCGCTCTCCGCGGGTGATGTTGCTCGTCAGCGCCCGGAGAACACCCTGGGTGTCCACTCCGCTGTGCTCGTAGAAACGGCTGTCCTCGATGGCCACGAGCGCGTTCCTGATGAACGGGGACATGTTTTTGAGCGGGACCCGCACCCGGTTTTCGTCATAGAAACTGGCGATCAGCTTTCCGTCCGCGGTCACCATCCTGGTGGTTTGCGCCGGCGTTTGCACCGCCAGATCGGTTGGAAGGCCGTTGAAGTAGGAGATCGACCGGCTCACCCCGGTGCCGGCCAAGGCGGCCGCCGGCACGATGAAGCTTGCCACCAGGACCCCACAGATACAGCTCACGACCACGAACCCGAGCATCCCCGCCAGGGCCCGGGCTGCCCGGGACAAAAACCTCTTCAGTGCCATGCTTCCAGCTCACCACGCATCCCGCTTGATTTCAGGATACGCGCCGCCCGTTACCCGATCCACATCCGGCCGCCCCGGCCGGCGGGCGCTCCAATCCGGCCGCTAATCCGGCGGTAACGTGACGCGTGAAAAGGACGAGACAATGCCGGTCAAGCCGGCTGTCAAATGCCAGTCATCTTACGTCTGACCCAATGGGCGGGTAGAATAGTCTCCGGCATCGGCACGAATCACAGAAAGTTTGGCACATGAGCACAGCAACAATGGAGCGCCCAACCGCTTCGTCTTCCGCGTTAGGCTCGTCGGCTTCCCGGTCCATCCACCTGGCCTTCACCAGCGCGGACCAGGTCCACGAGGGCTTGGAAAATGCGGTTGAAGCCCTGATCGGAGCAGCTGCCCAAGAAGGCACCTGTGGCATCCGGGTGACCCGGCTTGAACCCGGCCGGTACACCGTCGCCCTCGACGATTCCGTCCCCTTTGGCGAAACCCACGAGGACATCGCAGCTTAACACGCAAAGAGCCCCCGCCCCTGGTCTCGCCCCGCTGAAAAGCGGGCGGTCCCAGGGCCGGGGGCTCTCTTGTGCCTAAACCCTTCTACTGACGGGTCCTGCCACGTGCGTTAGGTCCGGACCACGTGCGTTAGGCCCGGCGGACCTGCACGCCGTCGGACTTCATGTAGGGCTGCGTCTCCGAATGCCCGCTGCCTACGAGCCAGAGAACGTTGCCGCTCCGCGAAATCTCCTCAACCTCGCCTGCCGCAATGACATGCGCATGCTTGAGGATTTCGACCCGCTCGCCCGGCCGCAATGATCCCCAGTTGGAAACCGTTGCAGCGTGTGCGATGCGCCTGGACAGGACTGCCCCGCGTGCTTTCATTTGAACTTCTACCCCTTTGTGGATGTTCTTCCGCCACAGCATCGTCGATGTGACTTTCACTACACCTTCAGTTCTACTACACTCGGCGGGCTCGTTCCCGGAGCGTTGCAGAGTATTTCGGCGGCGCCGGGAAATGTTTCCCGGCGCCGCATATTGTTCTGCCTCAGGCGAGGATTCCGACGGCTGATTCGGCTGCCGCCCGCACCTCGCCGGACGCCACGAGAAGATCCGCCGCTTCCAGTTCCGGCGACAGGAACCTGTCCGTCCCCGGACCGTCGACGACGTTTCGCAGCGCGGCGACGACGGCGGTACCGGCCGGACCCGGAGTCAGTTCGCCGCCGGAAAGCTGCGTGCGCATGTCGATGGCCCGGGCAGACGTCACGAGTTCGATCGCCAGGACACGGCGCAGGTTCTCCACTGCCTTCCGGAGCTTGCGTGCGGCATGCCAGCCCATGGACACGTGGTCCTCCTGCATGGCGGAGCTCGGAATGGAGTCCACCGAGGCCGGAACCGCAAGCCGCTTGTTGTCAGAGACCAGCCCCGCCTGCGTGTACTGCGCAATCATCAGCCCCGAGTCCACGCCCGGATCACCGGCGAGGAATGCGGGCAGGCCGTGGGAGCGTGCGGGATCCAGCATGCGGTCCGTGCGCCGTTCGGCAATGGAGCTCAGGTCGGCCACAGCGATGGCCAGGAAGTCCAGCACGTACGCCACCGGAGCGCCGTGGAAGTTGCCGTTGGATGAGACGCGTCCGTCCGGAAGCACCACCGGATTGTCGATGGCGGCTGCCAGTTCGCGCGAGGCCACGAGGGCGGCGTGGTCCACGGTGTCCCGGACCGCCCCGGCCACCTGGGGTGCGCAACGCAGCGAGTACGCGTCCTGCACCTTGGAGTCCCCCACCCGGTGGGAGGCCACAATCGGGGAATGGGACAGCACCCGCAGCATGTTGTCCGCGCTGGCAGCCTGGCCCGGGTGCGGCCGCAGGGCCGCGTGGAGTTCGGGCAGGAACACCTGATCGGTGCCGAGCAGCGCCTCGACGCTGAGGGCGGCGGTGATATCCGCCGTCGTCAGCAGTTGCCGGATGTCCGCGATGGCCATGAGGAGCATTCCGAGCATGCCCTCGGTGCCGTTGACGAGTGCCAGGCCCTCCTTCTCCGCGAGCGTGACGGGTGCGATCCCGTGTGCGGCGAGGAGGTCGGCGACCGGGCGGCTGCCTTTGGCTCCGTAGAGCTCGCCGTCTGGTCCCGTCGCCTCGCCCTCGCCCATCAGCACGAGCGCGCAGTGCGAAAGAGGCGCGAGGTCGCCCGAGCAGCCCAGCGAACCGAACTCGCGGACGACGGGGGTGATGCCTGCGTTGAGCACGTCCACCATCGTCTGCAGCACCACCGGACGGACACCGGTGCGGCCGGACGCGAGGGTCTTGGCCCGCAGGAACATGATGCCGCGGACCACTTCGCGCTCCACGGCAGGGCCCATGCCGGCGGCGTGGCTGCGGATGAGCGATTTCTGCAACTGGGTGCGCAGCTCATTGGGGATGTGCCGGTTGGCCAGAGCCCCAAAGCCCGTTGAGATTCCGTATGCGGGGACGTCGCTGGAGGCGAGGTCGTCGATGTGGGCCCGGACCTTGGCCACCGTCTCAAGCGCTTCGGTGGAGATGGTCACCTTCGCGTCGTGGCGCGCGACGGCGACGACGTCCTCGGGGGTCACTCCGCTGGAACCGAGGGTGACGGTCAGGGGTGCTTGCGTTGTGATGGTCATTGATATCTACCTAGGTCTAATTGTTAGCCGGTCCTCCGATCGATTGCTCCGTAACGGCCCTTTTCAAGGCTCAAAACGGCACCTACGGAGCAATCGACGAGGTTTTCGCGAGCTGGGGTTAGCGGGATTCTGACATGGGGATGCGGACGCCGCGTTCCTTGGCGACTTCGACGGCGCGGTCGTAGCCGGCGTCGGCGTGGCGGATGACGCCCATGCCGGGGTCGTTGGTGAGGAGCCGTTCGAGTTTCTGCGCGGCGAGGTCGGTGCCGTCGGCGACGGAGACCTGGCCGGCGTGGATGGAGCGGCCGATGCCGACGCCGCCGCCGTGGTGGATCGAGACCCAGGTGGCGCCGGAGGCGGTGTTGAGCAGGGCGTTGAGCAGCGGCCAGTCGGCGATCGCGTCGGAGCCGTCGGCCATAGCCTCGGTCTCGCGGTACGGGGAGGCCACGGAGCCGGAGTCGAGGTGGTCGCGGCCGATCACGATGGGGGCCTTGACCTTGCCTTCCTTGACGAGCTGGTTGAAGAGCAGGCCGGCTTTGGCGCGTTCGCCGTAGCCCAGCCAGCAGATGCGGGCCGGCAGGCCCTCGAACTCGACGCGCTCGGCGGCGGCGTCGATCCAGCGGTGCAGGTGCTTGTTCTCCGGGAAGAGTTCCTTGATGGCCTTGTCCGTGACGGCGATGTCCTCCGGGTCACCGGAGAGGGCGACCCAGCGGAACGGGCCCAGACCCTCGCAGAACAGCGGGCGGATGTAGGCCGGGACGAAGCCGGGGAATTCGAAGGCACGGGGATAGCCGCCCTTGCGAGCCTCGTCGCGGATGGAGTTGCCGTAGTCGAACACCTCGGCGCCGGCGTCCTGGAATTCGACCATGGCCTGGACGTGCCTGGCCATCGAGGCCTGGGCCTTCTTGGTGAAGCCTTCAGGATCGGCGGCGGCCTCGGCCTGCCATTCGGCCACGGTGATGCCTTCGGGCAGGTAGGACAGGGGGTCGTGGGCGGAGGTCTGGTCGGTGACGATGTCGACGGTGAGCTCGCCGGCGTTGTGGCGGCGCAGGATCTCCGGGAAGACCTCGGCGGCGTTGCCGACGTAGCCGACGGACCAGCCGCGGCGTTCTTCCTTGGCCGCCAGGACCTTGGCGATCGCGGCGTCGAGGTCAGTCTCTACTTCGTCGAGGTAGCGCTTGCCGGCACGGCGGCGCAGGCGGGTCTCGTCGACGTCGACAATCAGGCAGGCGCCGTCGTTCAGCGTGACGGCGAGGGGCTGGGCGCCGCCCATGCCGCCGCAGCCGCCGGTGAGCGTCAGGGTGCCGGCGAGTGTGCCGTTCTCATCGCCGGTGAGCTTGCGGGCGATGGCCGCGAAGGTTTCGAAGGTGCCCTGCAGGATGCCCTGGGTGCCGATGTAGATCCATGAGCCGGCGGTCATCTGGCCGTACATCATCAGGCCCTCGGCCTCGAGCCGGCGGAACTCGGGCCAGTTCGCCCAGTCGCCCACGAGGTTGGAGTTGGCCAGGAGCACGCGCGGCGCCCACTCGTTGGTGCGGAAGACGCCGACCGGCTTGCCGGACTGGACCAGCAGGGTCTCGTCCTTCTCCATGGTCTCCAGGGTGCGGGTGATGGCATCGAACGCGGCCCAGGACCGGACCGCCCGGCCGGTGCCGCCGTAGACCACAAGGTCATCCGGGCGCTCGGCGACTTCCGGGTCCAGGTTGTTCATGAGCATGCGCAGGGGGGCTTCCGTCTGCCAGGACTTGGCGGTGAGCTCGGTGCCGCGGGCTGCTTTGACCGGGCGGGCACCGGTGGTGAAATCGGCGGGTGCCATGGTGGCTCCTTCGTGTTGCTGTTTTGGGAGAGCGGAGTGCTTCTGTATCTACTAAAGCCCCTCCCCGGCGGCGTAAACAGGGGTTTCAGAGCGCACCTGTCCGGTATTCCAGACAAGGCCGCTCATCAAAAACCATGGCAGGAAGGTAGGTACACGTTGTCGCTGAAACAATCCCGTGAGTCCCACGCCGTGCCGAGGTCCATGGTTTCGTCCGCCACGATCCGGGCATGCTGCCATGAAATGCTGCCCGCCTGCAGCGCGGATGGTGTCATCTGCAGGCCGGCCGTCAGGACGGAGGCCTCGTACAGCAGGGCACTGGCGGCGCTTTCACTGACCGTCAGGACACAGGCGACCTCAGCAGGACAGTCTGAAATAGAAGACACGAACTGCCCGTGAGCCTCATCACAGCTTCGCCAAACATGGTCTGCTGGATAGCGATCCCCCTCCCAATGACGAGAAGGTATTCGCATGCAACAAGCCCCAACAGCAACCAAGCCGGCACTGGACGGAACCGACGGAAAACCCGCCGGGACCACTGGCACAGCAGTCAGCGCCGCCGTCGAAACCGTTCTGCACCGTGGTCTCAACGTCCGCCACATCCGCTTTATGGCCCTGGGGTCGGCAATCGGCACGGGACTGTTCTACGGCTCCGCTTCCGCCATCCAAAAGGCCGGTCCGGCCGTGCTGCTGGCCTACATGATCGGCGGCGCGGCGGTCTTCATGGTGATGCGCGCCCTCGGTGAAATGGCCGTGCGGCATCCCGTTTCCGGCTCCTTCGGCCAGTACGCCAGCCGGTACCTGGGCCCGTTCGCCGGTTTCGTGACCGGCTGGACCTACGTCTTCGAGATGGCGATCGTGGCCATTGCTGATGTCACGGCATTCAGCATCTACATGGGCTTCTGGTTCCCGGAGGTTGAACGCTGGATCTGGGTCCTGGCCATCATCTTCTTCCTGGCCGCACTGAACCTGCTGAGCGTCAAGGTTTTCGGCGAGTTGGAGTTCTGGTTCTCCCTGATCAAGGTTGCGGCCATCATCGGCATGATCGCCGGCGGCGCCGCCATCATTGTCTTTGGCTTCCACACCGGAGGGTCCACGGTGGCTCCCGGGCTGGGCAACCTCGTCGGACACGGCGGCCTTTTCCCCAACGGCTTCGAAGGGCTCCTTGCCTCGTTCGCCGTCGTGATGTTCGCCTTCGGCGGGATCGAAACGATCGGCATCACCGCCGGTGAGGCGGCCGACCCCAAAAAGGTGATCCCGAAGGCCGTCAACACCGTACCCGTCCGCGTGCTCCTGTTTTATGTGCTGACCCTGGGTGTGCTGATGAGCCTGTTCCCGTGGAACGAAATCGGCAGCGGCGGCAGCCCGTTTGTACAGATCTTCAGCGGGCTGGGCATTCCGGCCGCACCGCACATTCTTAACGCAGTGGTGATCACGGCGGCGCTGTCCGCGATCAACAGTGACATCTTCGGGGCCGGGCGCATCCTGTTCGGCCTGGCGCGCCAGGGCCACGCCCCACAGAGCTTCGCGAAGGTGTCCCGCCACGGGGTGCCGTGGATGACGGTGGTGATGATGACCGGCATTCTGCTGGTGGGCGTGGTCCTGAACGCCGTCATTCCGGAGGACGTCTTTGTGCTGATCGCCTCGATCGCCACCTTCGCCACAGTGTGGGTCTGGGTGATGATCCTCGCCTCCCATGTTGCGATGAAGCGCGAGATCGCCCGCAGCGGCCTCCCGGCATCGGAATTCCCTTCCCCCTGGTGGCCGGCGGCGTCGGTCCTGACCATCGGCTTCATGGCCGTCGTGATCGCCGTCCTGGGAGTTTTCGAAGACACCAGGGTGGCGCTCTACGTGGGCGCCGTCTGGCTGGGCCTGCTGTTGCTGGCCTACCGCTTGTGGGTCCGCGGCCATGGCCTGGCCCGCGCGGAGCTCGTGGATGAGACCGCGTCCCTACCCGTGGTGGACGCGGCCAGCGCATCCTCCACACACGCCCGGCGGTAAAACGTTCCGCCGGGCAACGCACAGGCGCCCGGCCGCCGCCCGCCCGGCGCCGGACTACTGCGCCGGGCGGCCGTGGATCCGGACCGACAGCTCGTTGGCCACCCTCTGCACCCGGGCGGCGAGCGCCGGCCACTGGTCCGCCGGCAGTTTGTCCTCGAGGAACGTGACGGCGACTGCCGCCGTCGGCCATCCCAGGTGATCCGTGACGGCGGCGGCGATGGAGCCGAAGCCCGGCGTGACTTCACCATGTTCCGTGGCATAACCGCGCTGGCGGACCTGGTCAAGATGCGAGGACAGCGCCGAGTATTTCATGATGGCGCCCTCCACCTCGTGCCGGGCGCTGAACGCGGCAGCGTTCGGATAGAGCGCCCGCACCTGGGACTTCGGCAGCGCAGCAAGGATGGCACGGCCGCTGGCGGTGAGATGGCTCGGAAGCCGGACGCCGACGTCGGTCACCAGCGACGGCCGGTTCTTGGCCCGCTCCTCCACGATGTACAGGACGTCGCGCCCGTGCAGGACCGCGAGGTGCGCGCTTTCGCCGATCGCGTCCACGAGCGAGGCCAGCACCGGCCGCCCCAACCGGGACAGCGGTTCCTGCCGCGAATACGCGGAACTGAGCTCGAAGGCGCTGATGCCGAGGCCGTAGCGCTGCTCCTCGTGGAGGTGCAGGACGAAGCCGTTCGCCTCCATCACGCCGAGGAGGTGATAGACGCTGGAACGCGGCAGTCCCAGGGCGGTGGCAATGTTCGACGCCGCCATCGGCCCGCGTTTGGAGGCCAGCAGTTTGAGAATGCGAAGCGTATTTTCTGCCGCCGGGACTTTCGACGCCGCCTTCGCCGCCTTTACCGGAGCCGCTGCTTCCCTTTGCAGGGGTACGACCGCTGTCATTTTTCCTCCGTCGTTCAGGTTCCGGAATGAAGTCGAGTCCGGGATACCGTACTTAATCGTGCACCTTCCGCCGGTTATAGGTATCAGGCTGAGGCGCCAAGGTGTCTGGAATGCCAGACGGCGCTCAGCGGAGCATCCCACGCCGTTCCGGCGCAATTGCCTCCACAGGCAGGTAGTACCCATGAGACCAAGTGTTGCCGCTGGGAAAATTGGGGTAGTTGCTACTCGTGTGCCTCTTGGGTGCGCTGTCTAGTGTTGTTCCCACGGTGCACCCCGGCTTGGAGAACTCTCCGACAATCGCTACCGGATCCGCACCGCCAGTGAATCGACGAATGGTCACACTGCGAAGGAGTGGTTCCGATGACCCAGTTCACCGCCGAAGCCCCGGCTACCTCCATCCGAGCCGGACGGCTGTCCGGTTTCCTGAGTAAAACACTGAGCCGCGCACGGACGGCGGCCATCCCCTACAAGATCGGCGACGCAGTGGTGGGCGATGACCCATTCAACGGCCGGCGGGAAGGCATCGTGGAGCTGAGGAACGGCAATTCCGTGGGGTTGAGGTCCTCCGGGCGCGTGTACTTCTACGATTACCGGCAGCTGAGGCGGCCGGAGTAGCCGACAGCGTCCCGTCCCGGCCCTACAAAGGAGTGCGTTTTCCATGTCCATTGCAAACTTACCCACCGCCTACCTGACCATCGCAGAAGTCGCCGCGGCGATGCGGGTGTCGAAGATGACCGTCTACCGGCTGGTCAAGTCCCGGACGCTGGCCTCCGTCCGCTTCGGGAAGTCCTACCGCATCCCGGAATCGATCGTGGAGGACTACATCCGGCAGTCCGGCGCACCGGCAGATTAGCAGACCTGCTGATTAGCGGGCTCAGGCAGCCTTCGGAAAGACCCCCGCGCCCGCTAGCCCGGAGCGGGGCGCCGTCCCCACTTTGGCGCAGATCCAGCGGCCGAGTTCCGTGGCGCGCACCGGATCAATGGACGTTTCGAACCCGGCACGCCCCAGCATCCACGCCAAGTCCTCGGTGGAGACGTTGCCGGCGGCACCGGGGGCAAAGGGGCAGCCGCCCAGGCCTCCTACCGCGCTGTCGAACACCCCGACGCCGGCCGCCATCGCCGCGTACGTATTGGCCAGGGCGGTGTGGCGCGTCTCGTGCAGATGCGCCCGCAGCCGCACGTCGGTTTCCGAGCGCAGCCCGGCAAACACCTCGCCGACCTGCCACGGGACGGCGCAGCCAATGGTGTCTGCGAGCGCAACCTCAGCCAGCATCGCGCGCTGCAGTGCGCTGCGGACCACCGAGAGGGTCTGCTCCTGGGACACGTCGCCCTGATAGGGGCAGCCAAATGCGACGGCGGCCGTCACTGTGAGCGGAATCGAAGCCGCGGCAGCGATCGAGGAAACTTCCTCCAGGGAGTCGAGGGCCGCGGCCACGGTGGTGTTCTGGTTTGCGGCGGCGAAGGCGTCCGTCACCGGCAGTACGTAGTTCATCTCGTCCACGCCCGCGTCAACGGCACGGACGGCACCCCTGGTGTTCAGGACCAGCCCGATGAAGCTCGCACCGGTATCCCGGGGCACGCCCGCCATGACCGCATCCGCGTCCGCCATCTGCGGGACTTTCCTTGGGTTTACGAAGCTGACGGCCTCAATCCGGCGGGCACCCAGGGAGATGAGCTCGTTGATGAGCCGCAGCTTGTCGTCGGTGCTGACGGGCACCTTCTCGTTCTGAAGTCCGTCCCGGGGACTGACGTCCACAATGGAAACGGCCCGTGCGGCCTGTACATCGTTCATCAGATGGCACCTTCGTCTTTGGCGTCCTGCAGTTCCTTGTCGGAGAGCCCGAGGAGCCCCTCGTAGATGTCCCGGTTGTGGGAGCCCGGCGTCAGCGGGCCGCTCCAGCCGATCTGCCCCGTGCTCCGCGTCAGCCTGGGAATGATCCCGGGCTGGACCACGGTACCCAGCTGTTCGTCCGGCACGTCCACCAGCATTCCCCTGGCGCGAAGCTGGGGATCCTCGAAGATGTCCTCGATGCTGCTGACCGGGCTGTTCGGTACGGAGTGCCGGTCCAGGAGCGAGGTCAGCCCGTCATGGCTGTAGCCGGCCGCCCATTCGGCAATCAGGGATTCCAGCTCTTCCTGGTGCGCGCCCCGCGCCGCGTGGTTGCTGTAGCGCGGGTCCGACGTCAGTTCGGGGCGTCCCATGGCGGCAGCAAGCCGCACGAAGACCGAGTCCTGGTTTGCGGCAATCACCACCCACTTGCCGTCACTGGAACGGAAGATGTTCGACGGCGCGATCCCCTTCAGCCCCGAGCCGCTGGGTCCCGGGACGACGCCGGTTGCCGCGTAATCGGGCACGGCGCTTTCCAGGAGTGAAAAGCATGCTTCCACGAGGGACACGTCCACCACCTGGCCCGTTCCTCCCCGCGCGTCCCGCCAGTACAGGGCCAGCAAAATGCCCTGCAGGGCATAGAGCGACGCCAGGCTGTCCCCGAGCGAGATGCCGGTGCGGGGAGGTGCCTGGTCCGGATAGCCGTTGAGGTAACGCAGCCCTCCCCGGGCCTCGGCCACGGAGGCGTACCCTGGCTTTTGCGCATCCGGTCCCGTCTGGCCATAGCCGGACACCCTGGCAATGATGAGCCCGGGATTTACCTTCCAGAGTTCCTCGGGGGCAAGGCCCAGCTTCTCAAGCGTGCCGGGACGGAAGTTCTCCAGGATCACGTCAGCTTCCTGGCAGAGTTCCAGGAAAAGCTCGCGTCCGCGCGGCGATTTCAAATCGAGCGTCACGCACTTCTTCCCGCGGGACTGCACGGACCACCAGAGCGTGTGCCCATGAACCCGGGCCCTGCCCCATTCCCGCATCGGGTCCGGCCTGTCGGGCGATTCGATCTTGATGACTTCCGCACCGAAGTCGGCAAGTTGACGGCCTGCGAAGGGACCCGCAATCAGGGACCCGAGTTCAAGGACACGCACGCCGGCCAGGGGCCCGGGGGCGTGCCGCATGGCGGGCTCGGTGGCGGTGCCGGGCTCGTCGCCTCGCGTGCCGGTCTCGGAAGCGTTCACCATTGGGGACTCCTGTTCTGCCGGCGTCGGCAAAAATCCGTGGCAGGCGTCACAGATTCGGTTAGCAGGGAGCCTATTGAGCAGTTCTCCTCGGGCGCCAGACTATTTCATATTGTGGACCTAAATCCACGATGTGGATAGCCCTTCCCGTGGAATTGTTCCCCCGATAACCCGCGTCGACTCTTCCGCCGCGGCAAGAACGGGCTCAACCCAGGAGGCGCAGACGTCGTACGGCATCCTCAAGGCGGGACCCATGACGGTGAGCGCCCCATACAGTTCGGCCTGTGGCCCAAAGACCGGGGCCGAGATTCCGCTCGCGCCAGAGACGCGCTCGCCGGTGGTGATGGCGAACCCGTCAGCCTTGGTCCTGGCGACTGCTGCCTCGAGGTTGGCGGCGTCAGTGATGGTCTGGTCCGTCAGCGAGCGGAGCCCGGAGCGGTAGACCTGATCGGCCACGTCCGGGTTCCACGCCAGGAGGACGCGCCCTGCGGCACCCACATGCAGCGGCATGATTTCGCCCACCTGCACCACCCTCCTGAGCATTCGCCGCGTCTCCGCCAGCGCTATGCATACCCGCTTTCCCTGCGACTCCCGGAAAACGCAGGCAGTCTCACCGAGCTCATCACGCAATCTCCGCAGCACGGGCGTCAGCAGTTCAAGGAAGTCCAGACCCTGGGTGGCCGGGGCGGCCCAGTGGGCCATCCGGACCCCCACGCGGAATCTGTCCCCGTGCCGGTCCAGGATGCCCTCCTGCACCATGTTCGCCACGAGGCGCTGGACGGTTGAGTGGGGCACTCCGGTCGCGGCCCGGATCTCCGCCAAGGACAGCTCTGGCTGGGCGAGGGAAAAAGCGTCCAGGATGGACGTGATCTTCCGGAGTACCAGCAAAGGCGTCGCCGATGATTCGTTGGGGCTCATGGACAAAGTGTATGAGCCCGCGGTTCAGGCGCTGGCCCATTGGTCCGCTTGGCCATCAAACTCCCGCCGGCCGTTGAGTGTGACCCGGGTTACTGCTAGCATCAGGTCCACATCATGATGGTGAACCCACGATGTGGCAATCCAGGCCCAGCTCGTCAGAGCCGACGCAGCGGGGCTGGAGTCGACGCACAAAATGTCCGACCGAGTAAGAATCAGCAGCGATAACAATCGGCCACCCCCGGCCGGAAAGAGTGCAATGATGCCAGCTGCACAGGCAGACACGTCAACGTACGCGGTGGAACTCACTGGGTGCACCAAACAGTTCCCCACGCCCGGGGGTGAGACCTACTTCGCCGTCCGCGACATCAACCTTAAAGTCGAGCCCGGCAGGTTTGTCTCGATTGTCGGTCCCACCGGTTCCGGCAAGTCCACCATCCTCAACATGGCGGCGGGGCTGCTGAACCCGAGCACTGGCGACGTGAAGAGCTTTGGGGAACCCGTGAGCGGGGTGAACCGACGGGCCTCGTACATGTTCCAGCAGGACCCCCTCCTGCCATGGAAGACGGTGCTCGACAACGTGAGCCTCGGCCTGACGATGGCCGGCGTGCCGAAGGCGGAAGCCCATTCGGAGGCACGGCGCTGGCTCGAGAAGGTTGGCCTCAAGAATTTCGCGGACCGCTATCCGCACCAGCTCAGCGGCGGCATGCGCAAGCGCACAGCCATCGCGCAGGCCTGGATCGTCAACCCGGATGTCCTGCTCATGGACGAACCATTTTCAGCACTCGACGTGCAGACCCGCCAGATCATGGAGAACGAACTCCTTCAGCTGTGGCAGGAATCTGGCAAGGCGGTCGTCTTCATCACACACGACCTGGACGAAGCCATCGCCCTTTCCGATGAAGTGGTGATCCTCGGGGCGGGTCCCGGAAGCACCGTGGTGGGAAGCTACGAAATCGACATCCCGCGCCCCCGCGACCTGCTCGACATCCGTGATGACCCGCAGTTCGTTGCCCTGCACCGCGAGATCTGGGGCAGGTTGAAGATCGAAGTCTCAAAGACGTACGAAACGGCAATGGCGGAAGAGGGCGAAGTCGCGTGACTCTCGTGGGATCAAAGAAAAACGGCCTTTCGGCGGCGTTGGACGGCGGCACACGCCGGCGTGCCCGCAGGACCGAGATGTCCCCGCTGGCGATGCGAAGCACGCAACTCCTCCTCACCCTCGCGGTCCTCGGCGCCTGGGAGCTGTCCGTGCGGGCCGGGATCGTGGACGAGTTCTTCTTCCCGCTTCCGTCGGATATCTTCCAGACCGTCTGGGTCTGGGTGTCCTCAGGATTCGTCTTCCCGCATCTGTGGATCACCATGCAGGAAGCCATCCTCGCCTTCCTCGTGGGGGCCGCCGCCGGGCTTCTCCTCGGCTTCGTCCTTGCCCGTGTGCGTTTCCTCGAGCGTCTGCTGGACCCGTTCCTGCAGATGTTCAATGCCCTCCCCCGCGTGGTGCTGGCCCCGATCTTCCTGCTCTGGTTCGGCCTGGGAATCTGGTCCAAGGTCGCGTTCGGCTTCACGCTCGTGTTCTTCATCGTCTTCTTCAACACCCTTGAGGGCGTCAAGAGCGTTGACCGGGTACTGGTGGACAATGCACGGATGCTGGGGGCATCCGAGAAGCAGCTCCTCCGGCACGTTTTCATCCCCAGCGCCCTGACCTGGATTTTCTCCAGCCTGCACATCAGCGTGGGCTTTGCCATAACGGGCGCCGTGGTGGGCGAATACCTCGGAGCGTCTGCCGGTGTTGGCTACGCGATCGCCCAGGCACAGGGCGTCTTCGACACCAAGGGCGTCTTTGCCGGGATGTTCATCCTGATGATCGTGGTCCTCATTATCGACCTTCTCGTCAACCGACTGGAGCGGCATCTGCTCCGCTGGCGCCCCGTGCAGTCTTCCTAGACAGTGCAGTCTTCGTAGACAGTGCAGTCTTCGTAGACAGTGCAGTCTTCCTGGACAGCCCAGCCGTCCTGGACCGTCCAATCGTCCTCAGCCGCTAAGAGGCGTCCGGAGTCTCGGCGCCGAAACCAATCCACTATCACTGCCTTGAAGGGACCCCCGATGACACAGAACGAAAACCGGCAAAGGCGCCGCGGCCTCATCCGGCCGCTTACCCTCATCGCCTCCGTTGCCCTGGCCCTGTCTGCCTGCGGCGCTCCGGCCGCGGCGCCGCCGGGTCAGTCTGGCAGCGCGGCGGCCGGTGGTGCCGGCAGTTCCAAGGTGACCATCGGCATCGGTGGCCAGACGCTCCTGACGTACCTCCCCACGACGCTCGCGCAGGAGCTCGGCTACTACCAGGAGGAAGGCGTGAACGTCGAGCTCCAGGACCTGCAGGGCGGCTCGAAGGCGCTGACGGCCATGATTGGCGGCAGCACCAACGTGACCAGCGGATACTACGAGCACACGATCCAGATGCAGGCCAAGAACCAGAAGATCAAGGCGTTCGTGGACATGGGCAGGTCCTCCGGGCTGGCACTGCTGGTCGCACCGAAGAACGAAGGCAAGATCAAGACCCTTGCCGATCTCAAGGGCAAGAACGTGGGTGTGACCTCGCCCGGGTCGTCCACGGACATGTTCATCAAGTACCTCCTCGCCAAGAACGGGTTGCAGAAGACGGATGCGGCGGTGTCCGCCATCGGCGCCGGTTCATCGGCGGTCGCGGCCGTGGAGCAGGGCCAGGTCGATGCGGCCGTCATGCTCGAGCCGGACGTGTCCGTGTTGACCAAGCGGATCGGCCACGACCCCGTGATCCTGGAGGACGTCCGCACGGCCGACGGACTCAAGGAAGTCTTTGAGACTGATGCGTGGCCGTCCTCCAGCCTCTACGCCAAGACCGACTGGCTGGACGCGAACAAGGAGACGGCCGGCAAGCTCGCCAAGGCCATCAAACGGACCCTGGAATTCATCGACGGGCATTCCGGCGAGGAGATCGCCGCAAAGATGCCCGAGAAATTCGCCGGTGGCGACAAGGCCCTCTATGCCAAGGTGATCGAGGACCTGAAGAAGACGCTCAGCAAGGACGGCGCCTTCACCGAGAATGGCGTCCAGGCCGTGCTGAAGACCCAGCAGGTGGCCAACCCGGAAGTCGGAAACAAGGACATCAAGCTGGAGGAAACCTACACGAACGAGTTCGTGAAGTAGGACCGCCTGCAGAGGCACCGAGTGGGCCCGTCATCCGGAATCGGATGGCGGGCCCACTCGCTTTGAAAGCCCGACGGCGGCCCGCACGGCAGGCGGGCGTCAGGCGTCCGGTACATCCCGGCGTCGCAAGTCCCGGCGTTAAGAGTCCCGGCGTTAAGAGTCCCGGCGTTGAAAGTCCCCAGGCCAGTCAGACCTGCGGATCCGGCCCAGCTCCTGGACCGGCCCGAGGTGCCCCCATTCATCGCGCCCGAGCCGCGCAAGCGGTCCGAGGAGATCGATCCGGGGATGGTCGCCCTCCAGGACGTCCGCGGAGATGGCGGCATGGGTGACCTCGCCGAACACCAGGACGCAGTCGCCCATCGCGAGCGTCGAATGCAGCCGGCACTCGAGGGCCACGGGGGACTCCGCCACCCGCGGCACACCGACCGTCAGGCCAGGCTCCCGGGTCACGCCGGCGGCGTCGAACTCGCTGACTTCCGGCGGGAAGTTGGTGCCGGTCGCGTTGACCTCGGCCATGAAATCAGCCGGCGCAAGGTTCACCACGAACTCACCCCGCGCCGAGATGTTCCGCAGTGAGTCCTTCCTGCCCACCGAGGTGAACTGGATGATCGGCGGGGTCACCGACGCGACGGTGAAAAAGGAATGCGGAGCAAGATTGTCCACCCCCTCGGCGGACGTGCTGGATACCCAGGCGATGGGGCGGGGAACAACAACGGCCGTCAGGAGCCGGTAGAACTCGGCGGACGGCATCCCGGCGGGACTGAAATCCTTGCGCATGGTCCCAGCCTAACGGCCCGGTTTTTACCGTGCCGACCAGCCGCCGTCCATGGTGTAGCTTGCGCCGGTGACCATGCCGGCGTCGTCGGAGGCCAGCCAGGCCACGAGCGAGGCGACTTCCTCCGGCTCCACGAGCCGCTTTACCGCGGACTCGGTCAGCATGACCTTGGCGAGGACTTCCGACTCCGGGATGCCGTGGACCTTGGCCTGGTCCGCGATCTGCTTTTCGACGAGGGGCGTGCGGACATACCCGGGATTGATGCAGTTGGACGTGACTCCGTGCTCGCCGCCCTCCAGCGCCGTCACTTTGCTCAGCCCTTCCAGGCCGTGCTTGGCGGAGACGTAAGCGCTCTTGAAGGGTGAGGCCCGGATTCCGTGCACGGATGACACGTTGATGATGCGGCCAAAGCCGTTGGCGTACATGTGCGGCAGGGCCGCCCTGACGAGCAGGAACGGTGCTTCAAGCATGAGCCTGAGGATCCGGCGGAAGGCTTCGGGCTCGAAGTCCTCGATGGGGCTGATTTGCTGGATGCCGGCGTTGTTCACCAGGATGTCGCAGTCGAGGCTCAGCGCCGCGAGGGCGTCCACATCCAGGAGGTCCACAGCCCATGCCGTGCCGCCCAGCTGGTCGGCGAGGGCCGCTGCGCCGGCTTCATCCACGTCAGCCACCACTACGTTGGCTCCCCGTGCGGCAAGCTCCCGCGCACACGCTGCACCGATGCCGCTGGCACCGCCGGTCACCACGGCCTTCCGACCGCTAATGTTCTTTGCGTTCATGGTCTGCTCCTCACAGTGTCAACGCTGACACGTGCCAAGAATCACGGCACTTTCGGTCCACCTGAGTATTGCTGCAGAAAGTTCCGGGTTCAATAGCCAATCCAGCACGCGTTTCGTGCAAAATTGCAGATATGGAAGCCAATCCGGATGATCTGCTGGTGCTGCTCGCGGTGTCCCGCTCGGCGAAATTCACGACGGCGGCACAGGCCTTGGGACTGAACCACACCACCGTTTCGCGCAGGATTGCGGCCTTGGAGAAAGCGCTCGGCGGGCGCGTCCTCTCGCGGGCGGCAGGCGGCTGGGAGCTGACCGAACTCGGTGCGCAGGCTGTCATGGTTGCGGAACAGGTCGAAACCGCGGTGCGTGCGCTGGGACCTTCGGGCCGGCCGCCCGACCCGGTGACCGGCGTCGTGCGCATGACCGCGACGGACGGCTTCAGCGCCTACATCGCCGCCCCGGCGGTGGCCAGACTGCGGCGGGACCACCCCGGCCTCAGCGTCGAGATCGTCACCGTCACGAGGCGGGCGCTGCAGCAGCGCTCCGGGCTCGACATCGAGGTGGTGGTGGGCGAACCGCAGGTGCACCGGGCCGAAGCGTTCCGTCTGGGTGAATACGTGCTGGGCATGTACGCCTCCCGCTCATACCTGGAGCAGAACGGAACTCCGGACTCCGTGGAAGCCCTGACCACGCATCCGCTGGTGTACTTCGTGGACTCCATGCTGCAGGTGGACGATCTCGACGCTCCGCGGCGCCTGGTGCCGGCGATGCGGGACGGGGTCAGCTCCACCAACGTGTTTGTACACGTTGAGGCAACCCGGGCAGGAGCGGGCATCGGCTTCCTGCCCTGCTTCATGGGCGACAGGCATGCCGATCTCGTGCGCCTGCTCCCCCAGCACTTCGCCGAACGGCTCCCCTACTGGATGGTGCTGCGGCCGGACTCCATGCGGCGACCGGCTGTCGCGGCCGTGGTCCAGGCATTGCGCGAAGAGGTGACGGACCACCGGGAGTCGCTGCTGGGACGCGGCGGAACTCGCTGATCGCTCCGTAACGGCACTTTCAGGCAAAAAACGGCAGTTACGGAGCAACCGTTGGGGCTGCTGGGTCGTGCCGGACCGGCGCCCCCGCGGCGAAGGCGCGCACCTTGTCGTCGTTCCAGATGTGGGCGGGCACCGCGCCGCCCAGGAGCCGGCGTGCCAGCCGGGGGTCATCGTCGAACGGCAGGTCGCTGCCGGCCATCACCATGTTTCCGTAGCGGCGGCCCTTCAGCATGGCGGGATCAGCAATGATCACGGTGTGCTCAAAGGCAGCCGCGATGGTGGCGGCGTCTTGGCGTGCATTCTTCAGGTCAGGGGCATCGCCCGAATTCACCACGTAGATGCCGCCCGGTGCCAGCACGCGCCTGGCATGGCCGTTGAACTCGCTCGTAGTCAGCGGACGCGGCGTCAGCGCACCGGCGAAGACGTCCCGGATGATGAAGTCACGGGTCTGCGGGGTGAGCGTTTCGGTCACGGCGCGTGCCTCGCCCACACGCAGCCTCAGCAGCGGAGCCTTGGGGAGGTCAAACCAGCCGCGGACGTAGTCGGCCAGCTTCCCGTCCAGCTCCACTACAACCTGGCGGGCGTCGGGGTAGGCGGCGTGGAAGTAGCGGGCCAGGGAACACGCTCCGCCGCCGAGGTGGAGACCTCGCAATTTGGGCCGGGATTCCGGGGGCCAGCGAGATTCGATGAGGGCGGCCATCCAGCGCATGTATTCGAAGTCCAGAAACAACGGATCGGCGAGGTCGATATGCGAACTCATGACGCCGTTGATCCGCAGCAGCCAGCCCGTCGAATTGTCCTGGTCCGCAATCAGCTCGCAGTCCCCGGTGTCGATGTAATAGACGCCCTCGACGGGACCGTCCGGTCGGGCGCCCTTGGCCAGCTCCACCACTCCACGCACCGCTGTGTCAGCCGTGCCGCCACCGAATTTGCCGCCTGATTTGCCGCGCCGTGCCATCAGTTGTCCGCCGCTTCCGTCATGATGCAAGCCTAGTTGACCTCCGTGCCGCCGGTTGAGCCAGTCGAAACCTCGATCTCGTCAGGCTCGACCAGCGAAGGCTAGGCTTCCGAAACCGCAGCACCCTCGCCGTCGCGGATGCGCTGGACCATGGCCGTGGTTGAACGCTCGGCCACATAGTCCAGGATGCATACCCGCCCGCCGTAGGCTTCCACGCCCTCGGTCTCGGCCAGCATTTCGGGTGTGTAGTCGCCGCCCTTGGCGTAGATCTCCGGATGCAGCTGCTCGATCAGCGGAATGGGCGTGGGGGTATCGAAGACCGTGACATAGTCCACGCAGCTCAGAGCCGCAATAACGGCCGCCCGGTCCGCCACGCTGTTGATGGGACGGCCTGGGCCCTTGAGCTTGCGCACGGAGTCATCGCTGTTGAGCGCCACTATCAGGATGTCCCCCAGCTGCTTGGCCTGGTTCAGGTACCGGGTGTGCCCGCTGTGCAGGACGTCGAAGCAGCCGTTGGTCAGGACCACCCGCTGGCCGTCGCTGCGGTGGGCACGGATGTGCCGTTCCAGCTCATCTGCCGTCAGGGCGGTGTCAGCGAAGCTCTCGAGGTAGCGCCCCAACTCGTGCGTGCCGCACACGGACGTCCCCGGGTGATGGACCACAACGTCGGCGGCCGCCTGCGCCAGATCCAGGCTGGCCGTCAGCGGGAGCGAGGCAGCCCGCGCCAGCGTCAGCGCGGCCACGAACGTGTCGCCCGCCCCGGACGCCTGCTTCTCGGTAGCGGGCCGGGCCCAGGTCCGGTGGGGATTGCCGGCGGACGGGATCAGGACGGTGCCGTCGCGGTCGAGCGTGACCACCACGGCCCGCGCCCCCGTGGCCTGCAGCAGCTGTTGCCCGTGCTCCGTGACGACGGCAGCGCGCTCCGGCCCGCCGGTGAGTCGGCGGTCCAGCAGCCTTGCGGCCTCCTGCGCGTTGGGCGTGGCGAGGTCCGGTTGCAGCGCCGCCCACGGGCGCGGGTCGTGCGCGTCCACCACCACCAGCCGGTCCGGTTCCCGCCGCGAGAGGCATTCTATGAGCCGGGCGCGGACAGGCCCTGCCAGAACGCCTGTCCCGTAATCGCAGATCACCACGGCGTCCTGGCGTTCGACGGCGGCCGGCACCGCCGCGGCGAGCCCCGCCAAAGCGCCGTCCGGAATGCTGGCGGCAGCGTCGTCGAACCGCAGCAGGACCTGGCCGCCGCTGCTGATGCGGATTTTCGTGGTGGTGACGATGCCCGGATGTTCGGTCAGGTGGCTCGTGTCGACGCCCGCGCCAAGCAGCTGGCGTTTCAGTTCCGCCCCGGCGTCGTCCGTTCCGATGATCCCGGCCACGCTGACGCGGGCGCCCAGGGCCGCCAGGTTCATGGCGGTGTTCGCGGCGCCGCCCGGGGAAAATTCGCGGCGGTCGATGTCCACCACGGGGGCCGGCGCCTCCCGGCACATCCGCTCGCTGCTTCCGCTCCACCAGCCGTCGAGTATGAGGTCACCCACCACCAGGACTGCGGGGCTCTCCTCTGCCAGACGCTGCGGAAGCCACGCCGCCAGGCCACGCTGTTCGGAGAGGTCCGGCCGGCTCTCGCGGGGCAGGCCGCCTCCGGCTATGCCCTGCCCCCCGGCTCCCCCTCCCGTCATTGTGCTGCGCCTTCCCCGGCGGCGGCGGAGCCGGCAGCCGACGGGCCGGCCGCGGAGGAGCCGGCAGCGGACGGGCCGGAGCTGGCAGAGACCTCGGCCGAGCGCGGGGCCAGAGGCGGCGGTGCAGCGATGTGCACCACCTTGACCCGGGTAAATTCGTCCATGAGTTCGGGGCCGTAGCCGAAGCCGTGACCGCTTTCGCCGCGTGGCTGGGCGGAACCGCCGGGAGCCCCGCCGAACACTTCATTGACTTTGACTGTCCCCACCGGAAGGACGGCGATTGCCCGCTGGGCGTGGGCGATGCTTCCCGTCAGGACCGTCGCAGCCAGGCCGTAGCGGCCCGCCGCGGCGAACTCGAGGCCCTCGTCGAAGCTATCCACCACGCGCACCGGAGCCACCGGGCCGAAGGTTTCTTCCGCCATGACGTCCATGGTGTCCGTGCAGTCCAGCAGAACCGTGGCGGGATAAAAGGCGCCGGGACCGTCCGGAACTGCTCCGCCCACCGCCGCCCGGGCGCCCAGCCGCACTGCTTCGGCAACATGGCGATGGACGGCCTCACGCAGGCGCGTATCCACCAGCGGTGCGATCCCGCCGGCACGGTTGCGCTTCCGGGCCTGCTCCGCTAGCGCCTCGCAGAACTGTACCGCCACGGCCCGGTGGACATAAATCCGCTCCACCGACGTGCAGATCTGCCCGCTGTTGCTGAAGGCTCCGATGGCGGCCTGCTCCGCCGCCCAGCCCGGATCCACCCCTTCGTCCACGAGCAGCGGATCATTGCCGCCGTTTTCCCGGATCACGTGGGCCCCGGACGCGACGGCAGCGCGCGCAATGAGTGCGCCCGTGTCGCTGGACCCGACGTGCGCAAAAACGTCAACGGTCGCCTGCTGCGTGAGAAGGGCGCCGACGTCGGATCCTCCGGTCAGGGTCAGCAGCACACCAGGCGGGAAGACGGATGCCAGCACCTTCCCGAGCCGTTCGCCCACTCCGGGGCAGCGCTCACTGGGCTTATGGACCGCGGTGTTGCCGGTGACCAGCGCCGCGCCGATCAGTCCGCACGCCACTGCCACAGGATCGTTCCACGGCGTCAGCAGCACGGCCACGCCGCGGGGTTCGGCCACTGTGTAGTCGGCCGCGAGCAGGTTGCCCCGCAGGCTGAGGCCGCGGTGCACGGGGCCAAGCTCTGCGTACTGCTCCAGGGTTGAAACTCCGGCAGCAACCCCGGCGAGAGCCTCTTCCGCGGGGCGCCCCGTCTCCCGCGCGTTGATATCCGCCAACTCCGCGGCAGCCCCGCCGAGGGCAGCGGCGGCCGCCCGCAGCAGCTTGCCCCGCTCCGCCGGTGGCGTGGCGGACCAGGCGGACCCGGCGTCACGGGCCTTCTCCACAGCCCGTGCCACATCTTCGGGCCGGGCGGCCGGGAACCTTCCCGCGACGTCGCCCGTGCGGGGGTCCCGGATGGTCAGCACGTCGTGGGCAGTGGCCAGGAAACTCTCGGTGGTCGCGTGCATGTGGCTCCTCGCTGGGTTCGCTTGGTGCGTGCCTCTACGGAGCAGGTGATCGCCCGACTCGTGATCCCGCCGTCTCCTGACCTCATCCGTACCCCGCCCTTGTCGGTTTACACGCCTGTGCCGTCAGGAGTTTTCGGCGCTGGCGGCCGGCGCTGGCGGGGACTTATGGTGGCCCCACGGGAATCCGCACACCTGACCTGATCCGTCCGTAGCCGAAGGGGCTGACGCCATGGAACACCTCAACCCCGACTTCGGCGGTGCACGCGCCACCGGCTATGGGGTGGGCCCGGTCCTGGAGAGATTCAGCGACGTATCGCGGATCGCCGTGCTGCGCGGTGGCGGCCTGGGCGACCTGATCTACGCCCTGCCGGCCGTCTCGGCGCTGAAGGCCGCCTATCCGGAGGCCTCCGTCACCCTGCTGGGCACCCCCATCCACGCAGAGCTGCTGTCCCAGATTGAAGGGCCCCTGGACGAAACGCTGATTCTGCCGTTCGCCGAGGGCGTCCGGCCGGGAGCCGAGGATCATGGCGAGCTGGACCGGTTCTTCGGCGAAATGCGCGCCAGGAAATTCGACCTCGCCGTCCAGCTTCACGGCGGAGGGCGCTACTCAAATCCGTTCCTGCTCCGCCTCGGGGCACGCCACACCGTGGGCACCAGGACCCCTGACGCGGCCCGGCTGGAGCGAACCGTGCCGTACGTGTACTACCAGCACGAGCCGCAGCGGGCGCTGGAAGTGGCCGGGTTCGCCGGGGCCCCGCCCCCTGGGCTGGAGGCGCGCGTCCGTGCCTTGCCGGAGTTCGCACAGCAGCTGGCCCCGAGACTGGACGCGCTGTTCCCGTCCGCTGAGGCGCGGGGCACTGTGGTGATCCATCCGGGCGCCACTGATCCGCGGCGCCGCTGGCCGGCGGACCGCTTCGCCGCTGTGGCCAGAAAAGCGGCCGACGACGGCTTCCGGGTCGTGGTGGTCGGCGACCACACCGAAAAGGAACTGGCGGAAACAGTGGTGGAAGCCGCCGTCGGCCACGCCAAGGCGGACTCCAAAGGGGCCAGCAACAGGGCACCGCAGGTGGCTTCCTTGGCGGGCCAGCTCGGACTGGGCGAGCTCGCGGCGCTGCTCGCTGCCTGCTGCGCCGTGGTGGCAAATGACAGCGGACCGCGCCACCTGGCCCAGGCACTCGGCACCCCCACCGTGGGCATCTTCTGGGCCGGCAATGCCATCAACGCGGCACCGCTGGGACGGACCCTGCACCGGATCCATCTCGGCTGGGCGACGCACTGCCCGGTCTGTGGAATCGACATCACCCAGGTGGGCTGGACGGCGCCGCGGTGCCGCCACGACGAATCCACCGTGGAGGCGGTCGCCCCCGACGCGGTCTATGAGGACGTCCGCCAGCTCACGGCCATGAACCTTCCTCCTCGTGGCAGATGAGCATCTCGCGGATCTCGCAGCCCGCGGGCTGTGACAGCACGAACAGGATGGCCTGGGCAACGTTGGCGGGATCGTTGAGGCGGGAATCGTCCTGCGGCTTGTACTGCTCCGCACGGTCGTCGAAAAAGCGTGTCTTCATGCCGCCCGGGATCATGGTGGTCACCCCGATCTCGCCACCCGTTTCGGCAGCAAGGGAGTGGCTGAAGCCCACCACCGCGAACTTGGAGGCGCAATAGGCCGTGGCCTCAGGGAGCGCCCGCTTGCCCAGCGTGGAGGCGATGGTCACCACCCTGCCACGGGAACGCTTCAGATACGGCAGAGCCGCCCGGACCACCGACACCGTCCCCAGAAGGTTGACGCCGATGACACGTTCCCATTCATCCGCGTCCACATCCTCGAGCTTTCCGCAGCGGTCAATCCCGGCTGCTGTGACCACTGCGTCCAGGCCGTCCAGCGTTTCTGCCGCCTGGCGAACAGCCTCGCTCACCGCCGCACGGTCCGAGACGTCAACTTCGAAGGCCTTCGCCGCCGAGACGTTCCGGATATCCCGGTCCAGCACCACCGGAGTCCCGCCCGCCCGCAACACTGCATCTACGACGGCGGCCCCCAGGCCGGAGGCCCCGCCTGTCACCAGGACGCGGCCGGGCCGAAAAGTCGATTCATTCATGGTGTTCCTTTCGTTCGGGACTGTTTCACGTTTGTCGTGTTCCTCAGCTGACCTTGGCCAGCGCGTCCGCCAGGACAGACGTGGACCGGGCCTGATGGAACGGCACCGTCACGCACCGCCCGCCCCAGCTTTCGACGAGACCCGCTTCGGGCAGCTGCGATGCCTGGTAGTCCCCTCCCTTCACCCAGATGGCCGGGCGCAGGAGATCCAGGCACGCCTGCGGGGTGTCCTCTTCGAAGACCATCACGGCGTCCACGCATTCGAGGGCAAGGAGAAGCTCGGCCCTGTCTTCCTGGCTCACGATGGGCCGCTGCTCACCCTTGATTCTGCGGACGGACTCGTCCGAGTTCAGGCACACAATCAGGCAGTCACCCAGATCCCGCGCCGCCGCCAGGGTTCGGACGTGGCCGGCGTGCAGCAGGTCGAAGCAGCCTCCGGTCGCCACCACGGTTCCCCCTTTCGCGCGCACCCTCCGGGCCAGGGCATGGGCATCCCCGTCCCGTCGGTGCCGCCAGACCGGCCGGTGGCGGTCCGGAAGGGAGGCGACTCCCCCTGCACCCAGGAAATGTGCGGCCTCGTGGATGGCAAGTTCAACGGCGTCGTCGAGGCCGCGGCCTTCTGCCAAGTGCACCGCCAGGCTGGCAGCAAGCCTGTCACCGGCACCGCAGGGATCGCTGACGTCGGTCGGCGGCGCCGGGACGATCCGCGGCGAGCGATTCCGCGTTTCCACCAGCAGTCCGCCCCGCTCCCCCATGGTGACGAGCACGGCCTTGACCTGCCAGCGGTCCAGCAGGACACCCCCCGCTTCGGCAATTTCCGCAGGCGTGGCCGCCGCACTGCCGGTTGCCTTGGCCGCCTCGGCCAGGTTCGGCGTAGCCACCGCCACACCCGGCACCGGCACCGCACCCAAGGGGTGCGGGTCCCACACGATCGGAACGCTGACTGCCAGGGCCGCGAGGAGGGACCGGATTTCCGGATTCGCGGCCAGGCCGCGGCCGTAGTCCGCAACGATAATGACTTCCGCCTGTTCAATGGCCGTCAGCATGCCCGCCGTCGCCCCCGGAACGGCCGGGCGACCGCAGTCCTCGTCCACGCGGACCACAGGGTGGCGGCCGGCCCGTACCCGCGTTTTCACCGGCGTCCGGGCACCCGAGGGTCCGGCCACCACCCGTACACCGGCGAGCGCGCCTTCCAGCTCCAGGGACGCGCCGTCGTCGGAAAGCACGGTCACCAGGGTGACGCGGTGCCCGTCATGGGCGAGCATTCGGGCCACGAGCCCGGCGCCGCCCGCCCGCCGCCGGACTTCAGCGATGTCCACCACCGGCACCGGCGCGTCCGGGCACAGCCGGGTCGCCTCGCCGTCCAGGTCCACGTCCAGCAAAACGTCGCCTACCACTGTGATCCTCATCCGCGGTCAGCCTCCAGACCGGGGACGCCGCGGCTCTTCCGGGTGACCTCGGCCTCGAACGCCCGGCACATGGCATGCAGCGCAATCAGATGCCCCTCCTGCGCGTTGGCTGATACGGCGTCGATGGCCACAGCGTCGTCGCAGCAGGCGGCCAGCGGATTTGGCGCCGGCCCGGTAAGCGCCCAGGTGGTCACGTTGAGCCGGGCAGCCGCCTCGGCGGCGCGAAGCAGGTTGGGGCTCTTGCCGCTCGTGGACAGCAGCATGAGGACATCCCCGGACCGCCCGTGCGCCCGCACCTGGCGGGCAAAAAGTTCTGCGTAGCCATAGTCGTTTGCGATGGCCGTCACGGCAGAACTTTCGGCGTGCAGCGAGATCGCCGAGAAGGGCACCCGTTCGCCGTCGAACCTGCCCACCAGTTCGGCTGTCAGATGCTGGGCCTCGGCAGCCGAGCCGCCGTTCCCGGCCGCGAGCAGCCGCTGCCCGCTGAGCAGCCGCTGGGCCAGCTCAACACCCCAGGCCGCCAGCCGGTCGGCCTGGCTTTCAAGCGACCGCAGCGCCGGCAGGACACTTTCCAGATGGATTCTGACAGCCTCCCGGGAGGCCGCTGGGACGGTGATGTCCGGATCCAGTCTCTTCCCTGTGTGCGGGAAACCCGCAGGCCCGGAATCCACCGGTGGCAGGGACGGAAGCTCAGCTTCCTGCAGGGACCATTCCGTTGTCACAGTGCCGCTCCTTCCATCGGTTCCAGGCTGCTGGACTGCGCGGTTCCGGCTATGGCCAGCTGGTACGCCGTTTCAGTTTCCGCCGCGACCCGGCTCCAGGAGTAGCGCGCCTTGGCCCGACGTTCGCCGTTCTGTCCCAGTTTCCTGCGGAGCGCGGGGCTGGACAGTAGGGCTGCCACGGCCCCGGCAATGGCCTCCGGGTCCTTCGGCGGCACGTGCAGGCCAGTTGCGTGGTCCACCACGCTGTCCGTCAGGCCGCCCACAGCTGCCGCCACCACCGGGATTCCGCAGGCCATGGCTTCCAGCGGGACAATGCCGAAGGGCTCGTACCAGGGCGTGCAGGCTACGGCATCCGCGCTCCGGAAGATCCCCGGCATGGCTTCCCGCGGCACCTGGCCGCGGAGCTCCACCTGGTCCGCCACACCCAGGTCCCGGGCAAGGTCGAGCAGGCGGCGTGCCTCGGGATCCTGGCCGTCCGCCCCTGCGCCGCCCCCGACGATGAGGAGCTCGACGTCGTCGAAGCCGGCTTCCCGAAGGTACGGCAGGGAGCGGATCACCAGGTCCACCCCTTTCCGCGGGACGAGCCGGCCCACCGACAGAATGCGGTGGGCGCGGGTCCGGGCATCGGCCGGACCTTCGCTGGAGAACAGCTCCAGGTCCACCCCGCACGGCGCAATCGAGACCTTGCCGGTAGCGATCCCCATCGACTTCAGTTCGAAAACCTCGTCGGAGCAGGTGGCAATGATGCGGTCCGCCGACCGCCCCACGGACGGCTCGAGGAAACTGCGCTCCGCCGGGCTCGTGTCATCCGCGCCCTGATACCGGCGTTTGACTGTCCCGAGGGCATGGAACGTCTGCACCACGGGGACCCGGAAACCGGCCGGCCCGCGGCGCGCGGCGTCCAGCGCGGCGATCCCGGACATCCAGAAGTGGCCGTGGACCACGTCCGGCGGCTCGCCGCCCCAGTGAAGGACCACACCGTCGGCGAGCGCGCCCATGAAAGGCAGCAGTTCGTCCTTGGGCACATGGGTGGCGGGACCGGCGTCCACGTGGACCACCTCAAGCCTGGGCTGCACCCGGACCGTTGCGGGCAAATCCGGCGAATCGCGCCTCGTGTAAACCGTTACCCGGTGGCCGCGCCGGGCCAGGGCGATGGAAAGCGCAGCCACGTGGACGTTTTGGCCTCCCGCGTCCACTCCGCCAAGCGCCGCCAAGGGACTCGCGTGTTCCGAAATCATTGAGATCTTCAATGGGTAGTCCTTTCTCGCGCCGGGGTTAAAGCTCAGGTCCTGAGTTCGGCCAACACCTTGTCCCAGTCCGCCAGGAAACGGTCAAGACCGTAGCGTTCCAAGGCGGCCTCCCGCGCTGCCTTGCCCCGCCTGCGCGCCTCTTCGGGATCGTTGATGAGCAGTTCGGCGCACCGGCAAAGCTCCTGAACGTTGGTTGAGATGCCCCCAGCCTCGGGCGGAACGGCCCGCGCCGCCTCGGTGGTGGCCAGGGCCAGGACCGGCATACCGAGGTGCATCGCTTCCAGCAGCGCAAGTCCCAGCGACGTCCACCGGAGCGGGTGCACGTAGGCCCGGCAGCGGGCCAGCTCCCCGTGGAGTTCAGCGGTTTTCAGATCGCCGCGGATCCTGAGCCTCGAGGGCGGGATGCCGGTGCTGGCGTGAAGGCCGTCGCCGCCCATCCCGAAGACCCGGAGCGGGGCGGCCGCGGCGAAGCCGGGCAGCAGGTCCGTTCCCGTCACGCGCCCCCGCCGGACCGGCTCGTTCACTACGACGCCCAGTTCCGGAACTTCGCCGGTGTAGAGGTAGCCGGGATCGGGGATGCCATGTTCGATGACCATGGTCGGCGCCCTGCCGCTGTCCCAGAAGAGCTCGTTGAAATGGGTCACGTGGACCACGGGAATCTCACGCTGGCCGGCGAGGGGATGCAGCGTAAAGGGGACATCGCCCTTGGGCGTGTTGTGCTCAACGTAGACGGCGGGCAGCCCGACGCCGGGGCGCCGTCCCAGCACGCGGGCCACCTCGGCGGCTTCCTCGGGACGCTGGAGGACGACGGCGTCAAGACCGTCCGCGTCGAGCCCCGCCAGGGAGACCTCCCGGACTGATGCCGGCCAGTCCCGGCCAGCGCGGCCCAGACCCCAGGGGCCGCCGTCGGGCAGAACCGGCAGGAGGTAGTCGTGCCGTCCACGGACGAAGGCATCCGTCCAGGAGCCATGAACATGCCAGAGGAGAATTCTCATTGGCTACGGACCTTTCTCCGGGTACTGAGGGAGGAGACACCGCGCATCAGCCGTTCAACCGCCTCCACCACCTGTTCCGGCGACACCGAACCCAGGCACGGGTGCCCCGGTACCGGGCAGATTCTTGCGCGGCTCAGCCGGCATGGCGCATTTTGATCGCCGAGCAGTTCCAGCGGAACGCCGTACGGCGCCCAACGGACCGCTGGCACCACAGGTGAGAACAGGCTCACCACAGGTGTCCCGACGGCGGCCGCCAGGTGGGCGGGACCGGTGTTGCCAGTGACCACCGCCGCCGCGTTCGCCAGTACGCCCGCGAGAGTGTCCAGATCCGTCTCCCCGCCCAGGTCAAGGCCGGAGGGGCCGGCCACCGTTGCCGTGAGCTCCCGCTCTCCGTGTCCCCCGGTCACCACCACCCGGTGGCCGGCACCCACCAGCAGTTCCACGGCGGCGGCATGGTGCAGCGGAGGCCACGCCCGCGCCGGGACTGCTGCGCCAGGATGCACCACCACGTACGGGCCCTCCCCCACGAGGTTCCGGACGTCCGGCGGCTCCTTGACCATGAGTTTTCCGTCGTCGCCTGCCGTGAGCTGGAAACCTGCCGCCCGGGCGATGCCCAGCGCACGCACAGCTTCCGGCTGGTCCTCGGGAAAGTCCTCACCCGGCTTCAGCCGGACATCCAGGAGCGATCCGGCGTAGTCCGTCGAGGCCCCGGTGATGCGTCCCACCCCCGCAAGCCGCAGGAGCAGCGCCAGCGGGAGCGGGGACTGGTGAAACGACGTGAGGATGACAGCCTCGGTGATCCGGGAATTGCGGACAAAGTTCACCAGCGTGTCCGTGTGTGGACCGGTCACGGTCGGGGCGGGATTGGTGATCCATGGGCTGTCCCACGTGAAGACGTCCGCAACATCAGGCAGCAGCGCGGCTGCGGGCCGTCCCTGCGGCCCGCAGAGCACGACTACGTCGTTGCGGCTGCCGCCGTCGGCTCTCCTGCCGTTTGCCACGGCCCTGACGGCGGGGCCAGCCAGCAGAACATCGCCCGCGCTGTCCAGCCGGGCCACCAGAACCCTGCTCATGCCGGTCCCAAAAGCAGCAGGGCGACAGCCTGCTCGAGATCCGCTGCGACCTCAAGGGCCGCAGCAACCTCCTCGTTCAGTGTCAGCGGCGTGGGAACAAGCACGCCCCTCGCTCCGGCGGCCCGTGCTGCCTCGACGTCGCTGCCGATGTCGCCGATGAACGCCACTTCCGATGCATCGATGCCGAGCCGGCTGCACGCACTGTGGATCATGCCCGGGGCCGGCTTGCGGCAGCGGCAACCGTCCTCATCAGCGTGCGGGCAGACTTCCCACACATCAAAGGGCCCCAGAAGGTCCTCCACCCTTGCGTTGACGCTCTCCACCTGCCCCCGGGTCAGGATGCCACGTGCGATGCCCGACTGGTTGCTCAGGACCCCCGTTGCCAGGCCGCGGCTGCGCAGTTCGTCCAGGACCCGCCGCGCACCGGGAAACGGCCTGACCTCGGCCGGATCGCCGTTGTAGGGCACGTCCACAACGAGTGTGCCGTCCCTGTCGAACAGCACAGCCTTGAGCGGGGAAACGTTGCTCGCCATACCCCCTCCGTTCCCCTCCCGGGGAGACCTAAACAACCGGCAGTCCACTTCTTCGGACTAGACTCCTCGTCAGGCGGCCGGCCCGGGCGGCCTTCAGCCGAGGAGGCCAGCAGTGGAAGCAATGCACGCCAATCCTGGACAGCCGGTCCTGCTGGTCCTGCGGGCGCTGAAACTGGGCGATCTGCTGGTAGCTGTGCCGGCGCTCCGTGCGCTGCGCCGCGCCTTCCCGGACCACCGTCTGCTCTACGCGGCCCAGGGCTGGCTGGCCGAAGCCGTGGACCTGGTCGGCGGGTACGAACTGCTCCCCACGCATGGCTTGGATGTTCCCATTCCGTTGGAAACCGGCCGGGTGGACGTTGCGGTGAACTTCCACGGCAGCGGCCCGGAAAGCGACGACCGGCTGGCTGAAATGAGGCCCGGAACCATTCTTGGCCACCGCGCCCCCTCTAGGCCCGGACCGCACTGGATCGAGGACATCCATGAACGTGAACGGTGGACCCGCCTGGTGCGGTGGCACGGCATCGAGGCAGACCCCGCTGACTACCGGCTGCTTCAGCCGGCGGTCCCCAGTCCCTGCCCGGGCGCCACGGTGCTGCACGTGGGCGCGGCATACGGCAGCCGTCTCTGGCCCGTGGAGAGGTTCGCCGAGGTGGCCCGGAAGCTGGCGGCCGACGGGCACGCGATAGTGTTCACGGGCAGCTCGGCCGAGCGGTCCCGGGCCTTGGATGTTGCGCGTTTGTCCGGGCTCGGAGAGAACCACGTCCTGGCCGGTACGCTGGGGCTGTCCGAGTTCGTGGCAGCCATTGCGGCGGCTGGACTCGTGGTCTCGGCCGATACCGGAGCGGCACATCTTGCCTCAGCTTATTCGCGGCCCTCGGTTGTGCTGTTCGGACCCGCACCGGTGGAAGTGTGGGGACCGCCGCCGGGACCGCACGTTGTGCTTACGGATGCTCAAGCCCGCCGGGGGGACACGTTCGCGGCGACGCCGGACCCGGCTCTCCTCGCTGTTTCAGCGGAGGACGTGCTCGGGGCCGTTCGGGGGCTGCTGCTCTCCTGATCCTCTTCGGCCAGCAGCCGGCGCTGCAGGCGCACAAGAATGCGGGACAGGCGCCGCGACACCTGCATCTGGGAGATCCCGAACCGCCTGCCCAGTTCCGATTGTGTCTCTTCGAGGAAGTAACGCCGGTAGAGCATTTCCCGGTCGTCAGGGTCCAGCTCCTGGATCGCATCACTCAGGCAGACCAATTCTTCCAAATGCTCAATGGGCGTGTCTTCTGCGATCAGCATTTCCGCCATGGGCGGCCCGCCCCACGGATCCGCGGTGTCGAGTGAATCGGGATGCATGCTGCTCGCCGCGGCCTGGGCTTCCCTGACGTCCTCAGCCGAAACGCCCAGTTCACCTGCCAGCTCGTGAACGGTGGGAATATGGCCCAGGGATTGGGTCAGGTCTGGAGCCGTGCGCAGCAATTGCGTCCGGACGTCCTGCACCCGGCGTGGGGGCCGCACGGTCCAGCAGCGGTCCCTCAGAAAGCGCTTGAGCTCCCCGCTAATGGTGGGGGCGGCATAGGCGGGAAAGCTTTCGCCCTTGTTCTCATCGAACCCCCTGGCGGCCTTGACCAGTCCCAGGTACGCCACCTGAACCAGGTCTGCGCGGTCCCTGCCCCGGGTGGCATAGCGCGAAGCAAGGGACTCGGCCAGGTCCAGGTAGTTCAGCACCAGATGGTTCCGGAAGGCATCGTGGAGGCGGCCTGCCTGAGGGGCCGGCCCCTTGCAGGCGTGCCCGGCAGACCCGTGACGAGTTCCTTCGATCTGGAAGTCACCGCTGGACACCGCTGACATGTCCACAGTGGTGAGGGGAGGATTCTCTGGCATTGTCGGGGATTCCTTCGACCTGGATCTCGAGAAAGCCTTCGGCAAGACTTAGAAGAAGGAAATCATAAGTGTGCTTATTACACAATGGCTTTGCGGACGCCGTGGTGCATTTGGCCTGGCAGATCCAGCCCAACCGCGACCTCGCGCTGCTCCACCGGACCGACGTCACGGGCACAGCCAACTCACGGACACCGCGCGAGCCCGCAGCTAACTGGGATGGGAGCCCCGGTCGTCATCACTGGAGGCCATCAAGGAAGTTATATAGGGCATGACTAAGGGTGCCGGCGTCGTTCCGTCCCCGCCACTCAAACCGCGTCGCGCGCTGCCGACCGCCGCGCGGGCATTGCTCGGCCGGGGGCGGCGGGGACGGGACTAGCCGGACTGTATTGCGTGCGGTCCGTCACTCCCGCGGAGTGTTCCGGCGCGGATCGGCCGGGTTTGCCTCTGCGTCGGTCCGCGGATCTCGTCCGGCGTCTGCGTCGGCGCGGGGATCACGGTCACGGTCAGCCCCCATGTCACGGTCAGCCCTCATGTCACGGCCGGCATCAGTCCGCTGATCGGGGTCAACAACGGCCCCGGAACGGCGGCGACCTTCATCGTCCACGTCCGGGTCCAGCGCGTCAGCCTTGGTCAGGTGCTTCTCCGAATCGCTTCGAAGGCCCTGCGCCTCGGACTGCCGCTTCTCGGCCTCCTGGCGGAGCCGGGCAGCCTCGACCTGCGCCTTCTCTGCGTCCGACTTGGCACGGAGCGCGTGGGCCTCATTTTCACGGGCCTCAAGTTCGGCATTCTCCCCCTCCCTGCGGATTTCCGCAGCGTGCTGACGGTTGGTTTCATCGCGCTTTTGCCTAAAGGCCTCCTTGCGCTTGCGGCTCGTCATGAGGAGCAAAACGATCAGGGCAACGACGACGATTCCAACAACGATCCAAATCCAGGCATCCACCGTGGATCCACCTCTTTCCATTTCCAGCACGGGCCAGCCACTGTGTCGAAGGCCGTCTTGCAGGCCTCAACTCGCGGCCGATTGAACTAGCGGCAATCGGGGTACTTACTATCTAATAGTAATCATGCTTACTATTTTACCGCCAACAAAGCCGGTTGTGATCAGCAGCCCACCTTCTTTGAAAGAGAGCGATGATGACAGAAAGCCAATGGCCTCAGGATGGGAGCGATCCTGAAACCGCGGCCGCGCAGCACGCGGCCCCGCAACACCTCGCCGACCAGTCCAGTGGGGGCGAACAGGGCACGGCATCCTCGAAAAAGGAAACAGCCAAGGAGGAGGCGGCGGGCGTCGCCCGCATGGCTGCGGATTCTGCCCGGACCGTATCCGAGTCGGCGACGACCGAGGCTGCCCATGTCGCAGCCGAAGCACAGTCCACCGCCCGGGACTTGCTTCACCAGGCCAAATCCGAGCTGACCGGCCAGGCCGTCAGCCAGCAGCAAAAAGCAGCATCAGGCCTTCGGACCCTTTCGGAGGAGCTGCAGGCGATGGCGATGGCATCCGATCAGCCGGGGGTTGCCTCTGATCTGGTGAGGAAAGCCGCTGAACGCTCCTCGGCAGTAGCATCCTGGCTGGACGGCAGGGACCCGGGGTCAGTTCTCGATGAAGCAAAGTCGTTCGCCCGTAAGCGTCCAGGCACTTTTCTCCTGCTGGCAGCCGGTGCGGGTGTCGTCGCGGGAAGGCTCGCGCGTGGCCTAAGCGCCGGGGCACCCGAGGCTCCCGGAAGCTTCGTTCCCGCGGCCGGCACCGCCATACCGCCACCCGCGGTGGACCTGCCTGGAGCCGAGGCCGCGTCCGGAAGCTTCGTTCCCGCAGCCGGTATCGCTGTACCACCACCCGCTGTGAATCTGCCGGGTCCCGACGCCACCACCGCCGGGTTCTCCGGAGTGGCCCAGTACCCGGCCGTAACCCACATGCCCAGCCCACTGAATTCACCCCAACTGGCCGAGGATGCGCGGTCCAGTACACAGATTGCGGTCGATCCTCTGGCCGGCAAAGACCTTGCCGACGAGCCACTGGGGAGCGACCCGCTAACGCGCGATCGATCCCATCCCACGTAAGCGGCCGATGATGAGTGGTCTACCACGGAACGCAGAAGCCAAGGCCAACGTCCACCAAGCCTGACCCAGTTGACTGCAGGCGGCAAATACTCCAATACGGGATCTTGCCGGCCGCAAAGTGCCCGAAAGGATGGCCCCATGGCCACGAACGAAGCCCCGGAAACCAGTACAGCCAAGGCGTCCACGGCGCCCGCCCCTGATGACGCCCGCAAGCCGGACAGCCCCACCGATGTCACCAAGCCCTCCTGGAGGTACATTGCCAAGAAGACGCTCCGGGAGTTCAGCAAGGACCAGTGCCCGGACCTCGCCGCGGGACTCACGTACTACGCCGTTCTATCGCTCTTCCCGGCGCTGCTGGCGTTGGTTTCGCTGCTCGGCATCTTCGGCCAGGCGGAAAAAACAACAGCGGCCCTCCTGGACATTGTGCAGGGCATCGCGCCCGGCTCCACCGTGGACATGATCCGTGAGCCCATTCAGGAACTGACCAGCTCGCCGGCCGCCGGCTTCACCCTGGTCATCGGCCTCGCAACAGCGCTGTGGTCCGCTTCGGGCTACGTGGGCGCGTTCGGCCGCGCCATGAACCGGATTTACGAAATCGATGAAGGCCGCGGCTTCGTCAAGCTCCGCGGAACCATGCTTGGCGTGACCTTCCTTTCGGTGGTCATTGTTGCGCTGCTCGCGGCGATGCTGGTGATCAGCGGCCCGGTCGCGGAAGCTGTGGGCGGCGTCCTAGGGCTCGGCGGCGTGTTCCTTGCCGTCTGGAACATTGCCAAATGGCCGGTCATCATCCTGCTCGTCATCGTTGTCATCGCCATCCTCTACTACGCCACCCCGAACGTCAGGCAGCCGAAGATCCGCTGGATGAGCATCGGCTCCCTCATCGCCCTGATCGCGTTCGTGCTGGCCTCGGTGGGATTTGCGTTCTACGTGGCCAACTTCTCCAATTACAACAAGACTTACGGCGCAATCGGCGGCGTGATCGTCATGCTCCTGTGGCTCTGGATCCTCAACATGTCGCTGCTGTTCGGCGCCGAGTTCGACGCCGAGATGGAACGCGGCCGGCAGCTACAGGCCGGCATCGAGGCGGAGGAAACCATCCAACTGCCGCCCCGTGACACAAAGAAGAGCGACAAGCTCCAGGAGCAGGAGGAGGAAGACATCCGGCACGGGCGGGAGCTTCGCGAGAAGCACGCCGACCAGCAGAACGGGCAGTACCGCGCCGACACCAAGTGACGCACCCGCCTTCAGCGGAAGAACTTCAGGGGAAGCCGGGGCCGGCGGCAGCCGCTCCCGGGCGTGTTGGCTAGCCGCTGCGGAGGGCGGCGGCGGTCTCCACCCCGAGCGCCCGCAGGTAGGCACCAAATCCGTGCGGCGCCCGGGCGGAGGTCCGCCCCGAGGTGAGCACGCGTGTGCTGTCCGTTGCCACGACGGCACAGCCACGGCGCCGCAGCCGGTCCACGAGTACCTTGTCTTCCGCGGAGCGCAGTTCCGGAAATCCACCGGCCAGCAGGTAGGCCGAAGCCCGGACACCCAGATTTGCACCGTAAACGTGAGGGTGGTCTTCCTCAAACGGGTGCTTGACCCGCCACCGCCGGAGGAGCTCCGGGTCCACGTCCCCGGGGTCAGGTTCCACGGAGCCCAGCACCACGTCCCAGCCGGCGTCGGCGAATTCGAGCTGGCGCCACAGCCAGCTCTCGGGGACGCACGAGTCAGCATCGGTGCTGGCGAGCCAGGTGCCCGCCAGTTCTGACTGGCGGCCGCGCAGCGCCGCCGAAATTCCGGCGGCCCTGCTTGCGCCTGCGTTGTGGAACCGCTGATGCATCATCGTGATCCGGTGGTCCAGGCTGGCAAAACGGGCCACGATCTCGGCCGACCTATCGGTGCAGTGGTCCAGCACAACGGTAATCACGACGACGGTGGCCGGCTTCCGCTGCACTACGGCCTCCACCGCCGCCCGGAGTGCGTCAAGGGCCTGCTTCAAGTGGCGCTCCTCGTCGTGCGCCGGCATGACCACCTCAACCCGGCGGATCAGGGGACGGGCCTGCGAACGGATTGACTCAGGTGCCATGCGCCGGCTCCGGGTCCTGCTGAATCACCGGCGCGAGGAACGTCTCCAGCACGAAATCGCGCTCCCGGTAGAGTCCTGCGGTTGGCCAGCGCAAGCGGTCCCTGGCCAGTGCGTGGACGGCGTCGCCGTCGAGCTCCCAGCCGGAAACCGGGTGCCGCCAGTGGCAAAGCAGCAGCGTTCCGCCGGGCGCCAGCGCCCCAGCGATGCGCCCGAAAAGCTCCCCGAGTTCGGCGGTCGTTAGGTAGTAGCCCACTTCCGAGACCACAATCAGGTCGAAGTTGCCGTCCGGCCATTGCTGCGGAAGCGTCAGGTGCCGCGCCTCCGCGCCGGCGAAGGGTGCCAGCCGCCGTGCCGCCCGCACCAGCGCTGCGCTGCTGGCGTCGACGGCCAGGAACCGCCCGCACCGCTGTGCCAGTTCGGCACTCAGGGTGCCGATCGAGCAGCCGATTTCCAGCCCGGCGTCGTACTTTGGCTCCGGCAGCGCTGCAAGCGTCAAGGCGCGCTTGCGCTGCTCATACCAGCTGTCCTCGTACCCCCACGGGTCCGCCGCCCCGAGGTGCACGGCAACAAAGATGCCCTCAGCGTCCGCGGCGCCCCGCCTTCCGGAGACCGGGGGCTGCCAGGCAAATATCTCGAACGCCCGCTCAAAGTGGCCAAGGAACCGGTCCGTGAGGAGCACTTCGTCGCCGCGGCGCTCCGACAGTGGCTGGACCTGCGAGGAGTGGGACCGCATGGCGTCACGCTTTGCGCGCTGCTCGCCGTCGCTCAGCGGAAGTCGAAGCCAGTTCTGCCAGGCCTGGTGCTCCGGCGCTGCCCAGAGCCAGTACCAGATGGGGTATTCCAGCAGCCCGTGGCCGCCGGCCGCCGCGAGCTCCGCTGCCACAGCCCCCAACGTGTCGTGGTCGATGTGCCCGTCGCCGCGGTAAGGGGCAACCAGCGCCAGCCGCTCCGGAGGTCCGGGATGACGGCCAACGGCCTCCGCCAGGTGCCGCGCGATCACCGCGCGGTCCTGGGCGAGCTTGCCGTCCGCCAGCTCCAGGAACTGCCAGCGCCCGGCCAAGCCGAGCCCGGACATGGCAGCCGCAAACTCGGCCAGCCGGACGGCCGCAAGCTGCTCCGGCGTTGTGGTCGGAGAGCCCGGGTGGGAGGCCTCCCCTGCCGAGCACAGCAGCACCTCCACGTCGGCACCGGCCCCGGCCAGCCGGGAAAGGAGGCCGCCCGCACCGAGCGATTCGTCATCGGGATGGGCAGCGAGCAGGATGAACGTCATATCACCCAGCTCGCCGGAATCCAGCGGAAGTTCGCCCAGGCCCCCGAGCCCGCTTGCCGCCCAGGCAGCCTCATCCGTGCCGCTGTCCGTGTGGGCGAAGGTCACCACGCGTGATCCCCCTTCAGGGTCAGCGCACCGAGCTGGGCGTCATCGCGCATCGCGTGATGCTGGCGGACGTACAGCGACAGGTCCGCCATGCACTTGCCGTACCGTTCGTCGAAGGCCAGCGGCCCCGGCCCCAGGTTTTGGCTCACCAGGAGCTGGACGCGTTCGACGGCGGCAGCAACAGTTCCGCGGACGCGGAGCGCCTCGCCCCACGCACCGGGCTCCTGACCGGCCCCAAGCTCCTCCGGCGACGTTTCAGGAGACTCGCTGGCTCCACGCTTCCCCGCGCTGCCCAGCAGGCCGCGGTCGACCAGCTCAGCGGTTCTGGCGAGATGCCCGATCGCTGACGTGAGGATACGGTCCACCTCGCCAAGGCTGGCGAGGGCCACCTGATCGGGCTGACGTTGGGACTGGGTCCCCCCAATCAGGGCGGCCTTAAAGTACCTGCCCACCGCTACTGCACCCCCCAGCCAGCATGCCGCCACGCCCATGCCGCCCCAGGCGAAGCCCGGCCGCTGGAAGTACCACCCCTCGTCGCCAAGCGGCACTCCGGCCACCCGGTCGAAATGGACAGTGCCGCTGGGAATTTCCCTCAGGCCCAGGCTGGTCCATTCCGGATCGGCGCAGGTCACGCCGGCATCCCTGAGGTCAACGGCAAAGGCACCGCGGCCGCCGGCAGGAGTGTGCGCGGTGACCACGGCGTGGTCCACGAATTGTGCCAGCGAGCACCATGGCTTGGACCCGGTGAGGTGCAGCTCTCCCCGCGCGTCTCCGGACTCCGCGTTCAGCCGCGTGCCGGCGCCTTCGGCAGCAAAGACACCCCAGGTTCCGGTGAAGGAACCGGCCTTTCCTGCCTGCGCAAGGATGGCGCCGGCGTCCAGGTGCGGTTCAAGGATTCGGCCTGCCGCCACGTCGATGGAGGCAACGGAAGCCAACAGTTCCCACAGCCTGGCTGTACCACCGTCGCCCGGCTTCGGCGCGGTCCGGCCGGCCTCGTGGGCTGCAGCCAGGAGCGCGGGAACGTCCCCTACGGCGGCGGCAAATGACTCGAGGGCGGGAGCAAGTTCGCCGAGCTGCTCCGGCGTGGAGCTGATGCGGACGGCCTGCCAGCGGCGGTGCGGCGGGCTCATCAGGCTGCTCAGTCTCCCGCCGGTGAAGTCACCGACGCCGTGGGGGTCATGATTTCCGCGTTCACCATCCATGCCAGCTGCTCCAGCCGCGTGATGGCCGCGTGCAACAGGTCGGCGCTGGTGGGGTCTTCTTCGTCCACCTCGTCATGGACGTCCCGCATGGTCTTGACGGTCTGCTCCAGCCGCGCGGTGATGAGCTTGACCGTGTCCTTCGTGGAAGTCAGGCCGCCGGGGAACTGTTCCAGCCTGGTGTCCGCTGAAACTGTCGAGCTTCTGCCGTCCGGAAGGGCGTGCAGGGCACGCATGCGTTCCGCCGTCTGGTCCGCGAACAACCGTGCACTGGCGATGATTTCGTCCAGCTGCAGATGCAGGTCCCGGAAGTTGGTTCCCACCAGGTTCCAGTGCGCCTGCTTCCCCTGCACATGGAGTTCGATCAGGTCGGTGAGGACCTTCTGAAGGTTGCTGGCCAGGGTCTGGGACGCTTTCATTTTCTTCCTCCGCTGCTGTTGCCCGGCACCGGCCGCGAGCGGCCGGCCAAGATGATTCCAAGCATACTTATCTTCCGGTGGGCGCGGGCACGGCGTCCTGCCTTCCAGAGGGCCGGGGGGTGCCGCCGTTTTCGGACTCCCACCGATCCCAACGTTGCCAAAGGTTTTCACAACTCGGGCAACGTTTATTGGTTGCCATCAGCGCCATACCTGAGGAGATATACCAATGGCAACCAACCCACCCAATGGCTCAGTCCATCAGCTGAATCCGCGGTTCTCTCCACCGTTCGCCAGCCCGATTGCCGGGCGGTTTGGCGGCCGGCGGACCATCGCGGCCGCGGCAACTGTCCTGCTGTCGGTGACAGGCGTCACCTCGGCCGTGGCCGCGACCCAGGTGACCGAACAAAATCTGGCCACCAACAAACTTGTTTCTGTCGGTCCGGTCAATGCCGAGAACGGCTTCCCCTCCTGGTACGAGGACCGGTCGGGAACACGCGTAGAGCTCTGCCTCGACGCGGAAAACCCGCTGTGCGGCTTCCTGCCTGGCGACATCCCCAATGACACAGCGCCCATTTCGTTCCCTGACAACTTCCCCGAAGAAGCGTTCTACATGCTCGCCAGCTCCGGCCTTGACCTTCCCGGCGGTGGAAAGGCCACCTTGGTGCTCGGCCTGGAGGCCGCGTTCGCCAACACGGTCACGGACGGCGACCAGATGGTCTTCGGCCGTCAGAGGATTGTGGTGAAGGGCGGTCCCGCAAATGCCACCCTTACCTTCCAGCATCCCTACGGCACCATCACAGTCGACACGGACGGCACGGGAGCCGGCAGGCTCGTCGAGGACATCTCCCCCGCCGTGGGCAACTTCACCACAGCACTTAAGAGCAACATCGGCCCCTTCCTCAAATGGGATCCGGCCACCGCCCCGGCAGCACCTGCCGGGTACCTTGGAGATCCGAACCAGGACCACACGGTGACAGGCGGCCTTCGTAACACGTTCTCCGTCAGCGGCGGCGGACTCAACCTGTCAACCAATCAGTTCACCCTCCAGGGAAAGATTGCAACCAACAGCGGCGTGAGCGCCGATTCTGCCGTAGTCAACGGGAACATGATCGATATCTTCGCCAGCAGCAAGCCCGCGGCCCAGCTGCAGGTCGAGGCACAGGCAGGGAAATTCGCTCTCACGCCGATGGCCACGGATGCGGACTCCGGCCGCTTCTACGCCCGGATCCCGTTCACCGGAACCGCACCAACATCGGTCAAGATCACCAACATCGCCGACAAGCCCGCCAGCAGCGGCACCATTACCGTGACCAAGCCCAGTAGCATCACGGTCACGAGCGCCACCTTTGACGGGGCGAAGCTCAACGTAGCAGCCCTCTCCAGTTCAGGCGACCCACTGGAAGTCGTCGGAGTCGGACCTTTGGTCAACCCCGCAGCTGGCGGCGCGCCAGCCCAGGGCTCCTGGACCCTCAATGCGCCACCCGCCAAGGTAACGGTGAAGAACGCCGCCGGGGACACGGCATCCCTTGCGGTGAGCGTCTCAGGCGGCACTGCCACCCAGGCAGGACTTCCCCCGCTGAGCCCAACACCCGATCCCGGTCCCGTAGTTGACACAGGGACCGGCACCACGCCACCAGGCGGCGGCACCACCACGCCACCGGGCGGCGGCACCACCCCGCCAACCACGCTGAAAGCAGCGGCGACGCCGGCATCAGCTACGGTAGCCCGCGGCGCAAGCGTCCAGCTTGACGGCAGCACATCAACCGGGGGCGTCAGCTACAAGTGGTCGCAGGTGGACGGCCCGGCCGTAACGCTGGCCGGCGACACCACGGCCAAGCCGACCGTTGCGGTTCCGTTCTACGCCAAGACCACGGACACTGCTCCGCTGCCGGCAGCAGTCGCAGGACCTGCCCATATCAAGCTGGTCGTGACAGCCCTGGACGGCAGCACGAGCGAGACAACTGTTGCGCTGACCATCCAGACCGACGCTGTGGCAATCGATGCGGGCTCCCGCCACCGCATTGGCACCGAGCTCCGGATCACCGGCACATCCGCCCTGGCGGGGAGCACCGGCGTTCTGACCCCGGCCACGTCGGTCGTGATCTACGACATGACCAGCGGTACCGCGGTGAAGATCGGCACCGCACAGGTCGACACCCTCGGCGCCTGGTCCTACAAGGCCAAGCCCGGACCGACCAGGCAGATCACCAGGGTCATGGTCCAGTCCACTCGGGGAGGCACGGCAACGTCAGCCATCGCCACCCGTTGATCCGCACCGGCTGACACGTCAGCGCACAGCAACAGGGCCCCGTCCACACCGCGGACGGGGCCCTGTTGCTGTGCGGGGACGTCCTGGCAGTCGGACAACCCTTGGCAGACCAACGACCCTGACTTACCGACCACATAGGAAAGCGGCCCCGGGCTCTGTGCACTGCTGCGGGACCGCTTCCCCATATCTGGCGACCCTACGTCTGTCGACGCATTGTGCCTGTTGCCGCTTCCGCCGGCCCGGCAGGACGCCTAACGACCCGACGGCGGCCACAGCACGGTCGCCTGCACGTTCTCCAGCGGGACGCTGCCGTAGATGCGTGAGTCGATGGAGCCGGACCTGTTGTCGCCGAGGACGAAGAGGTGGCCCGCAGGTACGGTGACAGGACCGAAATACGTGCCGTCAATCCGGCTTTGGTCGATTCCCGGCTCAGGCTGCGGCACGCCGTCCACGACGAGGACGGAGTCTTCGATGGCAACGGTATGGCCTTGAAACGCGATGGCACGCTTGAGCGCCGGATGTCCGTCCTCGGGGCTGGTGAAGACTACGAGAGACCCGGCTGTAAGACTGCCAAGGGCCGGTCCGGCTTTGTACAGCAGGATCGTGGAGCCCCGGGGCACCGCCGGTTCCATGCTCTCGGAGCTCACCGTCATGGGCTCAAGCACCCACAGCCGGGTGGCGAGCAAACCGGCGGCCAGCACGGCCGCCGTCGTGGTTTTCTTCCCCCAAAAGCCCTGCCGGGAAACTCCGGCAGGGCTTTCGGTTCTTGCTACTGGCAGGGGGGCTAAGCGTCCCATTGGGGAAGTGCCGCCGTCATGGGGTCGCAGGGATCGTAGTCGTCTTCCTTCAGGCCGACGCGGAACTGGACCATCATGTCGTGGTCCTCATGGGGAAGGTTATGGCAGTGCACCATGTACCGGCCCTTGTGCGGACCGAACTTCATGAGGAGCCGGACCGTCTCGCCTTCGCCCACATAGACCACATCCTTGGGACCGAGTTCCTGCGGGAACGGGGCCCTGCCGTTGCGGCTCAGGATTTTGAAGTCAACCAGGTGGATATGAACCGGATGGAACCAGCCTCCTGACTTGTTCTCAAACTCCCAGATCTCGACGGCGTCGAGGTCCACTTCCGCGGAAACCTTCTTGTAGCCGCTCGCGATCACGTCGTGCCAACTGGTGTCATCGATGGTCCACATGTTGGTGGTGTCGTTCCGCTTGACCCTGAAGCGCCGGACCTTTTTGGCCTGCTTCTCGGTCAGGGCCATGACCTCATTGCCCGGAGCCAGCAGCGTGGGCATGGTGTTCCAGGTGGCGTCGGCGGTGTCGACGGGCTCGTCGGTGACGTCAAAGGCCATGGCCTTGTTCGTGAAGTCGTAATCCACGTTGTTCTTGTTGGACAGGTTCCGCAGTTCAATCCGCTGGCCGGTCTTGTATTTGCGGAAATCAATCAGGACCTCATACCGTTCCGCGCCCGCGTGCCGGTAGTTGGCCACGCTCTGCGGCTTGGGCATCAGGCCGCCGTCGGTGGCCACGACCACCAGGGGATCTCCCGTACTGAGCGTGAGCTTGAGCGAACGGGAGATGCTGCAGTTCAGGATGCGGAAACGGTAGATCCGCTTTTGGACCTTCATGACCGGCCACGGCTTGCCGTTGACCAGGATGACGTCCCCCCACAGGCCCGAGTGCGTGTTGTCGTCATAGCCCAGGGCACCGTTGGCCGCGAACATCGCGTCGGAAATTACCAGCGGCACATCGTATTTGCCCTGCGGCAGGAGCTTCCGCTCAACCGGATCGTGCATGTGGTACTGGGCCGCCAGGCCCGAGTAGGCGTTCTGGGCCGTGAAGTGGACACCGTGGTCGTGGTACCAGAGAGTCCGGGCCGGCTGGAAGTTGGGGTAGTTGTAGTCCTTGAAAAATCCGGGGTGGGTAATGTCGCTGGCGTACCCGTCATACTGCGGCAGCGAAGCCGATCCGTGCAGGTGGACCGACGTTGCCAGCACGTGGCCATCGTTGGGGTGCGTTGCCGGCAGCTGGTTACGGACACGCAGCACGGCCTTGGTGCCCTGATCGAGGCTGATGGTGGGTCCGGGAAAGATGCCGTTGTACCCCAGGATCGGAGTCTTAAGCCGCGGCAAAATGGAGGCCATGGCCGCTTTTTGAGTCAGGGTGTAGTAGTTCACAGGCCCGCCGTCGGCGGAGTCCACTCCCACCCGGTCCGGCTGCAGGACCGGGGGCTGGACAAAGGCTGACTGGAACGGCTTGGGCATTTCTGCACTGCTGAGGCGACTGGCCGACTTGGCTTCCACTTCGCGGGACGGAAACGAAAGCGCGCCAGCCCCCAGGGCACCTAATCCACCCAGCAGCAGGACTTGTCGTCTTGACACGGTCATTGCCAGGGCTCCTTTCGAATGATTGCTCCGAGCATGCCGGGCGATTCTTGGGAAAAGGTCCGAACAAGTGACTCCCGGGTAACAAACAAGGTCCAACCACCCCTATTCGGGCCCCCTCAAATCGATGGCCTAACCCCTCACGCCGGGCGCGGGCCCCTTGCGGGGGGCGGCGGGTGGGCCCATACGGGGCGCGGCCCAGCGGGAAATTCCCAAGTCCCGGCAGGCAGGCTGAAGCAGGTCCAAAACCGGAGCTTGGCCTGCGCGGACAGGGACCAGGGCTGCCGGACCGGGCACCGTATCCCCTGCGGCGCCCGAGCCGGCCGCCCGTCCCGCGGTGCCGGAGCCGCCCATTTTCACCATCGGTTTTGTCCGACGTTAATCCAAGGTGGGTGCGCCATTCTGGCGGTGGTTGGGAATGCACCTCCCGATCTGGCCTTGTTGGTACTGGGGGCCATAAATCGAGTGTCCATAAGGAGTCACCATGTTCTCGCACGCCGTAATGAGGCCCAAGATGCCCGACGGAGCACACCGTTCAGGGCCGGCCCACCGCCGGTCCGCCACCACCGCAACTGCCCGCATTGCCCCCGTTGCCGCCGGCGCCTTGCTGGCCACGGCCCTCGCGCCGCTGGGCGCCCTTCCCGCCAGCGCCGAGACCGCCGGCATGGGGCCGGTAGATTCTGCCAACGGGTTCCCCACCTGGTATTCAGACGGATCGGTCAAGCTGCAGCTCTGCTATGAGGCCGGCAAAGGCTGCCTCTCCGAGCCGCCCGACCCGAACTCGCCGGCATCCTATCCGGACAACTTCCCGGAAGAAGCCTTCTGGTTCCAAGCCTCCGCGACGGGCGGCAATCTCAGCACTTATGAGGCGGCACTCGAAGGAGCCCACGTCAACGGCCCCGTTGTTCCGGGAGAGCAGATGGGCTTCGGCCGGCTGCGGTTCATAGTCGATAACCTCACTCCCGGCGCAAGCTACACGATTACACACCCGTACGGCATCAACACATTCGTTGCCGAACCGGACCCAAAGGTAGGTGGCCGGATCAAGCAAACCATCGACGCCGGCGTCTGCGCTCCCTCGGCAACAGTGCCCTGCGACTGGGCCGGAGTAGGCGCGGCCTTCCTGGGTAACTACGCCACCGGCACCACCGCAACGTTCCTCCGCCAAGTCGGAGCAGCTCCGGGAACTCTCGGCGACATCAACACCGCGAGGCCAGTAACCGGCGCCCCGTCAGGGACCAATGCTGTCACCATCACGGGTCCCAACGCCGGCGGCCCCGGGGTGAACACCCTCACGGTGAACACTTTCACCGTCCAGGGGCTTATCGCCGACGGGTCCGACGGCGGGCCCTCCACGCCTGACCTGGCAACGGCCAGCGACAGCGGCCGTTCCGCGACCGACAACATCACGCGGGTCACCACGCCGACCATCATCGGCACCCTTCCGGCAGGCGCTGCGGGACCCGTGCAGCTGATTGTCGACACCGGTGCCCCCCGGGCCACAACGCTCACCGGCTCCAGCTACTCCGCCACGCTGGCCGCACTGGCCCAGGGCGTTCACAGTGTGCAGGCCCGCATCACCAACCCGGCCTTCGCCGCCGATCCCACGCAGCCACAGTTCCTGACCTCGGCGAAGCTCACCTTCACCGTGGACACCGCGGCGCCCGCCGTCTCGGTGACCGCACCGTTCCCGTCCTCGCCCAGCCTGGACAGCACGCCCACGTTGAGCTTCACGGGTGAGGCCGGGGCCCGGTTCGAATGCCAGCTGCTGCCCAGCAACGCAACCTGGGATCCCACCTGCGCCTCACCAAAGACGTGGGATGCACAGGTCAACGGAACGTACGTCTTCAACGTCCGGGCCACCGACGCTGCCGGCAACGTCAGCGCAATGGCTAACCGCACCGTGCAGATCGGCACGACTGTCACCGCACCAACGACTAAGCTGCAGGACTTCAACAGCGACGGCAAGGCGGACGTCGTGTCCCGCGATTCCGCCGGTGTCCTCTGGCTCTACCGCGGCAACGGAACCGGCGGTTTCCTGGCGAAGACCAAGATCGGCGCCGGCTGGAATTCGATGACGGCCATCGTCAGCACCGGCGACTTCAACGGTGACCGTAAAGCCGACATCGTAGCCAGGACCTCCACCGGCCTGCTGTATCTCTACAAGGGCAACGGTGCCGGAGGCTTCTCCACCAAGGTCCAGATCGGGACCGGCTGGAACTCTTTCAACAGCCTCACCGCTCCCGGTGACTTCAACGGAGACCGGAAGCCGGACCTGACCGTCCGCGACGCCACTGGCAACCTGTTCGCCTACCTCGGCAACGGAACCGGCGGCTTCACCGGGCGGATGCAGATCGGCACCGGCTGGAACGGCATGAACGCCATCGTGGCTCCCGGTGACTTCAACAGTGACGCCAAGGCGGACCTGGTAGCCCGCGACGGCGCCGGAAACCTCTGGCTCTACCGTGGCGACGGTTCCGGCGGGTTCCTCGCAAGGGTCCTGATCGGTGCCGGCTGGAACGGCCTCAGCATCGTAGCTCCCGGTGACTTCAACGGAGACCGCAAGGCCGACCTGACGGCCCGCGACTCCCGCGGAAACATGCTCCTCTACCGTGGCAACGGATCAACCGGTTTCCTCGGCAAGTCCCTGATCGGCACTGGCTGGAGCTCCATGAACGCCATCGTGTAGTTCCCTACTTCAACCAAGGCACCGCCCACGTACACCCGGTACGCGGGCGGTGCCTTTTAGTTTTGCTCAATGCTTGCATTCGGTTCTAGCGAACTACCGCAAGCGCGAATCCGTCCCAGCCTTTGGAGCCCACCGTCTGGATAACTGTGGCGTCCAGCCGGCTGTCCTCGCCCATCATTTTCAGCGCACCGAGGATGCCGGGGGCGTTGATCTCGTCCATGGAGGGGTCCAGCACTGCGCCTTCCCAGACCACGTTGTCCATCACGATGGTGGTCCCCGGCCTGCCAAGGCGGATGGCCCAGTCGAGGTAGTGCGGATTGTTCTCCTTGTCCGCATCGATGAAGACGAAGTCGAAAGGGCCTCCTCCTTCTGCCTCCAGGACAGCAAGCGTCTCGAGTGCGGCGCCCGTGCGGATGTCCACCTTGTGGCCGACGCCCGCGGCGTCCACGTTCGCGCGGGCAACCTCAGCATGTCTGGCGAGGTATTCGCACGTCACTAGCCGCCCGTCGTCGGGAAGCCCCCGGGCCATCCAGATGGTGCTGAAACCTGCCAGGGTGCCGATCTCCAGTACGCGGCGGGCGCCGCAACTCATGACCAGCAGCTTCAGCAGCTTGCCGGCGTTCGGGGTCACCTCGATCGGCGGCATCCCGGCCTCGACGGCGGACTGCACCGCGCGCTTCAGCGCTCCGTCGGGATGAACGACGGCGGCGGACAGGAACTCTTCTACGGCCACCCACCCGGGCTGCGGCTTATGCTCAAACATGACCCCAGTCTCGCAGTAACAGGACAAGCCCGGCTAGGGCCGGTCCGGGGCCGCGACCCTGTCAGGGCCGGTCACCGGCCGGTCCGGGTCAGGAGTCCCCGGCGATGACGTTTTCCAGCCGCTCCACCTTGGCTGTCAGTTCGCCGGAGAAGCCTGGCCGGATGTCGGCCTTGATCACCAGCGAGACCCTGCTGCCGTACTTGCCTACTTCCTCGGTGGCGCGCTTTACGACCGCGAACACCTCATCCCATTCACCTTCTATTGTGGTGAACATGGAGTCCGTCTGATTGGGGAGTCCCGATTCCCTAACGATTTTGACTGCGGCGGCTACGGCGTCGTGCACCGAGGCGTCCGCGGCCCCGCGCTGGTGCGTCGGATCGGCAGGAGTTCCGGACGGGGCAACTGAGAATGCAAGCAACATGGGTCCAGTCTGGCACGCCGGGAACCTCGCCGGCGGGGTGTCCTGCGTCATATTCGAGGCTACCAATCGGTAACGAAGTCGGCGGGAGACTGCGTTGCTAACCTTTTAGATATGAACCTCGCAGTAGAGCGCAAGCCCCTCCGTGCCGACGCTGCGCGCAATGTGGACAAGATCATTAACGCAGCCCGTGAGTGCTTCCGCGACTACGGCCCGGATGTTCCGCTGCAGACGATCGCCGCCACTGCCGGTGTGGGTCCCGCGACGCTCTTCCGGAACTTTTCAGACAAGGAACAGCTGGTCCTGGCAGCACTGAACCGCCAGCTCCGTCTCACCGTTGATCCGGTCATTGATGTCGCACTGGCGGGGCAGGATGCTGCCGAGGGCCTTTTCCGCGTGATCGATGCCATCATGGCCGCCGCAAGTGAGAACGCCAATCTGCTTGGTGCGGTGGCCGGGCGTCGTGACCTGCTGACCGGCATCACCGGCAGCCTGATCGAATCGGTGGGCGTGCTCCTGGGCCGGGGACAGGGCCAGGGCACCCTCCGGGTGGACATCTCGTTGACGGACATGGTCCGTCTGCTCGCCATGCTGATCGGCGTGGTGGACACCATGGAACCGGGCTCCGATGCCTGGCGGCGGCCGGCCGCCCTGGTCGAGGACGCCATCCGATCGGAACGGCCGGGCCGGCCACTGCCGCCCCAGGTGCCGCTCCCGGGCACGCAGTTCGAGTAGGCGGAGGCTCGGCTTTTGGCGTTCCCGCGAGGCCACGTCCGATGCTGTAAAGCTGCACCGGATATTCCGCTGAAGTGGCTGGCACAGTAAGCTGATCAGACCAGTGGTTAGGCAGCCAGCCTCGGTACATTCCTTCATGGAGCGAACAATGGCACTCTTCACGTGTGAATATGTCCGGCTGGCAGCGTCATCATGAACCGCTCACAACTTGCCCAATTCATGAAGCACACCGGCGACCCGGAAGTGACCCTGACATCCGCGTCCACCGAGGAGCTCGGCATCATCGTGGACGCGCTGTACCGGAACCTGGACACCCCTAAACCAGTGCTCGGCGCCCAAGACTGGTACGACCTTGCCAGCGAAGAACTGGCCCGGCGCTCGTTGCCCGATTCTCCTGATGCTTACGGTGCCGCCTGATCAATGCCGCCTGATCTCGCTGCCGCCTGATCACCTAGCAGGGCGCACCTCGGCAGGGGCGCACGTCCGTGACGTCTTGCGCCTGGCGTGCGTCTAGGAATCGTCACCGGTATCGTCGGCCCGCCCGTGCGCCTTCTCATGGGCCTGCTCCGCCTCGTGGGCCTGCTCCGCCTCATGGGCATGCTCTGCCTCATGGGCGTGCTCTTTCGCCTCAATCAGATGCTGCTGCAGCTTTTCCTCCGCCTCGCGGCGGCGGCGGGACGTATCGCGGAGCTCCCTGGTGGCCTGGGAGCCGCCCACCTCAATGTAGGGGGCTCCCGATTTCTCCGAGACTTCCCTGGTGGAGGCTGTTTCCTCCTGGGCTGATTCGTCATTCATGGTCGGTCCGTCCTCTCCGAAATTCAACAACATTGAGCGTCACTCTACGGTCTACTCATTCACACCCAGCCTGACACGTCAATGCCGGGGCAGGCCGCCATTTCAGTTCCAGCCCGCCAGCCGCAGCAGGGCTGCTGCCCCTGCCCCGGCCAGGACTACCACCAGGAAGGGGGCACGGAAGAGGAGCGCAACTGCGGCCGCGGCCAGCGCCCCGAGCCGGGCATCGAGGATCAGCGACTGGCCTGACGCCACAGCGTTGACGACCGTCAGCGAGGCCAGCAGCCCGATGGTCATTGTTCCGGCGACCCGCGACATCCGGGGATTCTGCAGGAGCGAAGCCGGCACCAAGTAGCCCAGCAGCTTCCAGGCATATGCGAAAAGGCACGACAGGAGCAGCCATCCCCACAGATTCATGCCGCACCCCCGGGGGCCGTTCCGGATTCCCGGTGCGGGCCATGGCGGCGCCCGGTGTAGGGATCGATGTCGGGTTCCAGCCCTTCATCCTTGGGTCCGTGGCTGAACCATCCGATGAGGGCGGCCACTACCGCAGCTATCAGGATGGGCACGCCGGCAGGAACGAACGGCACCGCCAGCACGGTGGCCAGCGCGCAGACGACGGCGATGGCAACCGGTTCCCTGCCCTTCAGCCGGGGCCAGAGCAGGCCAAGGAAGGCTGCCACCGCAGCACCGTCGAGCCCCCACTGCTTTGGATCGCCCAGCGCGCCTCCGGCGAGGGCACCCACGGCGGTGAAAATATTCCAGAGCACAAAGACGCCGATTCCCGCGGTCCAGAATCCGCGGTGCTGTTCGGCGGGATCGGTCTGGCCGGTGCTCGTAGCCGTGGATTCGTCGATGGTCAGTTGGGCGGCGACAAGCTTTCGCCATCCCTTCGGGTGCAGCAGTACGTTGAGCTGCATGCCGTAGATTCCGTTGCGCATCCCCAGCAGCGTCGCGGCCCCCATGGCTGCCAGCCCGGACCCGCCGCCGGCAACCACTCCGATGAACGCGAATTGCGAGCCGCCGCTGAACAGCAGCAGGCTCAGGGCCATCGTCTGCCAGAAGTCGAGGCCGGAAGTAACGGAAAGGGCGCCGAATGACACACCGTACAGGCCTGTGGCCACACTGATGGACAGGCCTACCCGAACAGCCAGAGATTGCAGGAGCCGGGCCGGCCAGGTGATGGGCATGGCACCACTCAATCACAGCGGTGGCGCCCGGGCGAAGCCGGCTACAGCTGGGCGAGTACGAGGGCAGGTTTATTGGTGGTGATCTCGTGGATCCCCAGCCCCTGGCACAGGGCTACGTCGTTCGTGGCGTCCACAGTCCAGACCCTGAACCTGCGGCCCGAATCCAGCCAGCGCCGGACTGTGCGGGAATGCTCGCGCACGTAGTCGATGCCGGGCCCGGCCATGCCCACTTCGCAGTCGTTGAGGATCCGTTCGCCCTCCAGCTGGGCGGCCTTCATAACGTTCGCCACTGCGCCGCCGGTCAGCGGACCAAGGCCGAGTTCTTCCCGGATTTCCGCGACGTTGATGTCGTCCACCAGCTGGCAGATGAATTCAGCGGGAACCGTCTTGCACAGATGACGCACGGAGTCCGGGCTGAAGCTCATGAATGTGACCCGGATATTGCCCAGCCTGGACGTCCGCGGGTCCCATCCCTCCGCCCTCAGGACTTCCAGCACCCGGTCCTCGAGTTTCAGCTGGTACGGGCTGGGGTGTTTCAGTTCGATCGCGAGGCCGATGTCCCGCCCGGATTCCCGGAGAAGGTCCAGCAAATCGGGAAGGGTCAGGAACTGTTCCGAGCGCGCCCCGTAGGCCTCGGGAATACGGACACCCTTCCATGACGAGAAATCCAAGAGCCGCAGTTCGTCAATCGTCCTTTCCGCCACCGGGCCGGTGCCGTCCGAGGTGCGGTCCAGGTTGGCATCATGCAGCAGAACCACATGTTGGTCCCGGCTCAGCTGCACATCGCATTCCACGCCGTCCGCCCCGTCAGCCAATGCGCGGAGATACGCAGCTCGGGTGTGCTCCGCGAAGTCCGCGCTGGCACCACGGTGGGCGTAGACCAAGGGACGGGCTGGAACTGACTCGTCGGGTGTCATGCTGACACGTTAGCCGACGACAGACCGGGAAGCGGGGCTAGGCTGGGCACATGCAGGTGAACTCTGAGCCAACCACGCAGCCGGCCCCTCCGCCCGCCGGCCCTCCCGTCCAGGGCCGTCCGGCCCAGGCGGGTCCCGCCGTCGCCCCGAACCCGCTCGCTGCAGGTGACGCTGAAAAGGCGGCCGCCCTGCGGAAAATGAAGCTCGTGGCCCTCGCCCTGCTGATCGCCATGGCAGTTGTGTTCGTCTTCGCGTTTGCCCTGCAGAAGCAGTACCCCTGGCTCGAATATGTCCGGGCCGCGGCCGAAGGCGGCATGGTAGGTGCCCTCGCGGACTGGTTCGCAGTAACAGCCCTGTTCAAGTACCCCATGGGCCTGAAGATTCCGCATACCGCCATCATTCCGCGGCGCAAGGACCAGATCGGGGCGTCGCTCGGTGAGTTCGTGGAGACCAATTTTCTCTCCGAACAGGTGGTCCAGGACAAACTTGCCAGCATCAACATTTCGGGCAAGGTGGGCCAGTGGCTGTCCGGACCGGGCGGCGCCGAACGCGTCGCCAAGGAGGGCGCCGCAGTTATCCGCGGCGCCTTCAAGGTGTTGAATGACGACGACGTCCAGGCAGTCATCGAGGGCATGGTGCGCAAGCATCTGCTTGCTCCGCCGTGGGGACCTCCGGTGGGCCGGATGGCCGAGCGTATCTTCGCTGAAGGTCACCACCACAAGCTTGTTGACCTGCTGGTGGACCGGGCGGCGGACTGGGTGGCGGCCAATCACGAGACGGTCAGCCGCCTCGTCACCGAACGATCACCGCAATGGGTGCCCAGCTTCGTGGACGGGATCGTGGGAGACAAGGTCTACGTTGAGATCCTGAAGTTCGCACAGGCTGTTCAGTCCGATCCACAGCACCAGGTGCGTCTGTCCATCGACAAATACCTCACGGACCTTGCGCAGGACCTCCAGTTTGATCCGGCCATGATCGCCCGCGCCGAAGGCATTAAGGCACAGGTCCTCGGAGATCCGGAGGTTCGTGAACTGGCCTCGCGGACCTGGGCGACCATCAAGGGCGCGCTGCTCACCGCCGTCGACGATCCCGACAGTGAACTGACGGTGAAGTTCAAGGCCGCCGTCCGCGACTTCGGGACACGCCTGGTCAACGATGACGAACTCGCCGGCAAGGTCAACGCCTGGATCGGCGACGCCGCGGGCTACCTGGTCCGGACTTACCGGTCCGACATTGCCGGGGTAATCACCGATACCGTGGCGCGCTGGGATGCCGAAGAGACGTCGCAGAAGATCGAACTCCAAGTGGGCAAGGACCTGCAGTTCATCCGGATCAACGGCACTGTGGTGGGCTCCCTGGCCGGCCTGGCCATCTTCGCGGTGGCACACCTGGCGTTCGGCTGACGTTCGGCCATCGTGAACCGCAGCCCGCTACTCAGCGCCGGGAAAAAGCGGGACTCTTGACAGGAGGGGCGGCCGAGGCCACCTTGGTGTCTACAACGCACCCTTGGTCTCCCGCCGGCTCATACGGTTCCGTCGCGGCGCGGGCCCTGATCCGGCACTGCGGCGTTGCCATCGTGGAGTTCCGAACGAGGTGCCATGAGTCCCAACCCAAAAGAACCGACGGCGGTCCGGGCCGCCTTCGCCCGTCCCGCCCACCGCAGGCCACTGCACCGCACGGGCCTTTTCCTCGCGGCACTGCTTCTGGCCGCTGCGCTCCCCGCCCAGTTACTGACTGTCCAGGCCAAATCTGCGTCGGCTGCGAAAAGCCCGCCTGCAGTTGACAGCTTTGCGCCCGGCTCCCCCGGCCTGGGCGATCCCTATTTTCCGCTCGACGGCAACGGCGGCTATGACGTCCGGAACTACCTGCTTAACCTCAGCTACGACCCCGCCACCGGCCTGCTCGCCGGCTCGGCCACCATCAGCGCCCGCGCAACGCAAAACCTCTCCGCATTCAATCTGGACCTCGACGGCCTGACGGTCCGCTCCGTCAGAGTGGACGATGAACCCGCGGCCTTCAGCCGAAGCGGAGCCGAGCTCACCGTAACACCGCAGGACGGCATAGCGGACGAAGATGCTTTCAAAGCCATCGTGACCTATGACGGGATTCCAAAGGCCATCAACGACCAGTTTGGCACCTCAGGATTTTTGCACACCGACGACGGATCGCTCGTGATCGGGCAGCCCCACGTGGCCGCTACCTGGTTCCCGGCGAATGACCACCCGCTGGACAAGGCGTCCTTCACTTTCCGGATCACTGTTCCCGACGGGCTGGAAGTCGTGGCGAACGGAGTGCTCCGGGAAAAGGAATCGGAGCATGGCAAAACAACGTGGACCTGGCGTGCTGAAGCGCCGATGGCCACCTACCTCGCCACGGCCAACGTGGGCCAGTTCAACCTCCGCCAATACCGGGACGGCGGGATCAGCTTTGTGGACGCCATCGATCCTGACCTCTTCACCCCTGTGGTGACTCCGCGGACAGGAACCAACTTCGCGTGGTCGCACAACGGCAACAGGTCCTACACGCGTCTGACAAAGGTCATCAGCGTTCCGCCGGGCGGTGCCCGGCTTTCCTTCTGGCTGTGGCGGAACATTGAGGCAGGGCGGGACTTCACCTTCGTGGAAGCCCACACGGCCGGCGCCCAGGACTGGACCACCCTCCCCGATGCGAACGGACACACCGCGGCGGATACTGGACGCGCCTGCCAGGAACTGCTGTCCCTGCACCCGTTTCTCACCCATTATCAAACCGATAACGGCAAGGGGGCCTGCCGGCCCACGGGCACGTCAGGCAAATGGTGGGCGGCAACCGGGCAAGGTACGGGCTGGGAGCAGTGGGCAGTCGACCTCGCCCTCTTCGCCGGGAAGAAAGTCGAAGTCTCCGTCACGTACGCCAGCGACGCTGCCATTACGTTCGACGGTGTGTCCGTAGACGACGTCGCCGTCTCCACCGGGGACGGCACCACGTCGTTCGAGGACGACGGAAACATCCTGGACGGCTGGGCGGCCTCAGGACCGCCGGCTGACAGTCCCCCGGGCGAAACTCACTGGACGGCAGGCACGGAGGGGCCTCCATCGCTGGGCCAGAAGGTGCAGTCATCCTTCAAGCGGCAGCCCGAAATCATCCGCTTCCTGTCCGGGTTCCTGGGGCCATATCCCTTCACTGCGGCCGGCGGCATCGTGGACGACGTGAAGAACCTCGGTTTCGCGCTGGAGAACCAGACCCGGCCCATCTACTCCAAGTTGTTCTTCAACACTCCAACGGGCGGCGACTCGGTGGTGGTCCATGAACTGGCGCACCAGTGGGTGGGCGATGACGTGGCTGTCAGGGCGTGGCGGGACATCTGGCTGAACGAGGGTTTCGCCACCTACACGGAGTGGCTGTGGAGCGAGAGCGAAGGACGGGAGACACCGCAGCAGATCTTCGACTTCTACGCCACGGCGATCCCCGCGGAAGCGCCGTTCTGGTCCGTGAAAATCGGCGACCCCGGAACGAAGGCACTGTTCGACTTCAGTGTCTATGCGCGCGGCGCCATGACACTGCACGCACTTCGGACGCGGGTGGGCGACGACGTGTTCTTCGACATCCTCCGCGAATGGACGGAGTCCCACGCCGGCGGCAACGTCTCAAGCGAGGACTTCATGAACCTCGCACAGCAACTGTCCGGCCAGGACCTGCGGGCCTTCTTCACCACGTGGCTGTTTTCGCCGACCAAGCCTGCGGAACTCAACACTGTGGTGCGGAAGAGCGGCCCTCCAAGCGGTACCCCCGAGACAGCGAGGCTGCTGGAGCAGCGGCTTGGGGCGGGACTCAAACCCCGATAAAGCACGGAGGCCGCTCAGGCGAAAGGCTCAAGCTCCACACCGGCTTCTTGCAGCCCCGCGCGAACGGCGGCGGCCATGCCCACGGCGCCGGGCGTATCACCGTGGATGCACAGCGAATCCGGATCGACCCGCACCACCGTGCCGTCCACTGCCACTACCTCGCCTTTCAGCGCCAGCCGGACGGCCCGCTCAACGATTGGACCGACGTCGTGCAGCACGGAACCTTCCTGCGAGCGCGGCACCAGGGTGCCGTCCGGGAGGTAGGCGCGGTCAACGAACGCCTCGCGGAACACGGGGTGGCCGGCTTCCTGGGCGTGCTTCAGCAACTCCGAGCCGGGGAGCCCGAGAACCGGAAGTCCCGGGTCGTAGGCCTGGACGGCCGCCACGACGGCTGCCGCCTGCTCGGCATCGCGGAATGTCCGGTTGTACAGGGCTCCATGGGGTTTGACGTAGTCCACGGAGGCGCCCACTGCATGCGCCACTCCGTCCAGCGCGCCCAACTGGTACAGGACATCCCCGAAAAGCTCGTCAAAGGACATGTCAAGGGAGCGCCGGCCAAAGCCCGCGAGGTCCCGGTAGCCAACGTGGGCCCCCACCGTGACGTCCAGTTCGAAGGCCGCGCGGCAGCTGTCCAGCATGGTCACCGGATCACCGGCATGGAACCCGCAGGCCACGTTGGCGCTGGTGACGAGCTGGAACATGGCAAGGTCATCGCCCATGGTCCACGAGCCGAAGGACTCGCCCAAGTCAGCGTTCAGATCCACCGTTGCTCCCTTCCAGCGTACGGTTCAGCCGCGCTGCCGCTTCCGGCGATGCACCCGCTGCGGCCGTCAGTTCCCCGGGAATGGTGTCCGGCATAGGGCCGAATGCCTCCTTGGCATTCGCCACGACCGCCCGGCCCATCATGAGGTTGCCGGCGCCGCCCACCACGGCGCCGATTCCAAACGGCAGTGCCCGGCCGAACAGCGCCGTTCCCTGGCGCTTCAGCAGGCTCCGCAGAAAGACTTTCTGGACGCGCTCCCGAATGGCGCCGAAGCCATTGGAAGGCATCTTGCGCGCCAGAACGCTTCCCCAGGCCTGGGTGGCGCCCTTTCCCTTGCCGAGGGCCTGGCCGCTCAGCGAGCCAAGCAGCGCCGTGCCCTCTTCGCCCAACATCACGGCCATGACCATGGTGCTGGCTTTGTCGGGGTCGGTCATCCTGATGCCGTGGAGTTCCGCCAGGGACGTCGCGTAAAGCGCCGTCGCTTCGAGGAAGGCCACGGTGGCCGCTGCGGAGAGACCCAGCGAGGCGATGGTTCCGACCCCCGGGACCACGGCCGTTGCGCCCACCAGGGCGCCGCCGCCAGTGACTGCAGTGAGGTAGTCGCGTTCCAGCCTCGCCGCAAGCTGGGACGCAGAAGCATGGGGGTGACGGCGTTGGAGCCTGCGGATGTTGGCCACGACGAGTGGTCGCTGGATATTTACCGCGCGCAGCAACAGGTTGTGGACGCCGGGCTTGGGATTGCCGTGGGCATCGAACACCGCATTGTGTGCTGTTTCCTGCGCGATTTTCATCGCCGGGTTGCGTCTGTTGGCCATCTTCACCTCTACCTCGGAACAATTACTTCGGAACAAATCGACAGCCGGTTGCTGTCGCCTAGGCCTTAACACTAGGCCACGGCCCTGACCCTGTGGGCCTGGGCCGGGCCTGGGCCGGGACGCAGGCCGGGACGCAGGCCGGCCCAGCGCTACATCACCCAGGATTCGGCGACGGCCAGGTAGGCGGACGAAGAAGGCCCGCGCGGCCCGGCATAGACGGTGGGGGCGCCCGGCCACTCAACACCGAATTCTGACAGCCGGCCCGCGCTGCACGGCAGGTAGACGTTGCTGAGGGAAGCGCTGGCCCGTCCGAGCTGAAACTCAGGTGCGGAAAACTGTCGGCGGTCCAGCACGCCGGAGATTTCGAGTGCTGCCCGGCGCCCGGTGGCCGTGAACCCGCGCTCAAGGTCGAGGTGCATGTCGAAATCGTCCTGGGTGTGGCTGATGGCGTTAAGTGGAAAGCGGGCGGCTTCCGGTAAATAACGAGTCAGCTCGGATGCGAGGGTTTGGGCGAAGTGCTCGCTGGGGCCGTAGCTGCGCCAGCCTTGGAGCGTGGCCACCAGCAGAGCCGTCCCTGTTCCCCATTTGGACCACTCGGCCTTCCAGAAGGAAGCGAAACAGCTGGCCGGCTCACCGGGAATGTGGACGCCATTCCCGTCCACGGGATGCAGGGCAAGGCCGCAATTGGTCCCGATCAGCGCAACGCTGCGCCGCCATGTTCCGGCGGGTGTGTTCCCCATCCCACGAGCTTATCCCGCGGCGCGCGTTCCCCCACCGGGAGGCTCGGCCTAAAATTGCCGTGTGCCCCTCCCCCGAGCGCTGCGCCCATTTTCCCATCGTGAATACCGCGTGCTGATCACGGCCCTTGCCGTGTCCATCTTCGGTTCGGGGATGTGGGCTGTCGCCATGGTGTACCAAGTCATTCAGCTTCGCGGCGGCCCTCTTGAGCTGTCCCTCGTGGCCACGGCCGGAAGCGTGGGGCTGGTCGCGTTCGTCCTCGCAGGCGGCATCGCCGCCGACCGCGTGCCTCAGCGCCTGCTCATCATTGCCGTGGAAGGCGCAAATCTGGCCGTGATCGCAAGCATCAGCGGCCTGGCAATGGCGGGCTGGCTGGCGCTCTGGCATCTGGTGGTTGGCGCCTTCGTGCTCGGTGTGGGCGCCGCCTTCTTCTTCCCTGCCTACTCCGCGATCCTGCCGAGGCTCCTGCCACCCGAGGATCTGCTGGCGGCCAACGGCATGGAAGGGACCATGCGCCCCATACTGCAGCAGGCGGCCGGTCCGGCAGTTGCAGGCATCGTGGTGGCCGGGCTGTCGCCGTCCCATGCCGTGACGGGCGTGGCGGCGTGCCATCTGGTGGCTTTCATCATTCTGAATTTCCTCGGCCAGCACGCCCTCAGCGCTTCTGCCAACCGCGCGGAGCACGAAGGGAACCCGGTCGGGAGGGACGCCCAGCCCGGCGCGGCCGGACCGCACGTGGTCAGGCCACGGAATTCCTTCTTCCATGACCTGCACGAGGGCGTCACCTACACCTTGCGGACACCGTGGCTGCTCTGGACTCTGCTCTGGGCCTGCATCTCAGTGCTGTTCCTGATCGGGCCAATAGAGGTACTCATGCCCTTCGTGGTCCGCGACCAGCTGGGTGGGGACTCCACCATGTTCGGCTTCCTGCTGGCCGTGATGGGAATCGGCAGCGCCGCCGCCGCGCTGGTCACTGCCTCGTTTAAGCTCCCGCGCCGGTACCTGACGGTGATGATGGTGTCCTGGGGTGCAGGCAGCCTGCCGCTGGCCGCCGTGGGACTCATGGACAATTTCTGGGTGCTCGCCCTGGCGCTGTTCATTTTCGGCGCCACCGGCAGCGTGGGGATGGTGATCTGGGGAACGCTGCTGCAGCGGCGCGTGCCGGCTCATCTTCTGGGACGGATCTCAAGCCTGGATTTCTTTGTGTCCCTGGCGCTCATGCCCGTTTCGATGGCGCTGGCCGGACCGGTCGCGGCCGTGCTGCCCCTCTGGATCATCTTCCTGGTGGCAGGCAGCGTCTGCCCTGTGGTGGCAATCGTGGCGATGCTTGCGGCCCGGATGGCCGGGGACGAGATAACCCACCCGCTGGAACGGCAACACGGCTTCTCCGCGGACGCCGACGTCAAAAGCCGCCGACAATAACTGCGGCCGGCTGCCCGGAACGGGCAGCCGGCCGGTCTTGCGCATCAGGCGCGGGCGCGCACCACGGGAAGGCTTGCCGTGGGCGGACCGCTCGGGAAGACCGACGGTTCCGGCACTTCGACCGGTTCGAGGGCCACGCGGACGGAGTCGGCGCCGACGGAATAGACCCCGCCGCGCACGTCGATGTCCAGCGGTTCACCTTCCAAGACGCTCAGCGTGATGCTGGCGTCGACGAGTTCCACGAGGAGGAGCCTTCCCTGCAGCCTCAGGTGGAAGGAAAGGCTGTCCCATTCCTCGGGCAGCCGGGGATCGAAATACGGCACCGCACCCTGGTCCCGCAGGCCGGCGAAACCACATACCAACGAGCTCCACACGCCGCCGGTCGAAGCGATGTGCACGCCGTCGATCGTGTTGCCATGCGAATCATCCAGGTCGATGAACACTGCGTTGGTGAAGTGCTCAAGAGCCGCCTTCCGGTAGCCCACTTCGGCAGCCATGATGCCCTGGACGCACGCGGACAGCGTCGAATCACCCGTGGTGATGGGGTCGTAGAAATCGAAGGCGCGGCGCTTCTCCTCGGCGGTGAATTCCTGCCACTGCAGGAACATGGCCAGCACCGTGTCCGCCTGCTTGAGCACCTGGTGCCGGTAGATCACCAGCGGATGGAAGTTCAGCAGCAGCGGGTACTTGGAGCGTGGCGTCGTCCAGTCCCATGGCTCCAGGGTCATGAAGTCGTTGTCCTGCGAGTACACCTGGAAATGCTCGTCGAACGGAAGCTGGATACGGGACGCCGCCGCCTCCCAAAGCTGCCGCTCGGCGTCGTCGATTTCCGGATGGTCCAGCGCCGCCGCAGCGCGCAGGTTAAAACGGGCCATGACATTGGTGTAGAGGTTGTCGTTCACCACTGCCGTGTACTCATCCGGACCGGTCACGCCGTGGATGTGGAACTGGCCGTCCTTGCCGAAGAACCCCAGGGACACCCACATGCGGGCGGTCTCCACGAGCAGGTCCGCGCCCATTCCATCGCGGAAGTCGGAGTCTCCGCTCGCCCAGACGTACCGGTTGGCGGCAAAGGCAATCGCGGCAGCAATGTGGAACTGCGCAGTGCCTGCCGCGTAGTAGGCGCTGGCCTCCAAGCCGTTGATGGTGCGCCACGGAAACAGTGCGCCGTCCACGCTGAGCTCCTTGGCCCGGATCTTGGCGTCCGGCAGCATCTCGTGCCGGAACTCCAAAACCTGACGGGCGCCGTCGGGGTTTGAATACGACAGGTACGGGAGGAGGTAGACCTCCTGGTCCCAGAAGTAGTGCCCCTCGTAACCGGAGCCGCTGACGCCCTTTGCCGGAATGCCGGCTACGCCGGCGCGGGCCGTGGCCTGGGCCAACTGGAAGAGGTTCCAGCGGATGGCCTGCTGCACGTCGGGCTGGCCACCCACCTTGATGTCGGTGGTGGACCAGTAGTCGCGGTAGTGTGCCTCGCTCTCGGCGAAGACTTCACCTACCGGCTTCAGGCCCGCCGCTGCCGTGTCCGCCGGGTCCTGGCCTGTTTCGGCGTCTGCCGCTGCCGGCACCCCGATGCGGGCGCCCCGGGCCACCGCGTAGCTGACGCTCTTCTCGAGCCGGAACGGCTCATGGGATCCAACTGCCAGCACGTAACGGACGCTGCTGTCGTCCTGGTCCACGAGCGTATCGAACGGCTGGTGCCCTGCAGAGGTCCAGTGGTCGACGGCGATTCCCACGCGCTGCTTCGACTCCGCCGCTTCCCAGGAAAGGCGGAGCGAACCGTCGCCGCCGTCGAGCCTCAAGGGCAGCAGGACGCGCCCTGCGTGCCGGCCCGCCCTGCGCGGATCGTGCGCGGAGTGGTCGTCCACCGGCTGGTCCTGGCGGTTGATCACGGACGAGGTGACGTCGGCGGAGACGGCGCGGTCCGCGGAGAGCTCCAGCGAAATAGCGAGACAGCCGCGCGATTCGAAGCCCACGGCGCGGCGCTCCACGGTGGTGACGGTGGCGCCCGAACGGCATTGCCACACGATGCGGCACTCGTAGATTCCGGTGGCGAAATCTACGGAACGGCGGTAGTCCAGCACCGTCGATTCAGCGAGGCTGAGCATCTCGCCGTCCACGATCACCGTGAAGTTGTTGGCATCCGGAATGTACAGGATCCGCTGGCCGGTGCGCGCGAAACCGAAGGCATTTTCAGCGTGCTTGATATCCCAGATTTCGTGGAACCCGTTGATGAAGCTGCCCGGGAGCTCCGCATCCGCCGCCGCCCAATGGGCGCCCCTGATACCCAAATGTCCGTTTCCAAGGGCAAACAGCGTTTCCAGGGTGCCGGCATTGCCGGCGGCATGACCGGTCTCCACGAGCTTCCAGGGATCGTTGGGGAAGCGGACGCGGTCAGCAGTGATGAGTGCCATGAGTGGCGTTCCTTAGGCGGTTGGAGGAGCGGCCAGGGTTGGGGGCCTGGCAGGATTGCGCAGTGGAGGCGGAGCTCCGTGAAGGCGGAGCTAGAGCTCTGTGAAGGCGGTGCTAGAGGAGTTCGTCAAGGTCGTTGACCACTAACGTGGCGCCCGCCTCCAGCAGCGTCTGTCGCCCTGCGCCGCGGTCCACTCCGATGACGGAGTGGAAGCTGCCCGCGCTTCCGGCCTGCACGCCGGAAACCGCGTCCTCGACGACGACGCACTCTTCGCTGGGCAGCTCAAGGAGCCGGGCGGCGTAGTCATAGGTTGCCGGGCTGGGCTTGCCGGGAAGGCCTTCAGCGGCTGCCACGACGCCGTCCACCACCACCTGGAAATGGCCGTCGAGCCCCGCCGCGCGCAGCACGGACGGTGCGTTCCGGGACGAGGAGACGACGGCGACCTTGAGTCCCCGGGCCAGCGCGGCTGTGAGGAAACGCACCGACCCCGCGTAAGGGTCAACGCCGGCGCCGACGATGTCGTTGAAGATCTTGTTCTTCCGGTTGCCCAGTCCCTGGACTGTCTCGTTGTCCGGCGAGTCGTCGGTGGGACCTTCGGGGAGCTCGATGCCGCGCGACGTCAGGAAGTCCCGGACGCCGTCGAACCTGGGCTTGCCGTCAATGTGCTCGAAGTAGTCGCTTCCGCGGTAACCGGACTTCCCGGGCTTGGATTCGAGGTAGCCGTCAAAGAGTTCCTGCCACGCGCGCTCGTGGACCACGGCCGTGGGCGTGAGCACGCCGTCGAGGTCGAACAGGATGGCGGCGGCGTCCGTCCAGTTGTTCGGAGTGCTGCCGGGGAGGGTCTTCAGAAGATCAGTCATGCCTGGTGCGGTGTCCTTTCGGATGGCGGACAGCAGTGGTTGGGGACCATGCGGGGAGGAGGTGCGGCGTCGGCGACCGCGGGTGGAGCATCTTACGGCGCAATGCCTCGACTGGGGAGTGCCCGGGGGCGCGTTCAGGTGGCTTAAATGCGCAGTCGCTCTGAGAAACGTCTGCTTCCATCATGAGGCCGTTGTCCGGTCAGGGCAAACGCGCGTGGATTCACGCCCGGAGGCATTTGCACATACATCGCGTGACCCAGCCCTTTCAACACTCAGTCAAGGACCGGTAGTTTCGGCCGAAGACGAGTGTAAGCGCTTACAAATTTGGCGTGCAACTGTTTTTACCAAGCCGCAGGAGTTTGACTCCCCGGGGACCAACTCCTGGCGCTTTGCATCAGCTCAGTTGCAGGACACGGGTCAGTGTTGCAGGACGTGGCTCAGGGCAGGACGTAGTGGCGCAGGAACGCGCTGACGTCCACCATCTCCCTCTTGGACATTGCATGGCCCATGCCCGGGTACGTGCGTGCCGTCAGCTGGGTGTGGGCATTCAGCCACTCCTCGGCATAGGCAACAGCTTCCTCGTTGATGATCAGGTCGGCCCTGTCCCGTCCCCAGAAAAAGGGCGGCGGGGTGTCGAAGGATTCACTGAGCGCCAGCAGATCGTTGTCCAGCACAAAGCCGGAAAGGCCGACGACGGCCGGAAAGTCCCGCGGCCGCAGCCGCAGCAGGGTGCTCGCCATGGCCATCCCCTGCGAATACCCCAGCAGGCTCACGCTGCTGTGGCCGCCCTTGACGGAGTCAATCCAGGAAAAGACCGAGTTGGCGGCGGCAATGACATCGGCGAAGTCGTTCGTGAGGAAGTAGTCCAGCAGGAACCAGCCGTAACCGTCGGCGATCGGCATCGGCGCGCGGAGAGCGGCGCAGGTGAATTCGGACGGGAGGTAGTCGAACAGATTCACCATCCGCGACTCGTCCGTGCCATAGCCATGCATCATCACGAGCAGCGGCGTGCCGGAGCGCTCATTTTCCGGCTTCGACCAAACGACTGTCTCCATCGGAACAGCCTAACGACTCCCCGTACGGGAACTGCAGGCCGGCCAGCGTGCTGACCTGCGCGTTTGATTGAAACAGGGGGTACTGCGCTGTAGCCTGACGATTGACAGCATGCTTAGCGAGTGGCGCATGCTTCGCCGGATTTACCGAGTGCCGCACTTACCAGGTTGCGAGAAGTCGCCAACACAAGGAGCAAGTCATGAGAATCGGTTCCGCCATCTTCCTCATTGCCATCGGTGCCATCCTCGCCTGGGCCATCACCCCCGGCCTGATTCCCAATGTCGACCAGACTTTGGTCGGCTACATCCTGATGGCGGTGGGAGTTATCGGGCTGATCGCTTCGCTTGTCCTGGCGTCCCCCGGCCGAAGCCGCCGCATCAGCGAGACACGTTCCGTTGTGGACCCCAACACCGGCGAGCGCATCACGCGCAACGAAAGCCGCGACGGCGGACTGTAGCCCCGCCGCTGCCCGCCGCATCCAGCCGGTGCCCTTCCGTGAAACTCCAGATAAAGCACCGGACTGCCGGGCCAGACCCTTCGGTCCGGCCCGGCAGTCTGTTTTCATGTTGTTTTTCATTGACAAAGCAACATGATCGAAGATAAAGTCAAGTAATTACAGATCGTGTGATGGCAGTCACTGAGGCTTCAATTGCTGGAGTGTCGGCCGCTGGCAGTAGGCCCCGGGGAGACAGCCAGCCGGAAGCCGTTCGCTGATCAGTAAGAGACAGACGATTTTGCAGTATTCACGCAGAGCAGTACTTACGCAATGGAGGGTATGTGTTTGCCGAGGAGCGTCAGCAGCAGATCGCGGGGCTCGTTGCAGCCAGCGGCCGCGCCAGCGTGACCGACCTCGCAGAGCGCTTCAGGATCACCACCGAAACCGTCCGCCGCGATCTCGCCGCCCTTGAATCCGCCGGCAGCGTCCGCCGCGTTCACGGCGGCGCTGTTTCCGCGGACCGTTTCAGCACCACCGAAGAAAGCATCCTGGAGCGGACCATCCAGCGACAGGGGCAGAAGCACCGCATCGCCGAGGCTGCCCTCGCCTTCCTGCCGCAGGGCCCCTCGAGCAGCATCCTCCTGGACGCCGGCTCAACCACCGAGGTCCTGGCCGACATCCTGGCCCGCCGCAGTGCCGTATCAGCCAAGCACAACGGAGCCGAACAGAATCAGGAACTGGTGGTCATCACGCACGCCATTCCCATCGCCGCCAAACTCGCCAGTACGCCGGGCATCGCCCTGCAGATCCTGGGCGGCCGGGTCCGGGGACTGACTCAGGCCGCCGTTGGCCAGGCAACCGTGGACGCCGCCCAGAAGCTCCGCCCGGACATCGCCTTTGTGGGAACCAACGGCATCCATGCAAGCTTTGGCCTGAGCACCCCCGATCCCGAAGAAGCCGCCGTCAAGGCTGCCTTCGTCCACTCGGCCCGCCGCATTGTGGTGCTGGCCGATTCGTCCAAGCTGGATGCGGAAACGCTGGTCCAGTTCGCCTCATTGAAAGATCTGGACACCGTGATCACTGACCGCAAGCCCAGCCCCGAACTAGCCGCGGCCCTCGCCGACGCCGGCGTTGAGCTGGTGATCGCATGATCGTCACGCTCACGGCAAACCCCAGCCTTGACCGCACGGTGGCGCTCCCTGGCCCGCTCGAACGCGGCGAGGTCCAGCGTGCCGTCTCCGTCAGCCAGGAGTCCGGCGGCAAGGGAGTCAACGTCTCCCGCGCCCTGGTGGCCTCCGGGCTGGAGACCGTCGCGGTGCTCCCCGGCGGGGACTCCGATCCGGTCCTGGCCGGGCTCCGTGACGCCGGGGTGCCGTTCGCCGCGCTGGCCATCCATGAGCCGCTGCGGACCAACGTGGCCCTCACTGAGCCCGGCGGCGTCACCACCAAGATCAACGAGCCCGGCCCGGTGCTCGGCGAAGACGCCCAGGAGGCGCTCATTGGGCTGCTCCTGGAACGCGCCAAGGGCGCCAGCTGGGTTGTCCTCGCGGGGTCCCTCCCGCCAGGAGTTCCTAACGATTTTTACGCCACTGTCACCCGGAGGCTTCGTTCCGCGGACACTGGAAACAGAGTTCCGCAGATCGCCGTCGATTCCTCCGGGGCACCACTCGCCGCGGCCATCGCCGGCGATGCATCAGGGGCAGTCTCCGGGAAACCGGACCTGCTCAAACCCAACGCCGAGGAGCTCGCGGAACTTGCCGCCGCGGCAGGATTCGCCTCGGTGAGCACGGCTGAGGAACTCGAAGCGGATCCGGAGGCTGCCGCGGCAGCCGCCGCCGCCGTCGTGCGTTCCGGCGTAGGGGCCGTGTTGGCAACGCTCGGTTCAAAGGGCGCTGTCCTTGTGACGGCCGACGGCGCGTGGCTGGCCACGCATCCGCCGGTCACCGCGGTCAGTACGGTCGGCGCGGGCGATTCGTCGCTGGCTGGCTATCTGCTCGCCGCCAGCCAGGGCGCCGCCCCGGCTGATTGCCTCCGTCAAGCTGTGGCGCACGGCGCCGCAGCCGCTTCCCTGCCGGGCTCCACAGTTCCGGCAGTCCACCAAACTACCCCCGACGCCGTTACCATCACGGCCCTCCGGAAGGATTGACAGTGACTCAGCTCATCACCACCGACCTGGTCGAGCTCGACCAGAACCTGGGCAATTCGCCCGAGGACGTGATCCGCCACCTGGCTGGCAGGGTTGCTGCCACCGGCCGCGCGAGCGAAGTCGAAGGCCTCTTCACTGACGCCTTCGCCCGCGAGCAGAAGACGGCAACCGGCGTGCCCGGCGGCATCGCGATCCCCCACTGCCGCTCGTCCGCGGTGACCGTTCCCACGCTCGCCATGGCCCGCCTCTCCCAGCCCGTCGACTTCGGCGCCAAGGATGGCCCTGCCGACCTCATCTTCTTTATCGCAGCCCCCGCCGGCGCAGACCAGGAGCACCTCAAGCTCCTGTCCAAGCTGGCCCGGTCGCTGATCAAGAAAGACTTCACCGGTGCCCTGCGCGCCGCGTCCAGCCAGACGGAAATCGTTGAACTCGTCGAGGGCGCCCTGGCTGACAAGCCTGCGGCACCCTCCGCTGCACAAGCCCCCGTACCAGCAGCCGCACCAGCAGCCGCCGGCGCCGCTGCCCCCGCGAAGGGTGGCCCCAAGCGCCTCGTCGCCGTCACCGCCTGCCCCACCGGCATCGCCCACACCTACATGGCAGCCGACTCCCTCGTCGCAGCGGCCCAGGAAATGGGCGTGGACCTCCAGGTGGAGACCCAGGGCTCCTCGGGCGCCAAGCCCCTCGACCCTGCCATCATCGCCGCAGCCGACGCAGTGATCTTCGCCGTGGACGTGGATGTGCGCGGCAAGGAGCGGTTCGCAGGCAAGCCCGTCATCAATGCCCCGGTCAAGCGCGGCATCGACGAACCCGCCAAGATGGTCCAGGAAGCACTGGACGCCGCGGACAACCCGCACGCCCGCCGCGTCCCGCACTTTGGCGCCGAAGAGCAGGCCGAGCAGGAGGCCACCGAAAAGGGCGAACACATCGGCCAGAAGCTGAAGAGGGCCCTGCTCACCGGTGTCAGCTACATGATTCCCTTTGTCGCCGGCGGCGGCCTGCTGATCGCCCTGGGCTTCCTGCTGGCTGGCTTCGACATCGCCCTGGGCACAAAAGCCAACGACATCCTGGCAAACAACACCCTGCTCAACCTTCCCGACGGCAACCTGGCCCTCTACCTGGGCACCGTTTTCTTCAAGGTCGGCGCCCTGTCCATGGGCTTCCTGGTGCCCGCACTGGCCGGCTACATCGCCTACGCCATCGCCGACCGTCCGGGCATTGCGCCAGGTTTCGTGGCCGGTGCCGTATCCGGTTTCATGGGTGCCGGGTTCCTCGGCGGCATCGTCGGCGGCTTGCTCGCAGGCTACATCGCACACGTGATCGGGACGTGGTCGGTGCCGCGCTGGCTCCGCGGCCTGATGCCGGTCGTGATCATTCCGCTGCTCGCCTCCATCGTCGCTTCGGGCGCTATGTTCCTATTCCTCGGCGGACCGATCGCAGCCATCACTGTGGGGTTGAACACCTGGCTCTCCGGCATGTCCGGTGCCTCGGCCATCGTGCTGGGCATCATCCTCGGCCTCATGATGTGCTTCGACCTCGGCGGCCCGGTCAACAAGGTTGCCTACGCCTTCGCCGTCGCCGGGCTCGGTGCAGGAAGCGCCACCAACCAGGCGCCGTGGCAGATCATGGCGACCGTCATGGCTGCCGGCATGGTCCCGCCGCTCGCGATGGCCCTGGCCACCGTTCTGGACAAGAAGCTCTTCAGCCTGGCTGAGCGCGAGAACGGCAAGGCAGCCTGGCTGCTGGGTGCCTCCTTCATCTCGGAGGGCGCTATTCCGTTCGCCGCAGCCGATCCGCTGCGCGTCATCCCCGCGAGCATGGTGGGCGGCGCCGTCACCGGCGCTCTCACCATGGCCACCGGTGTAACGTCACAGGCACCCCACGGTGGAATCTTTGTGTTCTTCGCCATCGGTAACGTCGTGATGTTCATCGTCGCCATCCTTGCCGGCACCGTTGTCAGCGCGCTGATCGTGGTCGCACTCAAGCGCTGGGCTGCCCGCAAGCCCGTTGATACGGTGGAGACCGTCCCTGAAGCCGTCCCCGCCCGCTGATTCTTCAGCAGCCCAATTCCCCCTACCGCAATCGCAAGGAGCAAAAATGTCCGAACGTACCGCAACCGTCGCCAGCCGAGTAGGCCTGCACGCCCGCCCCGCCGCCATCTTCGCTGAGGCAGCCGGCGAGTTTGACCTCGACATCACTATCGCCCGCGAAGGTGAGCCGGCTGACGAAGCCATGGACGCCGCCAGCATCCTGTCCCTCATGAGCCTTGGCGCATCGCACGGCGACGTTGTGGTGCTCCGGGCAGAGGGTGATGGCGCCGACGTCGCCCTCGATCGTCTGGTCCAGATCCTCGAGACCGACCACGACGCCGAATAGGTCTAAGCAGGCTCACGACGGCCGGCTTCCGGCGCAGCATCCCGACAGCCGGGAACTGCGCCGGTGCCGGCCGTCGCTGTTTCTGAGTTCTCGCTGTCCATCAAAAATCCCGACTGGTAAGCAAACTTAGCAGTTTCTTGTTTTTGCTCTTCAGCCCCACTAGCTTGGAATTGTGCCCCGTGCCGTTCAGTACCGCCCGGACATCCCGGGCTGAAGGGAGGCCTGACAAAGTGACAACCTTGCAGGAAAGCATTGACGTCGAAGTTCCGGTCAACACCGCCTACAACCAGTGGACGCAGTTCGAATCTTTCCCCCGGTTCATGAAGGGGGTTGAATCCGTCGAGCAGATCGACGAGACCTCGCTCCACTTCCGAACGAGGGTAGCCGGCATCAGGCGCGAATACGACGCGCAGATCCTTGAGCAAACGCCGGACCGGTGCATCGCCTGGGTCAGCAAGGATAAACCCCGCAATGCCGGCAGAGTCACCTTTGAAAGCCTCGGTCAGGACCTTTGCCGTGTGAACGTGGAACTTGAATGGGAGCCGGAGGGCCTCCTCGAAAAGACCGGCGCCGCCGCGCACGTGGATGAAACGCAGGTTTCGTCCGACCTGCTGCGCTTCAAGGAGTTCATCGAATCACGCGGCATTGAGACCGGCGCCTGGCGCTCGTCCGTGGATCGCGGAGAAGTCGACGCCGAGTAAATGGATGCGCACTAACAAACCACGATCCGCGGAGGTAGCCATGCCTGAGAGAAAGAACCCGAGCCTCAAGGATCCCGAACTCTACGAAGAGCTCCGTGAGGATGGAGCCTCGAAGCAGAAAGCGGCCCGCATCTCCAACGCCGCCGCCAATAAGGGCCGCTCCGAAGTTGGCCGCAAAGGCGGGAAGTCCGGCGACTACGACGACTGGACCGTGGCCCAGCTTAAAGCCAAAGCCAAAGAGATCGGCCTCAAAGGCTATTCCGGCAAGAAGAAGAGCGAACTCATTTCCGCGCTCAGAAATTCCTGAGCGGTGCGCTCATGAGACCGGCGGCCGGGGTATCCGGTTCCTCAAGCGCCCTTCCGCGCAGTCTTGGTGGCGGCCGGCTTGGCAGCAGTCTTCGTGGCCGTCGTCTTGTTGGCAGCAGTCTTGGTGGCGGCCGGCTTGGCAGCAGTCTTGGTGGCCGCAGTCTTGGCCGCAGCCTTGGTGGCCGCACCGGTCTTCGCCGCCGTGCCTGTCCTGGACGCTGCCTTGGCCGCAGTTTTGGTACCGGACCTCGCGGCCGTCTTTGCCGGAGCCTTGGAGGCACCGCCGACCTCTTCACCGCCGCCTGCCCCGCGTTTCCGGTCCAAACTGCGCTTGAGCGCCTCCATCAGGTCGATGACTTCCCCGTTGCCGGACTCCCCGGCCTCGACGCCGAAGGTCTCTTCCGTATCCAGGGAGTCGCCCTTCTCCAGCTTGGCCTCGATGAGCTGGCGCAGCTGGGACTGGTAGTCGTCCGTGAACTGCTCCGGTTCGAAATCGGAGGCCATAGACTCCACCAGCGCGGCGGACATTTCACGTTCCTGGGCGGAGATCCGGATGGTCGTCTCCAGGGCAGGAAAACCTGCCTCACGCACCTCGTCGGCCCACAGCAGGGCCTGCAGCATCAGGACGTCGTCCCGGATCCGCAGAGCACCCAGCCGCGTCTTGTCCCGCAGGGCGAACTGCACGATTGCCACACGGTCGGTGTCCTCGAGCGCCCGGCGCAACAGCATGTAGGCCTTGGGCGACTTCGAATCCGGTTCCAGATAGTAGCTCTTCTCGAACATGATCGGATCAAGCTGCTCGGACGGAACGAACTGGACCACTTCGATCTCGTGGCTGTTTTCCGCGGGAATGGCCTTGAGCTCCTCGCGGGAAAGGACCACGGTCCGGCCGTCGTCCTCGAAGGCTTTGTCGATATCGGCATAGTCCACGACCTTGCTGCAGACCTCACAGCGGCGCTGGTAGCGGATCCGGCCGCCGTCGGCGTTGTGCACCTGATGGAGGCTGATGTCATGGTCCTCGGTGGCGCTGTACACCTTGACCGGGACGTTGACCAGCCCGAACGCAATCGCGCCTTTCCAGATCGCTCTCATGAGACAAGTGAACATCACACTTCGCCGGAGGTGAAGCCCTTTGGCCGGCGGTAAGGAACGGGTGCGGGTCGGCGGCCGCGAATTGACGCTGACCAACCTGGACAAGGTGCTCTACCCTGCGACCGGTACCACCAAGGCAGACGTCCTGGCCTATTACGCCGCTGTGGCCCCCGCGCTGATCCCGGCTGCAGCCAACCGGCCGGCCACGCGGAAGCGGTGGGTCCACGGCGTGGGGACGGCGGAAGAGCCCGGGCAGATGTTTTTCCAGAAGAACCTCGACCATTCCACTCCCGGGTGGGTTCCCCGGGCCGCCATCACCCACAAGACCAGCACCAATTACTATCCGCTGGTGAACGACCCCGCCACGCTGACATGGCTGGCGCAGATCGCCTCGCTGGAGATCCACGTCCCGCAGTGGAGGGTGGACTCGCACGGCAACGCGCTGCCGCCTGACCGGATCGTCCTGGACCTGGATCCCGGCGAAGGGGCAGGCCTCCCTGAATGCGTGCAGGTGGCATTGCTGGCGCGGGACATCCTCAAGGACGTGGGACTGGACCCGGTTCCGGTGACGAGCGGCAGCAAGGGCATCCACCTCTACGCCGGCCTCGACGGCACGCAGACCTCGGACCAGATTTCCGATTTCGCCCATGAACTGGCCCGCGCGCTCGAGGCCGACCACCCGGATCTTGCCGTCAGCGACATGAAAAAGGCACTTCGAACGGGCAAGGTCCTGGTGGACTGGAGCCAGAACAACGCGGCCAAGACCACCATCGTTCCGTACTCGCTGCGCGGACGGCTGACGCCCACCGTGGCTGCTCCGCGGACCTGGCGGGAGCTGAGTTCCGCGTCCCTCCGGCAGTTGGACTACGAGGAGGTCATGCGCCGGGTAGGAGCCGGCAAGGATCCCTTTGCCATCGTTGACGAGAGCAGCGGAGCCACCCACACCGTACCCTCCAGCGCGGACCACAGCCACGGGGACCACTTACCCGGACACGTCGGCACCGGCCACCACAGCGCAACGCCGGCCGCTGGAACGGCCGACGGCGGCGCTCGCCGAAGCGGCGGCCATGAGGATCCGCGTCTGGACAAGTACCGCTCCCTGCGGGACCAGGGTGAGACGCCGGAGCCCTTTACCGCCGAAAAGCACCACTCAGCCAAGGGCAGCGGCGACCGGGTCCTGGAAGACGCCCAGGCCAGCGCAGCAGAGAACGCCGGGAACCAGGATGCGAACGAAATCTTCGTGATACAGGAGCACCATGCCAGCCGCCTGCACTACGACTTCCGGCTTGAGCACGAGGGCGTACTGGTCTCGTGGGCGCTGCCGAAGGGCGTTCCGGACACCGGCGCCAAGAACCATCTGGCCGTCCAGACCGAGGACCACCCGATGGACTACGCGGATTTCGAAGGCACCATTCCCAAGGGTCAATATGGCGCCGGCACGGTCAGTCTCTGGGACAGGGGCGTGTACGAACTGGAAAAGTGGGTTAACGGCAAGGAAGTCATCGCCACGCTCACTGGCCAGGAGGGCGGCGGGCTTGGCGGTACCAGGAGATTCGCCCTGATCCACACCGGGCAGGGCCAGAGCGAGCAAAGCCAGTGGCTCATCCACCTGATGGACAAGGGATCCGGTATCCGGACAAAGCGCGCCGCCTCAACGGCAGCAACGGAGTCTGCGCCCGCCAAGGCGGCGCCCGGTGAGGACACCGCTGCCGAGGCCGCGTCCACCAATGGCCCACCCACGAAGGCCGCATCCCGACGAAACAGCATCATCGAGGACCCTGTCCCGATGCTGGCCACCGCGGGCACCACCGCCGACCTCCACGGCAGCGAGTGGCATTTCGAACTCAAATGGGACGGGATCCGTGCCCTGGTGGTGGCGGACAGCGAAAAGATCCGACTCATCAGCCGCAACGGAAACGACATGTCCGCCAGCTACCCGGAACTGACGGACCGGGACTGCTGGCCGCCGCAGGACTTCATAGCGGATGGTGAGATCATCGCCGTCGGACCCCGCGGCAGGCCGGACTTCGGGCTCCTTCAGGGGCGGATGAAGCTAACCAAACCCGGTGATGTGAAGAAGGCCCGTGCCGCCATCCCGGTGCGGCTCATGCTTTTCGATCTGCTCGCCGACGGCGGCGAGGACCTGCGCAGGCTCCCCCTCGAGGAACGCCGGGACCGGCTCGCTGACTTTTACCGTCCGTCGGAGTTCCCGGTGGAGCTCTCCGAGACGTTGGACGAGCGTGTGGAACACATCCTGGAAAGTGCGCGGGAACTTGGCCTGGAAGGGGTCATGGCCAAACGCGCTGACAGCCGCTATGTCAGCGGCCAGCGGAGCCGGTCGTGGATCAAGCTCAAGATTGAGCAGACGCAGGAAGTGGTGGTGGGCGGCTGGCGGCCGGGCAGGGGTGAACGGTCGGACACCGTGGGGTCATTGCTGCTGGGCATACCCGACGGGAAGAAACTCCGCTACGTGGGCCGCGTTGGCAGCGGCTTCAGCAGCCGCGAATTGAAGGAACTGCGCCAGACCATGGACGGGCTGACCCGGAAGACCTCGCCGTTTGAAGAGGTTCCCGCCCTCGACGCAGCCGACGCCCGCTGGGTTACGCCCGGCCTCGTGGGCGAGGTGACTTTCGGCGAGTGGACCGGCAGCGGAAAACTCCGGCACCCGGTGTGGCGCGGCTGGCGGCTGGATAAGAAGCCGGAGGACGTCGTCGCCGAATCCGCCGGTTCCTGACCCGGACGGGCAACCTCAAAGTCACCGGGAGGCGCACAACGGCCCAAGACGCGCAAATGGCCTGGCGACACCCGAATTCGGGTGTCGCCAGACCATTTCAGTCTCGAACGGTACTAGGACGAGTGCGGCATCTGGGGACGGCCGGTCCGGTGGACGGCGGTCACGGCAGCCTCTTGCCCTGCGCGGCCGTGGCTCGAACCGCGGTCCTTGGGATGGCGGCGCTTACCGTTGCCGTCTGGCCACTGACGCGCTCCGCCCATGGCCGCGGTGACGGCGATGGTTTCCGGAGTGGGCAGCGGCGGCCTGTCCATAGACTCAGTCAGATGTGCAGCCACATCCGGTTTGATGGAGCTTCCTATATTCATGTCACCCATTTGTTCTTCCTTTCTGCAATGAAACGAAGCGTTCACCCGTATGAGGGCCGTGATTCAGGCGTCGCTGCTGTAATCACGAAAGGTTGTGTCATTGGGACTCGGCGCGAACCGAAGGCCACCAGCCGGCCAGCTACTCAAAGATCAGTGTTCCCATGGCTCCACGATAGGCAGAAACCAGCCGCGCGGGAACCCCCGGGAAGCCAATCAGTCCTGGGCTTCTTGGCTAAAGGAGTTCTCCCAGACGGCACGGGATCCGGCTTCCCCGATCTCCGCCACCTTGAAGACCGTTCCGCCGCACAGGATGAGAACCAGTACGACGGCGACCGCCCCCGCTATCCGGGAGCCGGCGGTTCCCAGCTTCTTCCGCATTCCATCCGCCTGCGTGGTCCCGTACCGGAACCACAGCCACTGCGCCATGGCTACGACAAACACGCCGATGACCCAGGGCAGCAATGAGCTGGCAATGCCGGTGTGCGCGGTGATTGCCGGGGTCGTATCCACACGCTTCATCAGCCACTCCCCGGCCTGCTGGGTGATCGGGACCAGCACCAGCGCCCCCAGGGCTATCAGCGGGGTCACGATTCCCAGCCGCCGCCGGGCAATTGGCCAGACGATGCTCAGCACGGTGCACAAGGCGGCCAGCGGAACAAAGACCACGGTGCCATGCACCAGCAACACATGCATTGGCAGACCGTTGATTACGTAGTCCATGCCGAACACCCCTGTCTGGAATTAACGAATCTGCTCCGGGCTTCCCCGGATCATCCATACCGGGTTTACCCACTCAGACGACCACCGGCGAAGAACGGTTCAATCGGGGAACTCCCGCCCTGGCTTCCTGTGGCCGCGCCGGCAGGCCTGTTGTGCCAATCGAGGGGCCTTCTGTCGCGTCTGCAGGGTACCTTCTCGGGTACCTCGATAGGCAGTCCAAAAGCGCTCGCGGGCGGCCCATTACCCGGAAAATACGGCCCCAAACGGACCCCGGAACAAAAAGTTTGATAACGATGCCACCCGGAGCCCGGATTCCCCGGAATGGCGCGGTGAAACCGGGCAAAACAAATCTGATATTTGCTTCCTGAGGGCGGTGAAACTGTTGATCATACGGCACCAAACTCTGATTTGCCATGGAAATCGCGTAAAATTGAAGGCCTGCCCGGAGCGGGGCAGCTACAAGTCGCAAGCAAATGACCTCCACAGGAGTCGCCCAAATGCCCACAGACCGAAGCACGACCGACTCTTCAGCAGGCGTTATTAACGCCAGCGGAACCAACCAAGTGGCACCCCAGGGTGTAAAGAAACCAAAGCTGCTCGCACGTCGGCGGCTCAAGGTGTCCGACGTCAATGTCGTTGACCAGCCCATGCTTAAGAAGGCGCTCGGCGGAACCATCGTGGGTAACACCATGGAGTGGTACGACGTCGGCGTGTTCGGCTACCTGATCACCACCATGGGACCGGTGTTCCTGCCCGAGGCGGATGCCAAAGTCCAGACGCTGTTCCTGCTGGGCACCTTCGCCGCGACCTTCATTGCCCGTCCGCTGGGCGGCGTGATCTTCGGCTGGCTCGGTGACAAGGTCGGCCGCCAGAAGGTTCTGGCCGCAACCCTGATGCTGATGGCCGCCAGCACCTTCGCCGTCGGCCTCCTGCCCGGCTACGCGCAGATCGGCATCTGGGCCGCGGCGCTCCTGGTTGTACTCAAGCTCATCCAGGGCTTCTCCACGGGCGGTGAATACGCCGGCGCCACCACGTTCGTAAGCGAGTACGCCCCGGACAAGCGGCGCGGCTTCTTTGCCAGCTTCCTCGACATGGGCAGCTACCTGGGCTTCGCCCTCGGCGCCGCCCTCGTATCCGTGCTGCAGCTGACCCTTGGCCAGACCGCCATGGAGGAGTGGGGCTGGCGCCTGCCGTTCCTCCTCGCCGGCCCCCTGGGCCTCATCGCCGTCTACTTCCGGAGCAAGATCGAAGAATCCCCGCAGTTCCAGGCCACCCTGGACGCCCAGGAAGACCAGGCCAAGGATGCAGCCGCCGGAGACGAGACTGCCGTCAAGGGGCCTCTGGGCATCGTCAAGGCCTACTGGCGTTCCCTCATCGTGGCCATGATCCTGGTGGCCGCCGCCAACACCGCCGGCTATGCCCTCACCTCCTACATGCCCACGTACCTGACAGAGTCCAAGGGCTACGATCCCGTTCACGGCACGCTGCTGACCATCCCCGTGCTGGTCATCATGAGCCTCTGCATTCCGCTGACCGGCAAGCTGTCTGACCGAATCGGGCGCCGCCCGGTGCTCTGGATCGGCGCGTTGAGCACCGTGGTGCTGGCCGCCCCGGCCTTCATGCTGATCGGCATCGGCAGCATCTGGTCAACGCTGGCCGGCCTGGCCCTGGTCGCCTTCCCCGTGACGTTCTACGTGGCAAACCTGGCCTCGGCCCTGCCGGCCCAGTTCCCCACTGCAAGCCGTTACGGCGCCATGGGCATCGCCTACAACTTCGCCGTAGCGATCTTCGGCGGCACCACCCCGTTCATCGTGGCCGCCCTGATCAGCGCCACGGGCAATGACATGATGCCTGCCTACTACCTCATGGCCACCTCGGCCATCGGTGCAGTCGCGATCTACTTCCTGAAGGAATCCGCGCAGCGGCCGCTGCCGGGCTCCATGCCCAGCGTCGACACGCAGGCCGAGGCCCGTGAACTCGTGGCCACGCAGGACGAGAACCCGCTGATTGACCTCGACGAACTGCCGTTCGAGGCCCAGGACACACAGGACCGGGACGCAGACCAGGCCAAGGTTCCTGCCAACGCCTGATGCGGTAGCAGCTCCGTCTCCGTGATGAAGGCCTGTCCGGCGTGCTGTCCTTGGGGGCGGCACGCCGGGCGGGCCTTCGCTCTGTGTTGCATTAACCACTGTGTCGCCTTAACCACTGCGGAGTCACTCCGTCGGTGTTACTTTTTCTAGGGTGCTGCTCCAGCCGGGGGCAGCCAGCGTAGACGGTTGGAGGAGCTCCCGTGCGGCCTGTCCTTCGCCACGTCCGGCAGCTGCACAGCCTGGGGCCATCCAACAACGACCATCTCTCCGCACTGCGGGTAGCCGTCAGCGTGGCGGTTCCGTCATTCCTGCTTCTCCTCTGCGGCCGGCCGGACCTGATCATCTATGCCGTGTTCGGGGCACTGACCGGGATGTACGGACGGAATGAGCCCCACCAGCTCCGGCTGCGGCACCAACTGCAGGCGGCGCTGGTGCTGCTCTCCGGCGTCGGGGTAGGTGTCTTCCTTTCCGTCAACCACCTTCATTCGTGGTGGCTTGTAGCCATCGAAGCCCTCCTTGCCGGGGTGGGTTCCGTCTACTCGGACAAAGTCCGCCTCAAGCCCAATGGCCCCTTTTTCGGCATTCTCGCCCTCGGCGCCTGCGCCTCAGTCCCCACGGCAGTTCCCTGGTACGGCGCCCTGCTTATCGGCGCCGGATCGGCCGCGTTCTCGCTCTTCGTCGGTTTCGGCGGCTGGGTCCGCGGCCGTGTCTGGAACCCCGGCGCGGCGAGGGACTCCGTCCGGCTGCAGGGACGGCTACGGCGGAAGGCCGTCATCCACGCCGCGCGCTACGTACTGGCGGTGGGAGCAGCCGGTACGGTCGGCGTCCTCACGGGCAGCGGCCATCCGCACTGGGCCATGGCGGCGGCCGCCGTTCCGCTCGCGGGGGCCGACCTGCCCAGCAGCGTCCACCGCGGCATCCACCGCATTATCGGGACGCTGCTCGGGCTGGTGATCGTCGCCGTCGTGCTGCTGCCGGGGCCGTGGGCCCTGCTGCACCTTTTTCCGGGAGCCGAAGCCGCCGTCCTCGCATTCCTGGTGATCACCTTCCAGTTCACCACTGAGCTGTTCATGACGCGGCACTATGGCCTGGCCATGGTCTCGTTCACCCCGGTCATTCTCCTCATGACGCAGCTGGCTGCTCCGGCCGACCCCTACATCCTCATTGCCGAGCGCGGCGTGGAGACCCTCGTAGGTGCCGTGACCGGCATCCTGGTGGTGGTGCTTATCCGTTCCCGGCGGAGGCCCGCCCCGGCTCCTTCGGCTTCTTCGGGGGCCCGGCCGTGATCCGGTCCGGCAGGATCCGCGCGGCAGCAGCGAGGACCTTATAGCGCTTGGTGGGAATGGAAACCGCCTTGCCCCGTGCATTGTCCGCCAGGCCTTCCCGGACCACTCTGCCCGGACGCAGCCAGGTCCAGCCGGGAGCCACGGATTTATCCATCCCCATCCGGTCGTGGAACTCCGTATGGACAAATCCCGGGCAGACCGCCGTGACCTTTACTCCCCTCGGGGAGTACGCGAGGTTGGCCCAGCGGCTGAAGCTCAGCAGCCAGGCCTTCGCCGCCGAATATGAACCGCGGGGAAGGAACGCCGCCACGCTCGCCACGTTGATGATCCTGCCCGATCCGCGTTCCAGCATCCCCTGCAGTGCGGCGTGGCTGAGCTCCATGGCTGTTTCCACGTGCAGTTTCAGGTGCTTCTTCTCGTCCTCGATGCTGTTCTGGTCGAAATCGTGCAGCAGCCCGATCCCGGCATTGTTCACCAGAATTTCGACGGGACGAGAAGCGTCGGAGAGACGCGCGACGACGGCGGCCACGCCGTCGTCGTCCGTCAGGTCCGCGGGCAGCACTTCAGCCGTGGTTCCGAACCGCCGCGTCAGCTCTGCTGCCACCGACTGCAGCCGCGCCTCATCGCGGGCCACCAGCACCACATCGTGGCCCTGCTCCGCGAGCTGGTGCGCGAACTCCGCTCCGAGTCCCGCGGTGGCGCCGGTGACAAGGGCTGTACTGCCGGATCTGGGTGTCATGGCCCCAGCCTAATTGCATCCGGGCGGTTTGCCTCCGGGCCGTTCGCTGCAGAATCCGTGGCTGCCGGAGGGAGCGCGGAGTAGAGTGCCTACAAGGTTTCAACAGGGCCTGTGCCCAGGCGTACAGTCGGGGCGCGGCAGGAAGCAGGGGGACATGCCCGACGCCGGTTCTGACCCGATCGACTTCCGCGAGATTGATGTACACGGAAATCCGACCCATTTCGGTCGTGCGAATCCCGGCCGCGAATCCCCGCCCGGACCTGGGACCCACAGCCCCGGGGCCAACGGCCCTGGCGCCCGCGAATGGAGTTCGGCCGAGGCCTCCGGGGCAGGGTTCACCCCGCGGGGAGGCCGCTTCCCGGTCAACCCGTTCATCGCGGTCCTGTGGGTCCTTGTTGCAGGTCTGATCCTGGCCGCCTTCGGAGCGTTCAACGTCGCTCAGGAATCCCTCAACGCGCCAACGTCAGTCGAGTCCCCGCAGATGGGCTATATGTGGATGAGCTTCGCACCCTTCCTGCTGTTCGCCGGAGTCCTCGGCCTGCTGGGGCTCCTGTTCTGGCACGCCACCCAGTGGGGCAGCAACCGCGAAAAGCAGCCCCCGCCGTCGTAATCCACCCGGATCCACCAGACGGGGTGGTGCGGTGCCCGCGTTCAGCCGCAGCCGCGTAAGCTATCCGGCCGGCACCTCAGTACCGGCGAGCCCTCCGGAATGGCCGGCGAGCCCTCCGGAGCTGTGATCATCGGAGTCCGCCGCCTCACGCGCGGTGGCTGCCGGCCGCCGCATCTGGAGTTCGTCCGCGACCTGGATGTACCACGCGTAGGCACCGAAAGCGGGGCTGGGGGTGTCCAAATGCCGGTACAGGGCATCGGCCAGTTCTGCGAGCGCGGATTCGGGCATCGCCGCCACTGTCGCCGCCGGATCGACGGTTTCGTCGAGGTATCGGGCAAGGTCCTTCTCATTCATCTGGCACTCCCCGCTTCAACCAGCCCGGCAAGTTTTCCGTTCACGGCGGGCAGGTGGCCAACCGCCCCGGTCAGCGGCGGCAGCGCGCCAGGTACCAGCTCGGTGTCGGCGTCCCCGGAATGAATGGGGCAGACCGGGATGTCGTCGGGTTCGAGGATGGTCAGTTGGAACATGTCTGCGTCTTCAAGGGCAGCAGCGGCAGCATTTCCTAGTTCAGGATGCACGTCCGCATGTTCGCTGTTGTCATGCGGTTCCGGCAGTGCGGCGTTCTGCAGGTAGGACAGTACTGACGGCTCAAGGTGCGAAGACCCGCGGAAGTCCAGGGTGATGCATGGGCCGGTACCCAGCCTCTGGGCGCGGAGCAGGAGGTGAAGCAGCACGGGGAAGTTCGTCTGGGTCAGGCAGCCACCAATTTCGAGGGTGACACGTCCGGGATCGAGATCCACGCGGACCAGGACACGCAGTTTGTGATTCAAAGAATTCTCCAAGGGAAAGTCCGTAAGCCAACTGCATAGCCCAGACTTAATCGTACGGAACTGTCGCGGGCGTCACAAGTCGCGGCACCGGGCACGAACGTCGGGCACGAACGCTTGGCGCCAACGCCCGGGGCACGCACGCCAGCTTAAGGCCGGTGGACCGTCCCGAGGTGTTCTGCCGTATCCGGCGGAGTTCTCACGTACCGAGGAGCTTGGGGGCGGCCTCCTCCGGCCAGTCGATGCACTGCGTGTAAATCTCATGCTTGCGGAGGTAGTGCGCCGTGAACGGGCAGTGCGGAATGATGCGTTTTCCCGCGGCTACGACGTCGTCCAGCGCAAAGTGCACCAGCACGTTGGCCAGGCCCTGGCCCATAAACTCTTCGGCCGTCTCCGTGTGAATGAAGTCGACGTGGCCGGGTTTGTCCATGATCCTGATGTTGACCGCCAGTTTCCCGCCGACGTGCAGCTCGTAGCGGTGGAGCGCATCGTTCCGGAAGGTCGTGACATCCGGGGTGAATTGGTCCTCGGTGGATACCGTGTTCTCCGTCATGGTTCGACATTGGCACTTAATGACTGTGCTGGCAATGGCTCCTCCGCGCGGACCGGCACCCGGCCCAGCAGCAGGACAGCGAGCGTGAAGCAGGCGGCGCCCCCGCCCAGCAGGGTGAGCGTCAGCCCGTTGAACGCGGCGTCAGCCACGGGGATAAAGACGACGACGGCGGCGGTCACCACCGCGGCAGAAGGCCGCCCGCGCGAGTGCGCCGCCGTCGGCCGTTCCTCCAGCCGGCCGAACAATGCGACGGCGGGCAATAGCAGGGCAACAACGCCAAGCAGCACCAGCGGCCTCGACCACCACCACTCGGCGGTTCCGGACACGGGCTTGGGGAAGTCGGTGAGCAGGAGCAAGCCGGTCATGGCGGCGAGCAAGGGCAGGTGCCAGAGGTAGACGGTCATCGCACGGCGGCCGACCAATGCCACCACTGTCCGAACCCACCGCATGGAAGCGAGCCGGCCCAGCACGGGCCCGGAAAGCTGCAGCGTGGCGGCCTGCGAAACGCCGAGCAGCAGCAGGCACAAGTTGGGAGGATTCAGGTTCACCAGCATGTTGTTCCGGTACAGACCCAGACCCGTAACGACGAGGAGCAGCAGATTGCTGGCGGCGATCAGCCCGACCAGCCAGGAAATCCTGCGCCTGGCGAGATAACCGTCGGCCACAAAAAAGCCGAGCTGCTGCACGGCGCACCACAGGAAAATCATGTTGACATAGGCGAGCAGCGGCATGGCGCCGCGGAGACAGTCGATCGCCACAATTAGGGACGCCAGGCCGCAAAGTGTCAGCCAAGGTGCGCGCCGATGGAGCCGGGCCAGGAGCGGGATGTTCAGTTGCGCCGCCAGATAGGCTGCGAGGAACCACAGCGGCATGCCGGCCCCGCTGGCCATGAGTTCCACCACCTGGGGCGCAACGCCAAGGAGCAGGGCACCCCACAAACCGAGGAACATCACGGCCAGCAGCGCCGCCGCCGGCCGGATGAGCCGCAGCAGCCGCGTCTGGGCGAACTCATAGCCGTTGCCGCCGCGGGCCTGCGTGCGCCGCCATGACTGCAGCCCGGTGATGCCGCCGGCCACAAAGAAGAGCGGCATCACCATGAAGATCCAGATAACGGGTTCGAACCAGTCCTGTTCCGCGAGGGTGTTGACTGTGGTGACCGTGCCGTCGGGGTGCAGCACCGGGCTGGTCATCATGCAGTGTCCCACCACCACAAGGGTGAGGCATGCGAACCGCGCCAAGTCGATGGCCTGGTCGCGCTCCGGCGCGGCTGTACCGGCAACGGACCCCGGCCGACGCAGTGATTCCTCCATGGCGCCCCTTACAAACGCGGAACTGGCGAATGTCTTGGTACCGTCCATTCTCCGCCCGGTCCAAGGCGGTTGCCAGCAGGGTCAGGCTTGGCTGGACATCTGGCGCAGCTCGGCCTTCCTGATCTTGCCGCTGGCGGTCCTGGGCATTTCGCTGACGAACATCACCGACTTGGGGATCTTGTACCGGGCGAGCCGGCCGTCCAGATACTCGCGGAGCTGCTGTTCGCTCAGGTCCGCGCCCTCGCGAAGCAGGATCACCGCGCGGGGCACCTCTCCCCATTTGTCGTCGGGCACACCGATGACAGCTACGCTTCCGACGGCCTCAAGTTCGATGATGGCCTGCTCCACTTCCGCCGGGTAGATGTTCTCACCGCCAGAGATGATCATGTCCTTGAGCCGGTCAGAGACAAAGACAAAACCGTCCGGATCCCTGTACCCCATGTCGCCGGATTTGAACCACCCGCCGTCGGCGTAGGAGGCTGCCGATTCTTCGGGACGGTTCCAGTATTCATGGATGACGTTCGGTCCCTTGATCTGGATTTCCCCGACTGTTCCGGCCGGAGAGGGATTCCCGAGCGGGTCCGCAATCCGGATGTCGGTGAAGAAATGCGGCAGGCCTGAGGAGCCAGCCTTGTCCCGGGACCGGGACACCGGGAGGGTCGTGGCCCCCGGCGCCGTTTCAGTCATGCCATAGCCGTTGGAGAACCTGAGTCCCCGCGCTTCGTAGGCCTCCAGCACGCGAAGGGGTACCGCGGAACCGCCGCAGGTGAGCTTGTTCAGCGAGCTGATGTCCGCCGTCGCCCAGTCCGGATGCTCGCAGAGCAGCTGGTACGTGGTGGGAACGCCGCTGATGGTGCTGACCCTGTGCTGTCCGATGAGCTGCAGGACCCGTTGGGGATCAAATTTGGCTTCCAGGATTACTGTCCCGCCTTTGAGAAGGGTGGGAAGCACACCCATGTCCAGGGATGCCACGTGGAACATCGGTGAAATCATCAGGGCCACGTCGGCGGATGAGAAGTCAAAGTCCACAATGACGTTGATGCAGTTCCACGTGATGTTGCCGTGGGTGAGCAGGGCACCCTTGGGACGACCCGTAGTGCCGGAGGTGTAGAGGATCATGGCACCGTCATCCAGGCCGACGGCCTCATCAAGGGGCTGCGCCGCACCGGAAGCCACGACGTCGCGGTACTCCTCCCGCGCCGGCTGCCCGGCAGCCCGGCTCTTCCCGCCGGAAGTGGTTTGGTCGGTGGCCGGTGCGGAATCACCGGGACGGTCGGCGGCGGTTGGGCCGCCCCCAGTTGAGCCGTCCCCGGAGTCGTCGACGGCGATGAGCCTGCCCACCGCCGTCCCGGCGGCGCCGCGGGCGGCGAGGTCGCTGAGGCTTTCGGCGTAAATCAGGACCCCGGCTGCGCAGTCCTGAAGCTGATACTGGATTTCCGGAGGCGCCAGCCGGGTGTTGAGCGGAACAAAGATGGCACCCAAAAGGCCACAGGCGAAGAGCGTTTCCAGGAAAGCTGGATGGTTCTCGCCGAGGTAACCAACCCTGTCCCCCTGGGCCACGCCCCGGTCCCGCAGGGCGTTCGCGAGCCGGTCGGCTCGTTCGGCCAACTGCTCGTAGCTGAGTTCATGGTCCCCGGAAATGAGGGCGGTCTTGGTGCCGGACTTCGGGCTGCGCCGTCGCAGCCACGAACCGATGCCTGAATTCTCCATCGTTGGTCCTTTCTTATCTCAAGGTAGTCCTGCGGAGGCGGGTCAGAGCTTCACGGTCTGCAGATCGTTGTTCTTCGGTTCTTTGGTGAGCAGGATGAAGACGATGGAAACAACCGACATGATGGCGAGGTACCAAACCACCGAAGCCGTGTTTTGGCCCGAGTCCTTGAAAATCTGCGCCACGATGCCCGGCGTGAACCCTGCGCCCAGGAGCGTGGCGAGCTGGTAGCCCAGCGACGCACCGGTGTAGCGGGACGTGGTGCCGAACTGTTCGGAGACAAACGCAGCGAGCGGGCCGAACAGCGTGGAGTGGATCATGAGGCCCACGGTGAAGGCAACGAAGATCAGCGCGATGTTGTTGGAGGACAGCAGCTGGAACATCGGCACCAGGTAAAGGATAAAGAGCACCAGCCCGCCGATCATGACAGGCCGCCGCCCCAGTTTGTCCGAGAGCCGTCCGCCCATCACAACGAACGCGATGGAGATGAGTGAGGCCGCCGCGTAGGCATACAGCACGCCCTGCCTGTCGGCGCCCTTGGAAACCGCGAACGTGACGGCGAACGTGGCCAGGACTACCTGCAGCGCGAAACCGGCTGCGCCCGCGAGCATGGTGAAGATCAGGGTCTTGGGCTTGCGGATGACCTGGAGCAGCGGAATCCCCTGCTTGGCCGCGGCCGTTGCGTGTTTCCCCTGTTCAAGCCGTTCCTGTTCAAGGGCCGCCTTGAAGATGGGGCTCTCGGACACCTTGAGCCGGACGAACATGCCCACGCCGAGCAGCACGAAAGACAGCAGGAACGGCACTCGCCAGCCCCAGGCAAGGAACTGGTCGTTGGGCAGCGAGGAGAAAGCACCCATGATGAACGTGCCGAGGACGGCACCGGTCGGAGCGCCGGCATTGACGAAGGAAGCGGCAAAGCCGCGTTTGCCCGATTCGGAATGCTCCAAGGCCATCAGGGCAGCGCCGCCCCATTCGCCGCCTACCGCGATGCCCTGGAAGACGCGCAGGATTACGAGCATTACGGCGCCCCACGGGCCAGCCACGGAGGCGCCTGGAACCAGCCCGATCAGCGTGGAGGCCAGGCCCATGACCAGCATGGAGATGATCAGCATGCCCTTTCGGCCCATTTTGTCCCCGAAGTGGCCGAAAATGATGCCGCCCAGCGGTCGAGCCACGTAGCCGGCAGCGAACGTTCCGTACGCCGCCACCACACCCACCCAGTCGTCCATGCCGGAGAAGAAGACCTTGGGAAAGACCACGGCCGCAGCTGTGGCGTAGAGGAGAAAGTCGTAGTACTCGATGGTGCTGCCCAGGTAGCTGGAGGCAATGACGGTGCGCGCCTCTTTGCGCCGGCTGGCAGTGTCCATGGCCTGAAGCTGCGATATTTGGGACATCGTTGTTCCTTAAAGCAGAGGGGTGGGTGGAAGGGGGTGGAGGCGGCGCTTCGTCCTTGACGCGGGCTGCCTCCAGAAGCGGGACTGCTCGTAGCAGCGGGCTACTTGTGGAAGCGGCCTACTTGTAGAAGCGGGCGAGGAACTCAGCTACGACGGCGGGGCGTTCCTGGCCTTCGATTTCGATGGTGTTGGATACCTTGATCTGGGCGCCGCCCTTGACCTCGCTTACCTCGGCGATGGTGGCCTGCATGCGGATCCGCGAACCGACCTTCACCGGTGAGGTGAAGCGGACCTTGTCCAGGCCATAGTTGACCTTCGTGGTGACGCCGTCGACGTCGAACAGCTCTCCCCAGAACGGGATAATGAGCGAAAGCGTGAGGAAACCGTGCGCGATCGCGGCGCCGAACGGGCCGTCTTTGGCTCGTTCGGCGTCCACGTGGATCCACTGGTCGTCACCGGTGGCATCGGCGAATTTGTTGATCTGTTCCTGGGTGATTTCGCGGTATTCGGTCACGCCGAGGTCGGTTCCGGCGAGGGTGAGCAGTTTGTCGAAGTCGACGACGAGATTGGGCATTTGTGCCTCCTGTGGCGGTTTTTGGGATTGCGGAAGTACGACGGCGGCACGGCGCTGCCGTTGTGGAGTTCAGTTGTCGTCCGGTTCAGTACGTTCAGTTCGTACGGCTTAGCGGGTGAAGGCGCTTTCGCCTGTGAGGGCGCGGCCAACGATCAGGGCGTTGATTTCGTGGGTGCCTTCGTAGGAGTAGACGGCTTCGGCGTCGGCATGGAACCGTGCGACGTCAGAGGCCAGGGTGATGCCGTTGCCACCAACCACTTCGCGGGCTAGGGCCACGGTTTCCCGCATCAGCAGGGACGTCTGCATCTTGGCCAGGGCGGAGTCCTGGTCGCGGTAGATGCCCCGCGCCTGCTGTTCGGTCAGCCGGACCACCAGGGACAGAGAGGACGTGACGTTGCCGAGCATCCGGGCCAGCTTTTCCTGGACCAGCTGGAAGGATCCCAGCGGCCGGCCGAACTGCCGGCGCTCCGTGACATACCGCAAAGCAGCCTCGAAGGCACCGGCCTGGATGCCGGCGGCGATCCAGGCGACGTCCGAACGCATGGCCCGGAGCATCGCGGCCACATCCCTGAAGGAGTTCACGCTGTGCAGCCGCATGGATTCCGGCACGCGGACGCCCTCAAGGGTGGTGTGGGCGTTCTGCATCATCCGCAATGCCGTCTTGCCGTGGATTTTCTCCAGCGTCACGCCATCGGCTTCACGGTCAACCAGGAAGGCCTTGACCTGCCCGTCGGCCACGTCGCGGGCGAACACCGCAAGGACGTCCGCCGTCGCGGCGCCTCCGATCCAGCGCTTGGCGCCGTCCAGGACCCAGGAATCCCCCTCGCGCCGGGCCGTTGTTAAAAGCCCGCCTGCAATGTCGGAGCCGGACTCCGGTTCGGTCAGCGAGAAGACGCCCTTGAGCGAGAAGTCGATGACTTTCGGCATCCATTCAGCCTGCTGCTCCGCCGAGGCCCCCACGCGGACGGCTGTGCGGAACAGTCCGGCTTGCGCGGTGTACCAAGTGGCCAGCGACGCGTCCGTGCGGGCCAGCTCGAAGATCCGGAAGCCGTGGTAGATGCCCCGGGCGGGGCTGCGGTCCGGGCCGGCGCCTGTGAGTTCCGCTGGTTCCATGAGGTCCAGGTCAGCCAGCGGCTGTGCGAGCTGCTGCGGGAATTCCCCGCGCTCCCAGTACTCCGCCAGGAGCGGCCGGGCTTTCTCATCGAGGAAGCTCCGCAGGCGTCCCAGCACGCGGCGCTCGTCGTCGCTGAGGAGGGACTCGGCGTCGTAATAGTCGCAGACACCGTAGAGGCGTTCCTCCACCACGGCCCTATGCCCCGGGGCCAGGCCGGTATCCAGGCTCATCTCAGGCTCCCAATCCGAGCAGGCGCACTGCATTGTGCTTGAGGATTTTGGGCCGGACCTCGTCCTTCAGGGGCAGGTCCGCGAAGGCACCGAGCCATTTTTGCGGCGTGATGAGCGGGAAGTCAGTGCCGAACAGGACCTTGTCCTGCAGCACCGAATTGGACATGCGCACCAGCGACTCCGGGAAGTACTTCGGTGACCATCCGGACAGGTCGATGAACACGTTGGCTTTGTGCGTGGCGATCGAATTGGCCTCGTCCTGCCACGGCACGGACGGGTGAGCCATGATGATCTGCAGTTCCGGGAAGTCCGCTGCCACGGCATCCAGCAGGAGCGGGTTGGAATACGCCAGCTTGATGCCGTAACCGCCGGGCAGCCCGGCGCCCATGCCGTTTTGCCCGGTGTGGAAGATGGCCGGCAGGCCCAGTTCCTGGAGAGCCTCCCACAGGGGGTAAAACTGTTCATTGGAGGGGTCGAAGCCCTGCAGGCTGGGATGGAATTTGAAGCCGCGGGCGCCCAGGTCGATGGCCTGGCGCTTGGCGCCCTGGATGGCCTCGGCGCCTGTGCGGGGATCGACACTGCCGAACGGGATGAGGACGTCGTTGTTCCGGGCGGCCCCGGCGATGAGGTCCTCGATGCTGTTGGGCTCGTGCTTGAGCTGGGTGCTGGCGTCCACGGTGAACACGACGGCGGCCATGTTCAGCTCCCGGTACACCTCGGCGATGCGGTCCAGCGACGGGCTGCGGTCCTCGGACTTGAAGTACTTCGCGGAGGCCTCGGTCAGGGCCGGCGGCAGCGATTCGTGGCCGTGGCCGTCCACTTCGAGGTGGACGTGCATGTCGATCGCGTCCAGCTTGGCCGCGTCAATGCCGAGCTCGTAGCGGTTTGCAGCCACGGCTAGCCGACCTTCGCAGCCGCTGCCTGGTTCTGGGCAGGACGTGTGTCGGGCTTCAGGCCTTCGGGCAGCGGCAGGAATTCCTCGCCCACGCTCTGCAGCTTGTCCCCAAAGAGCGAGCTGAAGTTCTCCACGAGGTCCTGGTATCCCCAGCCGCCCTCACGGTACTCAGTTGCCGCGGCTTCCGGGTGCGTCCACACCTGCAGGCGGTCGCCGCCGGCGCCGATCGCCTGGCCGGTGATGCCCGCCGCCTCATCGGAGGCGAGGAACGCGACCAGTCCGGAGACGTCGTCGGCCGTTCCGAAGCCGAGCTCGCGGCGGAAGAACGCCGGCATGGACTCGCTGCGCTCGTCCGCTTCCACTGCTTTCTGGAAGTACGGGACTGTCTTGGTCATGGCAGTGGCAGCCACCGGGATGACGGCGTTGGCGGTCACGCCCGCCTTCTTCATTTCCAGCGCCCAGGTGCGGACCATGCCCACGATGCCCGCCTTGGCTGCGGCGTAGTTGGTCTGGCCGAAGTTGCCGCGCTGCCCCGTGGGCGAACCGATCGTGATGATCCGGCCCGCGATGCCGTTCTCCTTGAAGTAACCGAACGCTTCCCGGACGCAGGTGAAGGTGCCGCGCAGGTGGACGTTGATGACAAGGTCGAAATCCTCATCTGTCATCTTCAGCAGGGACTTGTCCCGCAGGATTCCGGCGTTGGTGACCAGGATGTCCAGCCGGCCGAAAGCGTCGACGGCTGTCTGCACCAGCAGTTTGGCGGCCTCCGTGCTGCCCACGGGAGCGACGGCGGCCACTGCGCGGCCGCCGTCGGCCTCGATGGTCCTGACGGCTTCGCCGGCGACGTCCCCGTCGACGTCGTTAATGACGACGGCGGCACCCTGGCGGGCGAGTTCCCTCGCATAGGCGAGGCCCAGTCCGCGGCCGCTTCCCGTGACGATTGCTACTTTTCCTGACAGGCTCATCGCTGCTCCCTTGCTAGCTGACCGTGCATCCTGCCGTCCGGCATGCGATGCTGTTCTGTATCCATGAAAATATGGATAGTTGAAAAAGTCAACGATTTATTTTGAGAACTATCGGAGGTGGGCATGAGCATCGAGACACAGGGCGGGCAGCAGACAGAGCCGGCAGACACGCTCGTCGCGGCGTCCATCAGTCAGGACCTGGGCTTCCTGCTCGCCAAGCTGCACGCGGCGGGGTCGGTGCTGAACAACCGGGCGCTGGCGGAGTTCGACCTCAAGGAGCGCTCGTACTCCGTGCTGATCCTTGCCAACAGCGGCCTCGAGCCCACGCAGCGTGAACTGGCCGACTTCCTCAGCCTTGACCCGAGCCAAATCGTGGCGCTTGTGGACGAGCTGGAAAAGCGCCGACTTGTGGTGCGGGCCCCCGGCAAGCAGGACCGCCGGGCTAAGACGGTCACCGCCACAGCGGCGGGGAGCCGGCTGCAGGCGCAGGCCGCCGAGGCCGCCGGCCGGGCGGAGTCCGAAGCGCTGTCTGGGCTGGCAGATGACGAAGCCGCACAGCTCAAGGCACTGCTGCGCAAGGCGCTGTGGGGCGGCGGCGCCTGAGCGGCGCTGAGCCGCCACGAAGCTAGCCGGCCAGCACCGCCAGGACGCCAACCACGACGGCGAGCAACGGCGCAGTGCCCTGCGTCGCGGCGGCGCGGAGGTACTTCCTGCCGCTCAAGGCCAGGACGGCGGAGGCGAGGAACATCGAACCGCAGCTGCTGAAGATGAGCGTCCAGCCCACGCGAGGCTGGCCGAATAGCACTGCCGCGATCCCGGCGAAGGCGCCGAGTGCGAGGAACAGGTTGTAGAAGCCCTGGTTGTACGCGAGTGGTTTCGTGGTCTCGGCATCGGCCTGCGATGCGACCCCGAAGCGCTTCCACGTGGCCGGCCGGGCCCAGGTGAGCGACTCCATCGTGAAGATATAGACGTGCAGGAGTGCCGCGACGAGTGCAAAGACGAGGGAGGCCGGGATCATGGCTCGATCCTAGCCTCCCCTCCCCCTGTGCTTCGAGGCGTCAGCTCAAACGTATTTCAGCGGCTCAACATGGCCAGGGCCGACGTCGCGAAGTCCTTGGCGGAGTCGTTCCAGCGGGCCAGGAGACCCTGGAGGTTCTCGCCGTCTGCCCGGTGCGCAGCAGTTTGTGTCTCCAGCGTTTCAAGAACGCCGGTCCGGAGCTCGGTGTTGAAGTTCACCTTGCCCACGTTCATGGCCGGGGCCTTGGCCAGTTCCCCGGCCGGAATTCCGGATGCTCCGTGGAGCACCAGAGGGATGCGCGTGCGCACGGCGATGTCCTGCAGGACATCCCAGCGCAGTTCGGGCTTGCCTTTGTACTTTCCATGGACGTTGCCCACCGCCACGGCGAGCAGCTGGGCGCCGGTCCGGGCCACAAAGTCCTCCACCTGTGCGGAGTCGGTGAGGCCGGCCACCTCGCTGCCGGACGCATCTGCGTCCGAATCGGCGCCGAACGCCCGGTCCTCATCACCGGCGAGTCCCCCCAGCTCCGCTTCGATCACGACGTCGGCGTTCCCCTGTGCGTCCAGGGCTGCCCGCACTTCGCGAACCAGCGCGATGTTCTCCTCGTACGGCAGGGACGAGCCATCCACGAGGACGGAATCCGCCCCGGCCACAACCGCCGCAACGATGACCTGGCGGTCTGAGGCATGGTCCAACTGCACGGCGACAGGCACCGACGCGGCGTCGGCCAGGCCCCGGAGCGCTGAGATGAGCCTCAGTCCGTTCGCGGTGGCTGCAGTCTTGGGCGCCACGAGCAGAATGACGCCGCGGCCCGTCTCCTCGGCTGCGCCGACTACCGCCATCGCGGTGGTGAAGTCGTAGCACGTGAAGGCGGGTACAGCCGCGCCCTGCTGGAGAGCAGAGCTTACAAGCTCGTCGAGCCTCGCGCGCATCAGAGTGCGGCGGTGCGCTTGGTGGGAGCCACAACCTTGATGACCGCGGAATCATCGGCAGCAGCGAGGCCGTGCGCCTGGCCCAGCAGGTAGAGCTGTTCGGCGGCGGCGGCAACCGGGGTGGCGAGGCCAGCCGCACGGGTTGCCTTGCCGACGATGCCCATGTCCTTGACGAAGATGTCCAGACGGCTGAGCACCTCGGCGCCATCCTCGCTGTAGGCCTCCAGGATGCGCGGGCCGCGGTTGGAAAGCATGAAGGAACCGGCGGCACCGGCTTCGAGGGCGGCGAGGGTCTTCGCCTGGTCCAGGCCCAGGGCGTCGGCCAGCGCCATCGCCTCGGCGGCGGCTGCGATGTGGATTCCGCAGAGGAGCTGGTTGACGGTCTTCAGGGCCTGGCCGTCGCCGGGCTTGTCGCCCACAACGGTCAGGGTGGAGGCGAGCAGTTCCAGGACGGGACGAGCCGACTCGAGCGCGGCGGGCTCGGCGCCGACGACGATCAGCAGGTCCCCTTCACCGGCCCGCTTGGGACCGCCGGACAGCGGTGCGTCGATAAGCGCCACACCGTATGCCGCCAAGCGGCTGACGGTGGCCGGGATCGCTTCGGTACCGACGGTGCTGGTCAGGATGACGACGGCGCCCTTCTTAAGCACGGACGCTACGCCGTTCTCACCGAACAGGACGTCGTTGAGCTGCTCGCTGTTGCGGACGGCCAGCAGCAGGGCGTCAGTGTCCTCGGCGGCCTCGCGCGCCGAGGCAAAGGTGCGCACGCCGGACTCCTCGGCCAGGCGCAGGCGGGGTTCGGCGATGTCGAACCCGTGGACGGTGAGCTGGCTGGCGAGGCGGGTGGCCATCGGCAGGCCCATGGCGCCGAGGCCGAGGACGGTGACTTTGTAGGTCGAGGTCATGGTGTTCTCCATTGAATTGGCTAGAAAGTGTTGCTGAGCTTGCGGGTGACCTGGGCCAGGGATTCGTCGTCGCCCACGTTGCCGGCAAACACGATGTACGGAATTCCCTTGGCGGGGCCGTCCACCGGTTCCCAGAGGCTGACGATGCCCGGCAGCATCGGCCCGCGGACTATCGCGTGCCGGATTTCCAGTCCATGGGCAGCCACGTCGGAGGACGTGATGCCGCCCTTGGCGATGACGAACCGCGGCGGGAAGGTCTTGAGCGTCCGGTTGACCACGGCGACGACGGCGGCAGAGACAGTACGCGCGATCCGGAGGCTTTCGGCCGGGTCGTCAGTCTTGATAAGCAGGCGGCTCGTGTGGACGATGACGTCGCCGCTGTGAAGGGCCTCAACGACGGCGTCCACCGTCTCGTCGAGGTAGGTGTCGGCGCCGTCCCCCAGCAGCTTCTCGACGTCGATCTCCACAATGCGGGCCGCGCTGTGCTGGTCGGTCAGCACCTTCAGCTGCCGCGTTGTCACGCCCACGTGCGAACCGACGACGATCAGGCCGCCGGCCTCGGAGGGGACGTTGCCGGCGTAGGCTTCCTCACCGCTGAGCTCGCTCCGGATCTCCTGCCCGATCCGGGCACGGACAAAGGGCGGACCCACGCGGTACAGGAGCTTCTTGCCGCGGTGTTCGGCCTCTTCCAAGCCGAGGGCGAGGGCACGGAGGTCGTTTTCGGTGACGATGTCCGCCACGATCGGGGTTGAGGCGGTGGCCGGCTCAATCGCGTCGGCAATGGCCTTGGCGGACACGTCCGGGTCGCCGGCGTCGCCATTGCCGGCGGCGCCCGCGCGGATGATGTTGAGGTCGAGCACGATCACAGAGTCCGCGGCAAAGCGGCCCTGCGACTTCTCTTCCACGTACTTTGCCATTTCGGAGTTGGCGAACCCGAATGTCGCATCCTTGGCGAACTCGGTCTCCGCAACCGGGGTGAGCTGGCCGGCGTCGTTTCCGGTTCCGCGCATGTAGTGGATGCCGCCGATGGTGACGCGTCCGGCGTCGGGGAAGGCAGGAACAATCACGACGCCGTCCGTTTCCTCGCCGCTCTCGGCGGCGACAGTGGCGGCGATGACGTCGGGTTCGAGCGGAAAGTGCCCGCGCAGCGTCGAGTCGCTGCGGCTGACGAATCCGAGCCGGACTGCTGCCTCGCCGTCAGTTGCGCCCGCATGCGCGGCAGCAAGGGCATTGCGCACAATCTCTTCGTTTCGTGCCGCGGCTTCCGCCGGATCCAAGCTTCGGGTGTTGGTGAGCACGTACACTGCGGCCTTACCCTGAGTGAAGGCCCAGGTGAAGTCCTCGACTTCCCAGCGGGTGAGCACGGGGAGATCGGAAACCGACTGCGTTCCGGTGGGGTCGTCGTCGAGGACCACCAGCACACGCGGGGACGCCGCAACGGAGGCGGCCAGGGCGCTGGCTACCTGCCGGGCGGGGATCTGGAGCTCCGCGGGGTAGGCGGCCAGGATGTCTGCTTCTAGGGGCACAGTGCACTCCGTTGTGTCGAAACTATATTGCGAACAGAACTTTGTCAGATGTCAGACATCTGTCGTTTGACTGCTAGTGTGGCATAACGCACAGGACGTGCGCAAGTAGACTTGTCAGGCATATGGGGCGAGAAACGCTGAACGGGGAAAATGGCACGCAAATCACTGGTGGGAGTCGTAGCTGACGAGCTCCTGGACCGCATTATTGCCGGGGAATTTCCGCCCGGCGCGAGCGTCCCCGGTGAGCTGGAGCTCAGCGCACGCCACGAGGTCAGCAGAATGACGGTCCGCGAGGCCATGAAGACCCTCGAGGCCCAGCGCATCCTCAGCGTGGAACGCGGCCGCGGAACGTTCGTGAACCCGCTGAACCGCTGGTCGTCACTGGAAGCCGTGCTCCGTGCAGCCTCCGAGGGGCAGAACGGACCCGCGGCGGCGATCCAGCTCATCGAGCTGCGCAGGATGCTGGAAACTGGTGCCTGCGAACTGGCTGCGCAGCGCATCACCGATGCCGAGCTGGAGGAACTCCGCGGCCGCGTTGAGGACATGCGCGAAGCCCACCATGCCAACGACCTTGCCCGGTTCGTGGCGGCCGACCTCGCCTTCCACGACCTGATACTTCATGCCTCCGAGAACGTCTTTGTGGCGGTCCTGTTCGAGCCGTTGCACCGCGTGCTGGAGAAGCGGCGCACGGAAACTTCCGAGGTGCCGCAGATCCAGGAACACGCAATCGGCCACCACCAGAACATTTACGAGGCCCTGGCCGCCCGCGATCCGTTGCGGGCACGGGATGCCATGGACGCCCATATGCAGCAGACCCTTGACGACCTCAGGAGCTACGTCCTGGAAGCCTGACCCCCTGGAAACCTAGTTCCGGGACGCTCCTTCCGATACTCTGCAGGAACGGCCCGCAGCCGGGTATCGATGGCGATCACGAGGAGCGAAGTTGTCTAATCACACTTACAGCATTTCTGAAATTGTCGGGACTTCGAACGAAGGCGTGGACGATGCCGTCCGCAACGGAATAGCCGAGGCCTCGAAGACACTGCGGAACCTTGACTGGTTCGAGGTCAAGGAGATCCGCGGCCACCTCGACAACGGCAAGGTCGCCGACTGGCAGGTCACCATCAAGCTCGGCTTCCGGCTGGAGCGCTGACCCCAGCCGCCAGCCCAGGCGGTTTAGCTGCTGTTTCAGTCCCTGGTCCACACCTGGACGGCGTCGCCGCCGCACAAGAGGCGGCGGCCCCGTCCGGCAAACTCCACCCAGAGCATCTCGTGGTGCTCGGAGACTTCGTCCACGTGTGCGGCATCGAAGCCGTAGCCGTCGCTTTCGACCCACACCGCTTCGCCGGGCGCCAATTCCGCCCACCGGTTCGGCGCAAGCCGTGCGGCGGCCGTGGCGGGACGTTGGGGCAGCCCCGCCTCGCGCATCATGATTCCTGGCCTACGGACCGGCGGCGCCATACGGTGGGTGCACCCTGGAAAGCGGGAAGGACCTGGCCTTCAAAGAACGTGTGGGTTTCCTGCGGCGACTCATCCGGGGTCCACAGGCCCGATGCGGGGCAGTGGGTTCCTGTCGATGCGGACGGCGCGTGGCGTTCCCTGAGCAGTGCGATGCGTTTCATCGTTGAATGTCATCCTTGGTGGTCGAAGAAGTTCTCCTCCAAGGCTAGAAAGGCGGCAGCACAGACCCAATGGGCGGATGGCTAGAATCCCTCCGGTGGGCTGGGCAGCAGCACAACGCTCTGGCGCCCTACGGCTGTTCGGCTGCCCTCATTGCGGCGGGGCGGTCGCCCGGAGCACCTGACGGCTGCGGTTCGGCAGCGGTGGAAGCGTCCTCCGCCGTCGCAATTTCCCCCTCTGCGCGGGCGCCCAGGCTGCCGAGCAGGGCCAGCGCGTCGGCGGACGGGGAGCCCGGCTTCGCTGAGAACACCCGGAGCACCTGGTCAGGATCGTCCCGAAGGATCAGGTTTTCAAAGTTCAGTTCAAGGTCCCCGACGGCGGGATGGTGGAGCCGCACGCTGCCGGCCGACCGGGTGGCAACCCGGTGCCCCGCCCACCATTGCCGGAAGTGCTCGCTGTGCACCGCCAGCTCCCCCACCAGCTGGTTGGCCTGGGCGTCGCTGGGATGCCGGCCGACGTCGACGCGCAGCGCGCCTGCCGCCTCGGCGGCCACCGTCTTCCAGTCGCGGAAGAGTTCACGCGCCCGTGGATCCAGGATGAGCCAGCGCGTCAGGTTCCGCTCGCCCGGCGGCAGCTCCGGGAAATCCGCAAACAGCAGGAATGCCAGCCGGTTGCCGGCGAGCACATCCGTGCGCCGGCCAAGGACAAGGGCGGGAACGTCGCCCACGGCCTCCAGAAGCTGGCGCACTGCGGGACGCACGCCCTGGGCCGGAACGGGAGAACGGGCGGATTCAGCACAGTGCTCCAGGAGATCCATCATGTGCGCCTGCTCGCCGGCGTCGAGCTTGAGCGCCCTGGCTACTGAATCCAGCACGGCCCGTGACGGGTGGATGTTCCTGCCCTGCTCGAGCCGCGTGTAGTAGTCGGTGCTGACGTCTGCGAGCCGCGCGATTTCTTCGCGTCGGAGCCCCGGCACCCGCCTCGCGCTGGACCCGTCGGCTATGCCGGCGTCTTCCGGCTTCAACCGCGACCGCATTGCCTTGAGGAATTTTCCAAACTCAGCGCTCTGACCCATGCCCTCCATTCTGCACTTGCCAGGGCGGTGCTTTCTACAACGAAGGTAGGACTGCCAGTCCTAGGAAAAACAGGGACAGGCACATCTGCTGACGGCGGCGGCCCTGATGCATAGGCTCGATGAAGAGCCTTCCGATTCTGTACATACGCAGATTCCGAAAATACCCAGGAGAACAGCCATGTCCCAGACACCCGAATCCACCACCCCTGCCGCTCAGAGCCTCGAAATACCAGGGGTCACGCTGAACAACGGCGTCACCATCCCCCAGCTGGGGTTCGGTGTCTTCCAGGTGCCGCCGGCAGAGACCCAGCGGATCGTGGAAGACGCCCTCGAGGCCGGCTACCGGCACATCGACACGGCGGCCGCTTACCGCAACGAAGAAGGCGTCGGAGCGGCCATCGCGGCTTCAGGGATCCCCCGCAAGGAACTCTTCATCACTACCAAGCTTCGGAACGGCGAACAGGGCTCTGCTGCCGAAGCCTTTGAAAACAGCCGCAAAGCACTCGGCCTGGACGTCATTGATCTTTACCTCATCCATTGGCCTGTGCCGTCGCAAGGCCTGTTCACGGAAGCGTGGCGAACCATGGAGGCGCTCTACGTTGAAGGCAATATCCGTGCCATCGGCGTGTCGAACTTCCTGGAGGACCACCTGGATACGCTCTTGGCCAAGGCCGGCATCGTTCCGGCCGTGAACCAGGTCGAGCTTCATCCCACGTTCCAGCAGTCGGTTCTGGCCGAGAAGAGCCGCTCCCACGGCATTGCCGTCGAGGCCTATAGCCCCCTCGGCCAAGGCGCCGACCTGAACGCCCAGGCCGTCACTGCCCTTGCCGAGGACCGCGGCGCGACGCCCGCGCAGATCATCCTGGCCTGGCACCTCGCGGCGGGAACCATTGTGATTCCGAAGTCCGCTGACTCGGCTCGTATGCGTGAGAACCTCGCCGCCGCGTCCATCTCGCTGAGCGCCGCGGATGTCGAATCAATCAATGCACTGGAGGCCGGTACCCGGGTGGGCGCGGATCCCGCCGTCGCCGCCTTTTCCCAGTTCTAGCCCTAAGGACCACGACCATGCAGTACACCCATCTGGGCCGCTCCGGCCTGAAAGTCTCCCGCCTGTGCCTCGGCACCATGAACTTCGGCCCTCAAACCGACGAGGCCGCAGCGCATTCGATGATGGACTCCGCGCAGGAGTCCGGCATCAACTTCTTCGACACCGCCAATGTTTACGGCGGCACCGGTCATCGCGGCTGGACAGAGGAGATCATCGGCCGGTGGTTCGCCCAAGGGGGCGAGCGGCGCGAACGCACCGTCCTGGCCACCAAGCTGTACGGAACCATGACAGACCGCCCTAACGAGTCCAAACTCTCGGCACTCAACATCCGCCGGGCCCTCGACGCGAGCCTGAAGCGCCTACAGACCGACTACATCGACGTGTACCAGTTCCACCACGTGGACCGGAACACTCCCTGGGACGAGATCTGGCAGGGCATCGAGGTGGCCGTCCAGCAGGGCAAGATCCTCTATTCAGGAAGCAGTAACTTCGCCGGCTGGCATATTGCGCAGGCGCAGGAGACCGCTGCCCGGCGCAACTACACGGGCCTGGTCAGCGAGCAGTCCATCTACAACCTGCTGACCCGGAATGTGGAACTTGAAGTCATCCCCGCCGCCGAACAATACGGGCTCGGGATCATTCCCTGGTCCCCCCTGCACGGCGGCCTTCTCGGCGGCGTGCTGAAGAAGGAGCGCGATGGCGTACGGCGCCTTGAGGGGCGCGCGCAGGAAACACTTAAAAAGCACTCCGACCAGATCCAGGAGTACGAGGACTTCGCCGAAGAGCTGGGCCACGAACCCGGCGACGTGGCGCTCGCCTGGCTGCTGCACCAACCGGCGGTGACGGCCCCTATCGTTGGCCCCCGCACGCAGGAACAGCTCGACGCCGCCATCCGGGCCCTGGATGTCACGCTCAACGGTGACGCACTCAAGCGCCTGGACGCCATCTTCCCGGGGCACCGCACCGCACCCGAAGACTATGCCTGGTGACGGGCTGGCGCTGGCTCACCGGTGGGCCGCGCCGCTGACCGGGCCGGGCCGGGCCGGCGTCGGACTCCCGCGCGGCCGCATGCACTGCTATCGTCGTCTACCGCTAACGAGCCGGAGGGCGCTGCGGGTCCTCCAGGGCGGGATCGTCGGGTTCGCCGTCGGGGCCCGTAGGCGGTCCCGGCGGATCCTGCGGAGGAACTGCGGGATCCTCCAAGGGCGGGTTCTGCGTGGGGTCGAAAGGAAATCCCTCCGAGGGATTCTCCTGTGGGTCCCGGGTGGAATCCTGCTGGGAATCGTCGGGCGTTTCACTCATGGTCAGGATCCTTTGCTGGACGGGGTGCCATCGGGTGTGGCCACGAAACTTGGCCGCATATTTCTCTCGTTCCCGCTACACCCAAGGGATACCAGCGCCTTGCCGCTTAGTCCAGAGCTTCACTCAGGGCTGCCGATCTCAGGCAGGCGGTCAGTTCACCAGTTCTTGTCCGGACTCCAAGCCAACATCCCTGCCGCGGGTCCGCTCCAGCTCGAGGATGTCTCGGCCGAAAGAGGCCACCAGCGTCACGAGGGCAAGGATGACGGCGGCGGCGCCGATCCCCGCGGGCACGCCCGGTGTTAGCGCCAGCAGAAACGCAAATGGCTGGTAGGCGCCGATGACCTTGCGGAGCCGGCTCACGCCGAGCGTTCCCCTGAGGGCAGGCCGGAGCCGGCCGGCCGCTATAAAGGCGTACCACATCAGCCCGATAGCCAGGACCCACGGGCCGAAACTTCCCACTGCGGCGACGGACAGTACGAGAACCAAGGCGGCATCTGTTTGAACGTCCAGTCGTGCCCCTGCAGGGGATGCGCAGGCGAAACGCCGCGCCACTGCTCCATCCACGGCATCAAGCAGGAAAGCCACGCTGCCTATGACGATGAACGGGACGCCGGGCAAGCGGTCACTGAAGAGTGCGGGAACGGCCATTGCTGCGCAGCATGCCGCCAGAACAGCACGGACCAGCGTGACCCGATCTGCGGGAGTGATCATTGGCGGCTTGCGCCTGAGGATTGAGACGGCAGCGTTTCCCACCACCGCGACGCCAGCGGACAGCGCCGCGTAGAGCCATCCTGAATCCGCAGCCGAAGTGGCCATAAGCCAACTCCCGGCCACAAGAAAACCAGCCATCGCTATTGCCGCATCCGTCATCGCGCGGCGCCTGGCCAAGACCTCCATATGCCCCCTCGCGCTCATCGTAGCAACAACCGGCTCTGGCAGCGGAGCACCGCAATTGGCTCTGTGCAAACGGCTGCTCATAGGAAAGACTTTGCGCATGGCACTCTCACCGGCAATCGACCTGAACGATGGCCACCGGATACCACAGATTGGACTTGGCACCTGGCCGCTAAACGACCGTGAGGTGGCGGACGCCGTCGTACATGCCGTGGAAGCCGGGTACCGGCATATCGACACCGCCGTGAAATACGGCAATGAAACCGGGGTGGGCGAGGGAATTCGCGGGTGTGGATTGGACCGCGACGAGCTCTTCGTGACCACCAAGCTCGACGGCGAATTCCAAGGTGAGGACAGGGCGGTGGCAGGCCTGGAGGGCGCGCTCAGGCGGCTGAACATGGACTACGTGGACCTGCTCCTCATCCATTGGCCGCTGCCCCGGCGTGGCGATTTCATCTCGACGTGGAAGACCTTTGAACGGCTTCAGAATGAGGGCAAAGCCCGTTCAATCGGCGTGTCGAATTTCAAACCGTCCCACCTTGAACAGCTCATGTGGGCAACTGATGTGGTTCCCGCAGTGAACCAGATCCAACTCAACCCCTCGGTCACGCGCTCTGCGGACCGCGCCTATCACGAGCACCACGGGATAGTCACCGAATCGTACAGCCCGCTCGGGGCAGGTTCAGGCCTGTTGTCTGCGCCAGTGCTGACAAGAATCGCCAGAAAACACGGCAAAACCGAGGGCCAGATAGTGCTCCGCTGGCATGTTCACCAAGGCTTGGTGGCCATCCCAAAGTCCTCCAGTCTGCAACGCATGAAGGAGAATATCGACGTCTTCGGGTTCACCCTGGACCAGGAAGATCTGACGGCCATCGAGACGCTGGATGAAGGGCCAGAGGCGGGCGTGAACTCAGACGTCCAAGGGCATTGAGGCCGGCGGGAACAACCCTCCGCAGGAGAGTTTCTCCTCAAACCGACTGGCAGAAAAATAGTAAGCATGTTTAGTATTGGGGAGAAGGACGAAGCGTACCCGGCATACCGGGTGCCTCCTTTATGAAGAAGAAGGAACGATAAAAATGGGTTTTTTCGCATTTCTGATTCTGGGCCTCATTGCCGGAGCCATTGCTAAGGCGATCCTCCCCGGCCGACAGGGTGGCGGCATTTTCATCACGCTTCTGCTTGGCGTAGTAGGAGCCATCCTCGGCGGCTTCATCGGCAGCGCGCTCTTCGGCGTGGGAATCAACGAGTTCTTCTCGCTGTCAACGTGGCTGCTGGCCATCGGCGGGGCAATCGTCGTCCTGCTGGTCTACGGCATGATCACCCGCCGCAGCGTCCGCTAGTCGGACCTTGGCTGGAAAACGGCCCCGGGACACTTTCCCGGGGCCGTTTTCTTAGCTGATTCCCTCAGAGGCTGAACTTTCCACATCGTACATATCCCTCTCAAGAGCAGGAGTTCATCATGAAATCCAAACTTCTCTTCGGCGCCGGAATTGCTGCAGGCTACGTTCTCGGATCCAGGTCCGGCCGGGCAGCGTACGACAAACTCAAAGCCCGCGCCACCAGCATTTGGGACAGCAAACCGGTTCAGGACAAGGTCACTGCGGCCACCGAGGCTGTGAAGGAAAAGGCACCCGACATGGGCGACCAGCTCTCCGAAGCAGCGCGTCGGGCCGGGACAGTGCTTAGCTCGGCCATGCACCGCGACGCTTCCAAATCGGGCGACACCAAGTCCGGCACCTACTCCTCAGGCGGCGCCGCGTCCGGTTCAGGCGGCACGCCCGACGGCGACACTTTGGACAGCGGGGACGTCCCCGCACACAGTACTCACCCGGAGACAGTAAACCTTGGTACTTCAGACGTTGAGTCTGACCCCGCATTGAACGACTCATCGGGTCAGGACTGGTCCGATGAAGGCGGCGCCACTCCGGCCGGGGCTGCCACCAACGTGGACCCTGAAAGGCACTAGCCGAACAGCCCAGCCCCTCAGCCAAGCTGGGTACTGAAGTTCGGCGCCCGCTTTAGGCGCCGACTTTAGGCGCCCGCTTTAGACGCCCGCTTTAATTGTCAGACCCCTCTGGCAGAGTTTTCATATGGAAGCCATTGGGGGACGCAGCGTTGGTAACGCGGGCCGGGCAGCAGTGCCCGGCCCGCGTACCAATCCGTTGCGCAGCGTCCGGGATCCAGGGACTTGTGCCCCTGGCCAACTTTCCAGCACCGCCGTTGCGGACACTTCTTCGTCCAACGGCGGTGCTTTTGACTGCCTCCGGCAGTGCTTGGCGCTGGCGGAGACCACAGCCGACAGCGTGCCGGATGAACTGGCTCTGACCTCCTTCCGTAACGCGGCGGATTTCGCGGACCTGACCGAGGAGCTCTCCCGCCGGGCCGAGCACCTTCAGCTGCTCGCCGCGGCCGCGGTGGAACGGACCCGCACCGAGGCGGTTAACGCCGCCGGACCCGCGGCCAAAGCCACAGGCTGGACCACCGGCTGGGGCACCGGCACCGACACCGCGGGGGACGTCTCCGGATCCGGAGCGATGTCCGCAGCCGCGGCGCCGGGAACAGCGCCGGGGCCGGCGCGGGTGCGGTCTGTGCCTGCCGATGACGGGTGCCGGAACACCGCCGAATACCTCCGGGTCCGGCTCCGGATCAGCATCGGCGAAGCCCGCCGCCGGCTCGCCCTCGCCG